>JBEGJW010000026.1:0-15303 GCA_041184445.1 Actinomycetota bacterium | reverse complement strand
GGTATTCGTGTGGCCCTCAAACTTGGTCGCCCAATGGTGAATGGTGCAAAAGGTCTCGACATCGAAGGAACCGTTGCCAAGGTTCGCCGCGAAAGCGACGCTGGCCAAGAGATCTACCTGTTGCCAATGCCTTCGGCTGTTGGAGTGAAAGAAGGAATCAATCTTCCCCGCTACCCGACTATGAAAGGTCGCTTGGCTTCGAAGAAAGTTGATGTCACACGAACAGAATCGACGGGCTCAATTGGCGGATTGAAAATGATTCAATTGCAACGTCCACCAGAACGCGTAAGCAATACTCAAATTTTGGGTACTGGACCAGAAGCGGCTTCTGCAGTTGTTGACTTGCTTGAAGAACTGGGAGTGTTCAAATGAGCGTTCTTGCCGTAATCGAACACGATCGTGGGACGATTGCTTCAGCATCACTTGGTGTGCTGACAGCAGCCCGCAATCTTGCAACGCAAATGGGCACTTCGCTCGAAGCGGTGACCGTCGGAGCAAATGCAGACGCACTTGCAACCGTTGCTGCACAATACGGAGCGACTGTCGTACATCAAGCACACCATGCAGCACTCACCGACTTCGGACCAGAAGCGTGGGGCGAAGCGATTGCGCAAGTTGTTCGTGCAACTTCACCACAAGTCGTCATAGGAACAGGCACCGAACGCGGCCACGAAGTTATTGCACAAGTTGCAGCGCGACTCGATTTACCTGCATCAATGAACTGCATTGAATTTGATGCTGCATTTACTGGTTCACAACCATTGAAAGTAGTTCGCGCACGTTGGGGCGGTTCATTGCTCGAACAGTCTGAAGTTGATGCCGAAATAAAGTTGGTCACACTCGCCAACCACACGGTTGAAGCAGTTGAATCAACTGCAAACGCAACCAACACCGTGCATGATGTTGAACTGAACGATTCGGTGATGCATTCATTCGTGCAAGACCGAGTAGAACGCGTTGCTGGCGTCACACTTGCAACATCGCCTGTTGTAGTTAGTGGTGGTCGCGGTGTTGGTTCGGCAGAAGCATTTGCTCCGCTCGAAGAACTTGCGGGGCTGCTGGGCGGAGTTGTTGGCTGCTCGCGCGCGGTTACCAACAACGGCTGGCGTAATCACACCGACCAGGTCGGCCAAACCGGCACCCGAATTGCTCCAGACATCTATATTGCTTGCGGAATTTCCGGGGCCATCCAGCACTGGGTAGGCGCAATGGCATCGAAGAACATCCTTGCCATCAACACCGATAAGGAAGCCAACATTGTGACCAAGGCTGGTTATGCGGTTATTGGCGACCTGCACAAAATTGTGCCCGCAATCTCTGAGGAAATTCGCCGCCGACGCGGGTAATTCTCTTTCACAATTGCCTTAATGCCATATGCAATATGGCAAAAATCAGGTGTTGGTTGTAGTGTTTCCTCCTTGTGTGGCCCGAACTTTCGGGCCCGTTAACCAAATTGAGGGACATCGTGACCGAAGTCGAAACTGGTGGGCCGCGTCGCCGCGGACGTGAACGTCAAGCAGCAGGTCCGCGCTCTCGACTTCCCGAACAGAAGGCATTTCGCCAGCCACGAATGAAATATGCGCCAACCAAAGTCATCAGCGATGACGAGGTTGAAGCAATTCACCACGCATCGCTTCGCGTGCTCTCCGACATTGGTATCGACTTTTTACTCCCTGAGGCACTTGAGCTGATCGCCAAATCTGGCGGAGCAAAAATTTCTGACAACCGAGTTCGCTTTGACCCGGACTTTGTTGTTGAGACCATCAAAACGTGCCCAAGTGAATTCAAGTTGCACTCACGCAACCCAAACCACACGCTCAACATTGGTGGCGACTGGATGGCTTTCGGCTCGGTTGCAAGCCCACCAAACTTCATGGAACTAGACGGAACTCGCCATGCAGGCAACCGACAGAACTTCCAAGATCTACTGAAGCTCACGCAGAGTTTCAACATCGTGCACTTCACTGCGGGCTACCCAGTTGAACCAGTTGACTTGCACTCCTCTATTCGTCACTTGGAATGCACGTACGACATGCTCACCATGACCGATAAGCCGATTCACTGTTACAGCCTCGGTCGTCAGCGCAACCAAGACGTGTTGGAGATGTCACGCATCGTGCGCGGTATCGACGACGCAACTCTGGACAAAGAGCCATCGGTGTTCACCATCATCAACTCTTCCTCGCCGTTGCGCCTCGACATTCCGATGTTGCAAGGCATCATGGAATACTCGGCACGCAACCAGATCATCGTCATCACACCGTTCACGCTTGCTGGAGCAATGGCGCCAATCACACTTGCTGGTGCCTTGTCGCTGCAAAATGCTGAAGCACTTGCCGGAATGGTGTTCACGCAACTGGTGCGTCCTGGTGCACCAGTGATGTACGGCGGTTTCACGTCAAATGTCGACATGCAGTCGGGTGCACCAGCATTTGGAACTCCTGAGTACATGCGCACCGCAATGGCTGGCGGACAACTCGCACGTCGTTACAAGGTTCCGTTCCGCTCCAGCAACGTGTGCGCAGCAAATGCACTGGATGCTCAGGCAGCATACGAAAGTGTGTTCTCGCTATGGGGTGCAATTCAAGGCGGCGTGAACTTCTTGATGCACGGCGCGGGCTGGATGGAAGGCGGACTTCACGCTTCACTCGAGAAGTTTGTACTCGATGCCGACTTGCTCGCAATGGTTGCCGACTACTTGGAGCCAATCGTTGTTGACGATTCAACGCTTGCATTTGAAGCGATTCAAGAAGTTGGACCAGCCGGTCACTTCTTCGGCACGCAACACACGCAAGACCGCTTCCGCGATGCGTTCTACAAGCCACTGATTTCTGACTGGCGCAACTACGAGTCATGGGAAGAAGCCGGCAAGCCAACAGCCGACCAAAAGGCCAAGCAACTTGCGCAGGCTTACCTCGATGAGTTTGTTGCACCAGAACTAGACCCAGCAATTCATCAAGAACTGTTGGAGTTCAAGCAACGTCGCCTCGCCGAGGGCGGCGTGGCAACCGATTTTTAGTAAACAGATTTACGTTTAATACGGAAGGACATCAATCATGAAAACATCAGCACGCGTAGTAGTTGTAGGCGGTGGCGTCGTAGGAGCTTCAGTGCTCTATCACCTCACCAAAGCAGGTTGGACCGATGTTGTGCTGGTGGAGCGCAAAGAACTCACTGCAGGATCCACCTGGCACGCAGCAGGCGGTATGCACACATTGAACGGCGACCCAAACGTTGCTCGCCTTCAGCAATACACCGTCAACTTGTACAAGGAAATTGAAGCTGAGTCTGGCCAGAACTGCGGCATTCACTTGCCGGGTGGTTTGCAACTCGCTGACACGCCAGAACGCCTTGACTGGTTGAAGATGGCGATGGCACGTGGTCGTTACTTGGGTATGAAGATGGAAATGCTGTCCATGAAGGAAGCAAAAGAACTCAACCCACTGCTTGAAGAGAAGTACTTCGTTGGTGCGTTGTACGACGAAGACGAAGGTTCAGTCGACCCATACGGCGTTACACACGCTTACGCAATTTGCGCTCGCAACCGTGGAGCCGAGGTATACACCAACACCATGGTGAACGACATCAAGCAGCGCCAAGACGGCACGTGGACTGTGTACACCGACAAGGGTGAGATCCATACCGAGCATGTAGTGAACGCCGGTGGTTTGTGGGCGCGAGAAGTTGGTCGCATGGTCGGACTTGAATTGCCAGTGTTGGCAATGGAACACCACTACCTCATGACTGAGCCAATGGACGAAGTCATCGAATACAACAAAACACATGGCAAGGAATTGCCACACATGATCGACTTCGCTGGCGAAATTTATGCACGTCAAGAAGGCCAAAGCATCTTGCTTGGAACCTACGAGCAAGACAACCGTCCATGGGCTGCAAAAGACACTCCATGGGATTTCGTGTTTCAGTTGTTGCCACACGACCTCGAGCGAATTGCTCCAGAACTCGAACGCGGATTCGCTCACTTCCCTGCCGTTGGTCGCGCAGGAATCAAAAAGTTTGTCAACGGTCCATTCACCTTCAGCCCAGACGGCAACCCGCTTGTTGGTCCAATTAAGGGCATGCCAGGAATGTGGTCGGCTTGCGCAGTTATGGCTGGCTTGTCACAGGGTGGCGGCGTTGGTCTGTCGCTTGCTAACTGGATGGTTCATGGAGATCCAGGTGCAGACATTTGGGGTATGGATGTTGCTCGTTACGGTGATTTCGCAACGCTTGCGTACACCAACAGTAAGGTGCGCGAAAACTATTCACGTCGTTTCCGCATCACCTTCCCGAACGAAGAGCTTCCAGCGGCACGTCCATTGCTCACCACTCCTATCTATGACCGCTTGATCGAACACAACGCAGTGATGGGCGCAGGTTTTGGCCTTGAGCACCCGCTGTGGTTCCAGGACAAGGGCAAAGAACCAAAGGAAGACGTCACGTTCTACCGTTCGAACGCGTTCAACAACGTTGCCGAAGAATCAAAGGCCGTTCGCGAACGCGTTGGCTTCTCCGAAGCATCAAACTTTGCGAAGTACAAAGTGAGCGGCGCAGGATCAGCAGCTTGGCTCACCAGCTTGTTCACTAACGCATTGCCAAAGATTGGACGCACCGTTCTTACCGCGATGCTCAACCCAGAAGGCAAGATCGTTGGCGAGTTCTCGGTGTCACGAATTGGCGAGGAAGAGTTCTTCTTGTTCGGTTCGCAAGCCGCAGAAGTGCATCACCCACGTTGGTTCATTGCTCACCTACCAAAGGACAGCGCAATTCGTTTCGAAAACTTGTCGTTGTCGATGGTTGGTCTCACTGTTGCAGGCCCACGTTCACGTGACCTGTTGCAGAAGCTCACCGACACATCACTTGCAACCAAAGACTTCCCGTTCATGGCATTCCGCAAGGTCAACATTGGCATGGCGCCAATTTGGCTGTCGCGCATGACCTATACCGGTGACTTGGGTTACGAAATGTGGATCGCGCCGGAGTACCAGCGCTACCTGTTCGACCTCATCATGGAAGCAGGCAAAGAATACGACATGCGATTGTTCGGATTCCGCGCACTCATCACCATGCGTCTCGAGAAGAACTTCGGCACGTGGTTTCGCGAATACCGCCCGATCTACACGCCGCTCGAAGCCGGCATGGACCGTGCAATGAAGTTCGATCATGAATTCATTGGTCGCGCCGCAGTTGAAGCTGAAATGAAAAACGGCGGTCCAAAGCGCAAGCTCGTGATGTTCAAGGTTGAAGTCGACCCTGAGCGTCCAGCGGACGTCATCGGTGACGAACCGGTATGGCACAACGGAAATGTTGTTGGCTGGATCACCTCTGGTGGTTACGCCCACTACTCCGGAGTGTCACTTGCACTTGGTTACATCCCAACCGAACTTGCGGCAGAAGGAACAACTGGTTTCGAAATTGAAATCATTGGCAAACTCCGCCCAGCAACGTTGCAACTCGAGCCTGTCTTGGATCCAAGCGGCTCGCGTATGCGCGCCTAGTTCAGGAGCACACCATGTCCACGATTACTCGAATCGAGATCACGCACCACCAGTTGCCGCTTGATCCACCGTTTCCTGCTTCGTGGGACACTCGCCCACGCACCCAATTCCCTGCCACCATCGTTCGCGTATTCGACGATGCCGGCAATTGCGGTATTGGGTCTGGCGACTCCATGTATGGCTTCTCCGACTATCAGCGCTACTTCATTGGAGAAGACCCACTGAACATAGAGCGCCATGCAGCGGTGTTGTCGAACATTGAGTTTCATGCGGGCAGGCCGTGGCCACTCGACTTGGCTTTGTGGGATTTGATGGGCAAGATCAAAGGCGAACCTGTTTGGAAGATGATCGGTGGGTTCAGCAACAAGATCCGCGCTTATGCATCCTCTGGCGTTCATCGCAGTCTTCCCGACATGGTCAAGGTTGCGCGCCAGGCTCGCGAACTTGGATTTCCTGCACTAAAGATTCGCTTTGGACGACCAAATCTTGAAGATGACCTTGCAATTATCAAGGCCATTCGCGAAGACCTGGGCGACTCCCTTGAACTTATGGTGGACTGCAACCAAGGCTGGCGCATGCCATGGGACACGGCGACGCCGTGGAGCATTGATCATGCAACTGCCGTTGCACTGGTTCTTGAAAGCCATGGCGTGTACTGGATGGAAGAGCCACTCCACCGTGGCGACTATGAAGGCATGACAGAGCTACGCAAACGTGTGAAGATCCGCATTGCTGGTGGCGAACTCACGCGTGAACCATACGAATTCCGCGAATTATTACAGCGTGGATGTTTCGATGTGTTCCAACCAGACGCCGTATGCACACAAGGCATCACCGGACTTGCAAAGTTCGCAAAAGAAGTTGCTGCTGCAGGAAAGATCTTCACTCCGCACACGTGGGGTAATGGAATTGGCGTTATGGCCAACTTGCATCTCACCGCAGGCACCGTTGGCGCACCGTTTATTGAATTCCCATTTGATCCACCAGAGTGGTCAACAGCGCGACGCGACTACATCATGACTGAGACCATCGAAGCCGACGGTGAGGGTTGGATCCACTTGTCAGACAAACCAGGTCTTGGTTTCACTCTTGATGAAGAAGTGTTGCGTAAAACTGCAAGCGCACAAGCAACGTTTAGCTAGTTACATCTGTATTCGGTGTTCGTGGGTGTACACGTTGGCTTTGCCATCACGCAAAAACCCAACAAGCGTGATTCCCAAAGCGTCTGCGGTCTCTACCGCCAAGCTTGAAGGCGCACCGACTGCAGCAATGAAAGCGATACGCGCCATCACTGCTTTCTGAATAATCTCAAACGACAATCGACCGCTACAAAACAGTCCATGTTTGATTAGTGGAACCGTCTTTGCTAACACGCTTGCACCAATCACTTTGTCCACCGCGTTGTGGCGTCCGATGTCTTCGCGAACGAGTGAGATATTTCCATTGGCATCAAAGAGTGCGGCCGCGTGCAGACCGCCCGTGCGATCAAACGTTGGTTGCGACTTACGCACCGAATCTGAAATGCGCATCAGCGTTTCTGCAGTAATAACTGGACCACTCTCGCGATCGACCGGTGTGGTGGCTTGGAGCAACTGATCTATCGATTCGGTGCCGCAAATACCACAGCTTGATGAAGTAACCATGGCTCGCCGAGCAAGCGCCATATCAAACCCACGCGACAGAGCAACCGTAACGATGTTGTATTTCTGTTCTTCCCCTTCAACAAGTTCGCAATACTTCACCGTGCGCACATCGTCTGGCTGCTGCACCATTCCTTCGGTAAACAGGAAGCCGACAGCAAGCTCGAAGTCATTTCCAGGAGTGCGCATGGTGACCGAGATCTGTTGCGGTTCTTGGCCTGGGCCTTCGGCACGAATTTCCATCGGTTCTTCGGTCACGATGTAATCGGGTTTGCTGCTTCCCCGCCCGTCCTTTGTGACAGTGACTACTTTCCAGTCCGAGGCTTTGCGCCGCGCGGTGCCTGGAGCGTTACTCATGGTTACAGGCTAGTTGTCATCCATAAACGCGCGCAGGTTGGCGCTGTTATGCGGGTGACGGAGTCGAGCAAGGGTTTTCTGCTCAATTTGTCGAACACGCTCGCGCGTGACCTTTTGAATCTTGGCAACTTCTTCCAGCGTGTGCACTTGGCCTATGTATTTGCCAATGCCAAATCGCATGGCAACGATCTCCTGATCACGCGGCGGCAAGTCACTGAGTGTGCGCTCCACTGCCTCGCTGAGCAATGCCTTCTCGGTAATTTCCTGCGGGTCATTATTTTCGTTTTGGCTGGCAATGGTGTCACCCACGGTTAAATCATCTGTGTCGCTTCCCACAGGTGCATCAAGGCTTGTTGTCGTGAGTGCAATTTGCATCACTTCAAGCAACTTGTCCACCGTAAGGCCACAGCGAACAGCAACTTCTTCGGGCAGTGGGTCACGCTCAAGTTCTGCGGCAAGTTCGCGCTCTACTCGATGCACGCGATTGACAACTTCCATCATGTGACCAGGAATGCGAATGTTGCGTCCCTGATCGGCCATTGCGCGGGTCATTGCCTGACGAATCCACCAGGTTGCATATGTCGAAAACTTGAAACCCTTTTCGAAGTCGTATTTATCGGCAGCATGCATCAAGCCGATGTTGCCCTCTTGAATTAGGTCAGCGAGTTGCAGTTCTTTGCGGTCGTAGCGGCGGGCGATGGAAACGACCAAGCGAAGGTTGGCGCGAACCATGTGCTCTTTGGCCTTCTCGCCTTCCTTGATCTCGCGCTGCAACGCGCGGCGCTCACGTAGTCCAAGTTTTCCATCGCTTGCATCAAGCTCCGCCTGCGCAGCAATTCCGTCTTTGATCAGTTTGCCCAGTCGGCGTTCGTCTTCTGCATTGAGCAAGTCCACTTGTCCAATTTCATTGAGATACATCCGTACAGCATCAGGACCAGAATCATTCGAAATTGAGCTTCTCATGAATGCTCACTCATACACATTTTGAGCCAACCCAATAGTTGCTCGGCTGCATCGTGCGATATTGCCGGATTCTCCATCTGCTCAAGCAGCAACCGAGCCTCACGGTCAACCCGGATTTGTTCAGGATCAACGTTCTTGACACGATGCGATAATTCTCGACGCACCGCCGCAGAAATGAGATTAAATGCTTCAGCATCTGGTTGCGACTCTACGTCAGCAACGGCTGCCCGCTCCAATGCTTCTCGGGCTTCCGGGTCTGCCGCCTCCAGGGCTGCGTTCAGTTCGCCCTCGGTAGCAATCAGTGCCAGAAACGCCCTGCGGTACACATCATCGGCAAATAGCGCCTCGTTCATCCACGATGCAATGAGATTCCAGTCTTGAATCATGAGCGCCAACACCACAAATTCGGCACTTTCCCGCTTGTGTCCCGATTGTGTTGGGGTAACGGTACGAATTTCAGGGCGACGCGAACCGCGTTCTGCAAGCTTCACCAAATCTGCTGCTGCAATGCCTACATGGCTCGCAACTTCGCCAGCATAAATTTTGCGCACGTTCATGTCGGGATGCTCGTTGATGACAGCCATTGCCTGCTCGGCGGTTCGCGAGCGTGCTTCAGGTGTTGCAATGGATCCAGCGTTCAACACTCGTTGCAAGCGGAATCCTAAAAATGGTTGGGCATTTTTGATTGCAGTTGCCAAAGCTTCTGGGTCACTAGACGCAAGGTCTCCCGGATCTTTTCCATCTGGGAACTTGGCAACACTCACCTGCACTTTGTAGCGACTCTCCCATTCATAGAAACGTTCAGCGGCACCCTGACCCGCATTGTCTGCGTCGAATGCAAGAACCACCTTGTTGGCAAATCGTTTAAGCAGTCGAACGTGCTCTTCAGTCAGTGCAGTACCGCACGTTGCAACTGCACGAGTGATTCCCGAGCGATGAAAACCGATGACGTCGGTATAACCCTCGCACACAATTACTTCGTCTGCCGTGACAATGTCTTGTTTCGCCCAGTTCAGTCCGTACAGCGTTTTTGATTTTGCATAAATGGTGGTCTCTGACGAGTTCTTGTATTTCGCAGGGTCGGTACTTCCCGGAAGAATGCGACCACCAAATGCAACTGCGTCACCAGCGTCGGTAAAAATAGGAAAGAGTACTCGTGCACGAAATGAATCTTGCGGACGTCCGCGTTTATTGATAAAGGCAAGACCAACTTCCTGAAGCAAATCAATCGGCACACCGATGTCCTTGCTCATGGCATCCCAATCATCTGGCGCCCAACCAATTTTAAATTGACGTGCTACATGGCCAGACAAACCGCGCTCACGCAAATAGTCGCGTGCTGCTCGCGCATCTGGAGCGTTCAACAGTCGATCGTGATACCACTCCACCGCCTTGTTCATCACTTCAACGAGTTGTTTACGGCGCTGTCGATCCTTGCTTTGACCGCCAGTAGTGTAGTTCAGCTGAATTCCAGCTTTGTTGGCTAGGTGTTCAATAGCACCTACGAAATCGAGGTGTTCAATTTCTTGCACGAACTTGAATACGTCGCCTGCAGCGCCACAACCAAAACAGCGATAACGCTTCGTCTCTTCGCGCACATTGAACGAGCCGGATTTCTCGGCGTGGAACGGGCACAGCCCTACCCAATTGCGCCCAACTCTGCGTAAGGGCAAATACGACTGAACAACATCAACCAACGACACCGTGTCCCGGAGTCGTTCAATGTCTTCGTCAGCTATTGCCACCCTGTGGAGAATAGTGCTTGCGGTCGTGAATTACAGAAGCCACTATTGCCACTGTCATCACCGTGAGGATGAAACCGAGCGAAACCAGCGTTGGCAAGTGGTACCAGTGTGCAACAAGCATTTTTGCGCCTACATACATCAGCAACACCGAGATCGCTGGCTTGAGGTAGCGGAAACGATCTTTAATGTCGGCGAATAAGAAGTACAGCGCTCGCAGCCCCATGATGGCAAACGCGTTGGCGCCGAACACAATGAATTGTTCATGGCTCACCGCCAGCACAGCAGGCACTGAGTCGACCGCAAAGATGAGGTCGGAGATCTCGATGATCACCAACACCGCAAGCAACGGAGTGGCGAACCGTTTGCCGTTAACGCGTGTGAACAGCTTCTGACCATCGAGCTCATCAGTTGTAGGAACAAACTTGTGGAACAACTTCATCGTTTTCGTGTCGGATGGGTTCGTGTCGTCATCGCCGTGACGAAGCACTCCGTAACCGGTGTAAATGAGGAAGAGCCCGAAACCGATCAAGATGTAGTCGAAGCGCTCAATGATGGCTACACCGAGGAAAATGAATATGAAGCGCATAACCAGTGCGCCAAAGATTCCCCAGAACAACACACGGTGTTGGTACTGACGCGGAACTTGGAAGTGAGCAAAAATCATTGCCCACACAAATACGTTGTCGATGCTCAGGCTCTTCTCAATGAGATAGCCGCTGATGTATTCGATACCTGCTTGGTGACCATCGGCTTGACCACGGAACATCCACCACAGCACAAACATGAACGCCACACCGAAGCTGATCCAAATGACGGACTCAATCGCTGCTTCTTTCAGTTTGATGACATGCGCGCGACGATGGAACACCAAAATGTCCACCAATAACAACACGGTGATCGTGCCGATGAGTGCCGGCCATCCCCATTCAGGAACGGTAATGTCGGCAAAATTAGAACGATTACTTCCCGCAGCTAACAACATAAATAAATGTGTACCTTTGCTCAATCATGTGGGTGAAATTCCCCGATGATCGCTTGCTGCTCCACAGAGTGGGACCACAAGTCGGGCTATGCAAAAATTATAGGACCGAGCTCGTTACGCGTCCAGTCATGCCCGCTTAAACGCGGCAAGCGCATGAACTCCACGTTTTGAAGTTATGACACCTATGCGGCCTTCGTGTTCTACTTCCTGGCCCGCAACCGCACTTTCGCTTACCACTACATACCGCAATTGGCGCGGCGCTATTGACCCGCGCGAGTCCATGCGTTCCACTAGTTCTTGTCCTGGATAACAACCCTTGGTGAAACTCACTGCGACTTCAATGATTCCCGTTTCAGCAGGAATGGCTGACTCAGTGACGTCAACATTCATGGTTGGCCAAGCTGCAATAATGCGCGCCTCTTCATAGTCGTCAAGCGAACCTTGTTGTAGTTCATCGTTCACTTCTTCCCCACGAATGTCAACTGCGGTGCCATCGCAGCGCCATGCCGGAATTGACCCAGCGATTGGCGAATGAACATTACGAACTGCAATCCATGATTCACGACCGAGCGCCAAATCAACTTTGACGCGTATTTTGAATCGATTCAATCGAGCAAGTACAACTTCGCCACAACCAAGGTCAACATCGAGGACAAACGTTTCGCCTTCCACGCATGTCACCCGAATAATGCCATCGAGCTTCCCGGTTGGCTGAAGGAGTAGCGACTGCCGTGTCTCCCCCACTCGCATACCCGCAATGTCCTGGCTGAGTTGCGAATGCAAATAGGTACGAGCATCAGCACCAGTCGCGGTGATCACGTCGCGCTGCAACGGCACCCAAAAAGTTTCAGTAGTCATGTACCTAGCGTTGCACTTTGCGTTGAGCGCTCATGCGGCGTGCCGCTGGCACTGCTGCAAACAATGCTGCCGCCTTGTTAAAGCACTCCAAGTCTTCTTCCTCGGGAATGCTGTCGGCAACGATCCCTGCCCCCGCCTGCAGCGATGCACCGTGTGCGCCAATAAACATGGTGCGAATGGCAATCGCCGTGTCGAGGTTTCCACTGAAGTCCACATAACCAACCACGCCCGCATATGGGCCACGCTTCACCGGCTCAAGTTCATCAATGATCTCCATGGCTCGAACCTTTGGCGCACCGCTCACGGTTCCTGCCGGAAGTGTTGCTCGCAGCACATCAATTGGGCCAAGGCCTTCGCGAATATCCCCCGACACTTGCGAAGTCATGTGCATGACGTGGCTATAGCGCTCCAGCGTCATGAGTTCGTCCACGTTCATGGAACCAAACTTTGCCACTCGGCCTACGTCATTGCGCGCCAAGTCCACCAGCATCACGTGCTCGGCAACTTCCTTTGGGTTCTCACGCAGCTCAGCAGCAAGTTTGCGATCGTGTTCATCTGTGCGACCACGCTTTCGCGTGCCAGCAATTGGACGGCTAATCACTCTTCCGCCCTGCAATTGCACCATTGGCTCTGGCGAACTGCCCACAATGGTGACGTCGTCGTGCTTGACGTAATACATGTATGGACTTGGGTTCACTTGACGCAATACGCGATACATATCGAATGGTTCGGCATCAAGTTCAATGTCAAACCGTTGCGATAAGACCACCTGAAAGATGTCACCAGCGCGGATGTATTCCTTTGCTGCTTCTACCGATCGTTGATACGCAGAACCATTTGTCGGAGCAACAAATTGCTGCTTCTTGTCATCTTCTGTAGGCGGTTCAACTGGCAAATACGACAACGGCTTCGTCAAGTCGGCAACTGCGCAATGAATGCGCACAATGGCTTCATCGTAAGCAGCATCAATTTGCGCCGTGCTCAATTCAAAAACTGGAACGCTCTCCAAGAGATACACACGCTGTTTCCAGTGATCAAATGCCGCGAGCGACCCAATCATGCACATCACCGCATCGGGAAGGTTGCGATCATCGCGCGGAACGTTTGGTAGTTGTTCAACTTCGCGCACCACGTCGTAGCCAAGGAATCCCATCAGCCCACCCTGCAATGGCGGAAGTTCCGGGAAGAGCGGTGCTTTGTACACGGCAAGCAACGACTCCATGGCTGCCAGCATTCCGTCTTGTGTATTTACGTATTGCGGAATTGCGCCATCAACAGTGATAGATCCATTCCGCAGTGTCAACGTTGCGAGTGGGTCGCGACCAACAAACGAATAGCGACTCCAGCGCTCACCATGGTCTACTGACTCGAGCAGAAACCCAGGTTTATCGCCTACCAATTTCATGTACGCAGCAACTGGCGTCTCCACATCGGCAAGCATTTCTGTCCACACCGGAATAACCGTGTGCGTGGAAGCGAGTTTCTGAAACTCTTCACGGCTTGGATAGATATGCATTACAGGCGCCCCTGCTTTGCGGCTCGCTGCACCAATCGAATGGAGTTATTCAGTCCGCGTTCGGCTTCGTAGATAGCAGTTAACAAGTCATCGCCAGAATCTGCGTTGTTTGGGTCGCGAACTGCCATGGCGCGGGTTTCAGCAAGTGCGGAAATCCGGTCTCTGCACTGCTCGAGCGAACTAGCCAGCGCAGCAAGTTCGGCGCGCGTACTAGCAGTGTTTGATGAAATATCGCGAGCCACCGAGAAATCCTAGACGGCGCACTTGGAAAACTGATCCGGGATATGACAAGGGCCCCCGAAGGGGCCCGTATCACGCGACTTCAGGCGGCGGACCCGAAATCGCCTTCGCTCTAAACATACGTCTAGGCGGAACATTTAAATTAGCGAAATTGAATATTTCGTGCAAAATTTGCAACGCTATTTTTTACTGCGAGATCCTGCAGATTTAGCCATTTGTGCGCGAGGCATCTCGGAAGACGGGCAAATGTCGCTGAATTCACACGAATGACATGCTGGTTTTTTGGCATCGCAGACGCGGCGTCCATGCAATATGAGCCTGAGACTAAATCCGCCCCATTCCTGAGGCGGGAAGAGCGCGTTCAATTCGTATTCAACTTTCACTGGGTCTTCTTCAATAGTCAGACCAAGACGACGCGACAGCCGACCAACGTGAGTGTCTACGGCGAGACCGGGCAGATCGAACACCACGCTTCTCAGCACGTTCGCTGTTTTACGACCAACTCCAGGCAACGTGACGAGATCTTCTACTTCGCGCGGAACCTCCCCGCCAAAGCGAGTCATCACCGCAGAGGCCATACCAATGAGATTTTTTGCTTTCGTTTGATAAAAACCAGTTGATCGAACCAGCTCTTCAACACGCTGGACATTTGCCTGTGCCAACTTCTCGGCTGTTGGAAATTCTGCAAACAACGCGGGAGTCACCATGTTTACTCGTGCATCGGTGCACTGCGCCGAAAGAATGGTGGCCGCAAGCAACTGAAAAGCGTTCTCGTGTGTGAGTTCACAAATTGCCACTGGATACAGCACCTTGAGCCGTTTCAAAATCTCGGCTGATCGATCCACGATTTTCTTTGGCGCTTTTTTGGCAGCTTTTTTAGCGACCTTTTTCGCATTTGCTTTCTTGGCAGCCATGACTCCGAACACTAGCGAGTCGCACCGATAGCCTGAGCCTTGTGGCACATCTCGACATCAAACGTCGTCTGCCAACCGATGACTTGTCAGAGGTTGATGAGCTATTACTCGCAGTCGAGCGCGCCGATGGACAGCGTCCACTTTCAGATCACCTATGGATCGATCTTCGCCAAGGTGGTCGGCCTGGATATGTAGGACTGCTTGGCCGACAAGCCGACCATGACCACCTCATTGCCTATTGCCAAGTATCACGCGGCAACGATTCGTGGGCACTCGACCTCATCGTGCATCCGCACCATCGCTACGAAATGGCAAGCATCGGACCGCAACTTCTCTCCGAAGCAATGCATGTCATTCGCGAAGCTGGTGGCGGCCACGTGCATTGGTGGGTGTTTGAACCAACCGAAATACATGCAACGCTTGCTCAATCCGTAGGACTCCATGCTGGACGCACCATGCTGCAAATGCGAGTAGCGCTTCCACTTCAGGAAGTGAGCGACATTGCGACTACACCATTTCGAAGCGGTGTCGATGATGAGCGGTGGCTCGCGGTGAACAATGCAGCTTTCGCCGATCACCTAGAACAGGGT
>JBEGJW010000025.1:0-22584 GCA_041184445.1 Actinomycetota bacterium | reverse complement strand
TTGCGATAACCAAAGTCGTGTCGAATACAGGCTTGTGTGAAGTTGAACGATCGGCCCTCATTGCCAACTACAGGTGCGGAACAACCATCAGTAGTCCAGTCGAGTGACGGATAGGCACGTTTCAGTGAAAACTTCTCGCGCGTAAAAGTGGTGAGATCAAGATCAAACACCACATAACTCACTGCCTCAATTTGGCTTTCAAAAGTAGGTGGTGTGATGCGATTGGGAATATAGACGGTCAGCAGGCTCGTGACCGCAACGAGCGAATTGAGCAAGAAGCCCATGATCGATGCCTTTCCTGTTTCGGGCGGGTGCCCTGCAGGCAATGTGTGCTGGAACGTGTTGCGTGTGCGCAGGAGATTCGCTCATAGGAGTTAGGTACTTGGTCGCTAATCTTTTTTGTATGCAGGTAACTCGCCTTTCGCCGGCCCTTGGTGGCCTTGTGTCAGGCGTGGACCTTTGTCAGCCTGTATCTGATGACCTGCGTGATGAAATTTCGGCAAATCTTGTTGAACATCAAGTCTTATTTTTTGAGAATCAACCGCTCACTCCAGTCCAGCACCGAGATCTCGCACAACGGTTTGGGGAATTGCACGTACATCCCATATACCCCAATTCGAGTGATGCCAAAGAAATAATCGTGCTCGATACAAACGACAAGAATCCACCAGATAGTGATGAGTGGCATACAGACGTGACTTTCATTGAACAACCTCCACTAGGTGCGTTGCTCTCTGCTCGAGTGTTACCTCCTTTCGGAGGTGACACGCTTTGGGCAAGTGGCATCGCT
The DNA here is from genome assembly GCA_041184445.1 of Actinomycetota bacterium. GTDB lineage: Bacteria > Actinomycetota > Acidimicrobiia > Acidimicrobiales > Ilumatobacteraceae > UBA3006. Next base: position 21,794 of record JBEGJW010000025.1, on the reverse strand, counting down.
GCGTACGAGGCTCTTTCTGATTCTTTTAAGGAATTCATCCTCACCTTGACTGCAGAACACGATATTGCCGCATCATTCACCATTGAGCGTTACGGCAATTCGCCAGAGACTCGCAAAATGGTCGAGAGTGCGCGAGTAAAAAACCCACCCGTGGTGCATCCAGTTGTTCGAACACACCCTGTAAGCAAGCAACGCGGAATCTTTGTCAACTATTCGTTTACTACGCGAATTATGGAGCTTTCAACCCGCGAGAGTGAAATGGTCCTCAGTTATTTGACATCGCACGTGTCTAAACCTGAGTTCACAGTGAGATGGAAGTGGAAGCAGTACGACCTTGCATTTTGGGACAATCGACTGACACAGCATTATGCAACTGCCGATTACATGCCGCATCGTCGGGTGATGCATCGCGCAACAATCCTTGGCGACAAGCCATTTTTAGAAACAAATATTGCTGATTAACCCAGTGCGGGCTATCTGATCTTTAACTATTTTGTGCGGATTGCTTTCAGCACATTTGCCATTTCAATTGCTCCAACGGCTGCTTCTTCGCCTTTGTTTCCTGCACCTGGTCCAGAGCGCTCTACTGCTTGTTCAACATTTTCTACCGTGAGCACAGCAAAACCGATTGGCATGCCCGTTTCTAATTGAATTTGGGCAATGGAGTCGGCAACAGGGCCAGCAACATATTCGAAGTGTGCGGTTTCGCCACGAATAACTGCGCCAAGTGTGACGAGGGTGTCGTAACGGCCAGTGAGAGCCATTGCCTTTGTGGTCACCGGAATTTCGTACGCACCAGGAACCCATGCAATATCAATGTCTGCTTCAGACACGCCGTGACTTGCAAGTCCGCGCTTTGCGCCATCGAGCAATGCACTCACAATGAATTCATTGAATCGTGAGCACACAATTCCAACGCGTAGCCCTTTTCCGTCTTGTGATCCTTCAAATGTGGTCATGTAGTTCTCCTTATTTTCCTGAAATGTCTGATGAATCGAAAACGTGGCCCATGCGCTCACGCTTTGTGCGCAAATATGCTTCGTTTTCTGGTGTTGGTTCGATGCTCAGTGGAACGCGTTCCACAATGCGTAGGCCGTATCCGGCAATGCCGCCGTACTTGGCTGGGTTGTTGGTCATGAGGCGAAGTTCGCGTGCGCCGAGGTCGGCAAGAATTTGCGCGCCAATGCCGTACTCGCGACTGTCAACTGGCAGACCAAGTTCAGTGTTGGCATCTACGGTGTCGAAGCCCTCATCTTGTAGTGAGTACGCACGAATCTTGTGCCCAATTCCAATTCCTCGTCCTTCGTGACCACGCAAGTACACAACAACACCCTTGCCTGCTTCATCAATTTGTTGCATTGCAGCTGCAAGTTGAGGACCACAATCGCAACGCTTGCTGCCGAACACGTCGCCAGTTAAACATTCGCTGTGTACGCGGGTGAGTATCGGCGCACCATCGCTGACGTCGCCCTTCACAAATGCAAGATGCTCTATGCCATCAATCGTGCTCTTGTATGCAACGCAGGTGAAGCCGCCCCATTCGGTAGGAACAGTTGCAGATCCAACGCGCTCAACAAGGCGTTCATGATGGCGACGGTATTCAACAAGGTCGGCAATCGAGGAGAGTAAGAGGTTGTGCTCAGCGCAGAACTTCTTTAGGTCTGGCAAGCGCGACATGGTGCCGTCATCGTTTTGAATTTCACAAATAATTCCGGCTGGTTGCAAACCAGCAAGTCGTGCAAGGTCCACTGCAGCTTCGGTGTGTCCGGCACGCTTGAGAACGCCACCTTCGCGCGCACGCAATGGGAAAATATGCCCTGGTCGCGCAAATGCAGAGTGCGAAATGTTTGGGTCGGCAAGCCCGCGCAGGGTTGCGGCGCGGTCTGCTGCTGAAATTCCTGTGCTGGTTCCCTCTAATAAGTCAACCGAAATCGTGAACGCCGTGCGGTGGCTCTCGGTGTTGTTGTCCACCATGAGGGGGAGTCGAAGGTCGTCGCAGCGCTCGCCCGACAATGGGGCAACGACAACGCCAGAAGTGTGGCGCACAATAAAGGCGATCTTCTCTGCAGTTGCAAACTGTGCGGCCATGATGAGGTCGCCTTCGTTCTCGCGATCTTCGTCGTCCACCATCACGATCATTTCGCCGCGAGCGATTGCCGCAACGACATCTTCAATTGGTGACATTTCAACCTGTTTATTGCTCATTTTGGGGTCCTTTAGTTGAGATTCGGTTCGAGAATGATTTCAATATCGTCGTCAAGATTGGTGGTCGACACCACGCGTCCACGCCACATGTCGGCCATGGTCGCTGCTGCGGGGCCTGCAAAAATTCCTGCGGCGTTATCACCGCCAGCAATAACTGGTGCAATGTGCATGATGTATTGGTTGATCAGACGTTCGCGATGAAATGATGCAGCAACTCGTGCGCCACCTTCTACGAGGAGTTGCACGACTCCTTCGTTGCCAAGACTGTCGAGTAGTTCGGTAAGTGAACCAGTCCATTGCGTGCATGGATGAACATGTGCTTGCGGATCGATGTTGCCAAGCACTATTCGACGTGGCGATGGTCCGTGCACATCGCGCACAGTGAGCGATGGATTATCGGCACGAACGGTTCCGGCTCCAACCACGATGGCATCGCTTTCGGCGCGCAGTTGGTGCACGCGCTTGCGCGCTGTTTCACCAGTAATCCATTTGCTCGATCCGTCGGCTGCAGCAATGCGGCCATCAATCGTGCTTGCCATTTTGAGAACGACAAATGGTCTGCCAGTTGATCGGTGATGTAGGTACGGCGCAAGTTGTGTACGCACTTCGTGTTCGAGCACGCCAACTTCAACTGTCAATCCTGCATTGCGCAGTTGTTGTACGCCGCTTCCGGAAACGTTTGAATCGGGATCAAGAGTTCCTACGACAACACGCTTGACACCAGCTTCGATGATCGCTGTGGTGCATGGGCCAGTGCGTCCAGTGTGACTGCATGGTTCAAGAGTTGAATACAACGTTGCGCCAACGGCATTGCTTCCTGCGGCGCTTAACGCAACAATTTCTGCGTGCGCGTGGCCGGGCTCACGTGTTGAACCGGTGAACACTTCGCCACTTGTCGACACAAGAACTGCACCAACCCATGGGTTAGGCCGCGAACGCAGACGAGCATCGTTGGCAGTGGAAACCGCCAAGCGCATGTGCTGTTCGTCGAGTGTGTTCACGTGTGTTGCCCTTTTGTTGTCGCGCAGTTTGCACGAGGTGCAGGGCAGAGCGAAGACGACAAAAGCAACACCGGCATGTGCGAACAGACCGCAAATTGCGGTACGTGCAAACGCAAGCGCAACCTTCGCCTTCCTGCTCCCATCCGGACTCTGACCGTCGGCCCTGGAATTTCACCAGATCAGCCCCACGATTGCTCGTGGGGGTCGCGGGCTTTCACCGCCGGTAGGGGATTTCACCCAACCCTGCAAGAAGTACTCACATTGCTATGTGGGTAACAGGATATCGGCGTTATTTTGCTTGGCCTCTACGCGAAGCAGCACGATTACACCGCTCAAAATAAGCACGGCGCCAAATAACTGGCGAATACCGAAGCTCTGATTCAAAAAGAACACGCCACTGCAGATGGCAACCAAAACTTCCCAGGTTTGAATGACGGCGCTTTTACTTGCGCCAATCAGGTTCATTCCGGCAAAGAAAATTCCCATTGCGCCGATGGTTCCAACTGTTCCAATTTCAAGTGCCGGTAACCAGACGTCTGCAACGAACGGCATTGTTGTAGGTAGTCCTGGTGGATCAAGTAGCCACACCACAACAAAAGAAAATCCCGCGCCGCCGAAAATGAGAATGAGGCCACTGACGAGATCGGTTTTTGGCATTGATGCAGCTGCAAGAACTGAATAGATGGCGTAGGCAAATGCTCCGAAGACGATGATGGCAACACCTTTTGCTTGACCGCCAGACAAATTGCTTGCGCTTAGTGCAACGCCAAGCAAAGTGATAGCGAGGCACGGCCAAATGATTTTGGGTGGCACATGTCGGAAAAATACCCAACCGAAGATCACAACCAGTATCGGGTAAAAGTAAAACAGCACCATGGCAAGTCCACTTGGCAAATAATTAAAAGCAGTAAACATGCAAATGCTGTTTGAGTACAAACCAATTGCGCCAAGCAGAAACAGTTTTAGGCTGAGCTTTTTCGTCGGCCACTTGCCGAAACCCATTTTGAATGTGCGAAAAATCAACAGAAATACGACAGCAATGATGTAGCGCGAGCACATCAGTCCAAAAGAGTCAGCGCCATGATCTGTTGCGTGATACACAAAAATTGGTGTGATGCCGTACAACGTTGCGCTGATAAGTCCAAACAGCACTCCAAGGACTCCACGGTTTTTCAACACATGGAAAAACTAGTCGCTGGCGTTAAGGCTTAGTGCCGGAGGTGGTGTCGCGTTCACGATCGCGAGCAATCACGCTGCGCGCAATTCGTATTCCGATGAATGCCATGCCGGCAATCAAAATTCCAAACACAGCAATCTGCATTGGACCACCACGATCTCCCGACAGCACTGGCTTCGTTCCGCATCCTGGCTTTTGGTACAGACCAACGCAAGCGCTGTAATCCATTCCGTTTAACAAGTCGGGAATGGTGGTTTCACTTGTTGGCGCAATTGGCTGGGTGGTGTCTGAACTCACCTCTGTATCGTCACACCTCTTGGGCTCAATTGCCAGTCCTCAACTAAGGTCATGTGTCTCTATGGCTTCCGAATCCACGCTGCAGCCCACGGTTTTGGTGGTCGATTTCGGTGCCCAATACGCCCAGTTGATTGCTCGTCGCGTGCGCGAAGCGCAGGTGTATTCAGAAATCGTGCCGCATCGCATTACGGCCAAAGAAGTACTTGCGCGTAAGCCAATTGGCATCATTTTGTCTGGCGGCCCAGCCAGCGTTCACGTTGAAGGCGCGCCACTGCTTGACCCAGAGATTTACGAACTAGGCATTCCCATTTTGGGAATTTGCTATGGCTGCCAGCTCATTGCTCAGCAATTAGGCGGAGAAGTGGCCCGCGGCGGACGAGGCGAATATGGACGTACCGCATTGCAGCGCATCGAGGGTTCAGCTTCGCAATTACACCACGATGCAATTCCAGCCCAACTCAGTGTGTGGATGAGTCATTTCGATGCCGTGTCGGTGCTGCCAAGTGGGTTCGTTGCCACAGCAAGTACGCCCGATGCGCCGATGGCAATTATTGAAAGTCCAGCTCGCAAAATTTGGGGTGTGCAGTATCACCCAGAAGTTGGGCACACCGAGTATGGCCAAGATGTGTTGGAACAGTTCCTGTATCGACTAGTTGGTGCAGAGCGATCATGGACCATGTCGTCCATCGTCGATGATCAAGTTGCCGCAATTCGCGAACTCGTCGGCAAAGAGCGTGTGATCTGTGGGTTGTCTGGCGGAGTGGATTCAGCCGTTGCTGCAGCACTCGTGCATAAAGCAATCGGTAACCAACTCACCTGTGTCTATGTAGATATTGGGTTGATGCGTAAGAACGAAAGCGCGCAAGTTGTTGAAACGTTTAAGCGCAACATGGGCATCGAACTGATTCATGTGGACGCTGGTGCACGATTCTTTGAAAAACTGAAGGGCATCACCGAGCCAGAAGCGAAGCGCAAGGCAATCGGCGAAACATTCGTTCGTATTTTTGAAGAACACACTGGTGGCATCACCGATGCGAAGTTCTTGGTGCAAGGAACGTTGTATCCCGACGTCATTGAAAGTGGTGGCGTTGACGGAACTGCAAGCGTGATTAAGAGTCATCACAACGTTGGCGGACTTCCAGACGACATGACGTTGAAGTTGTGTGAACCTCTGCGCACATTGTTTAAAGACGAAGTGCGCAAGGTAGGAACCGAACTGGGATTGCCAGACGAAATCGTGTGGCGTCAGCCGTTCCCAGGCCCTGGACTGGGCGTGCGCATCATTGGTGAAGTAACTCCAGACAAAGTTGCGATTTTGCAAGAAGCAGATGCGATCGTGCGTGAAGAAGTAAAACTCGCTGGGCTTGAGCGCGAAATTTGGCAAGCGTTTGCAGTGCTGGCCGATATTCGTTCAGTAGGTGTGATGGGCGACGAGCGCACATACGGCCGGCCAATCATCATTCGTGCGGTAACTAGCGAAGATGCAATGACAGCTGACTGGGCACGATTGCCATATGAGTTGCTCGAGAAAATGTCCTCGCGAATCATTAATGAAGTGAAAGGTATTAACCGAGTGGTGTATGACGTGACGTCGAAACCACCAGGAACCATTGAGTGGGAATGAACCAGAGCCTTACTGAACTTCCAAATATTGGAAAGGCGATTGCATCGGACTTAGAGAAAATTGGAATTGTCTCGCACTCTGATTTGGAGAAATGCGAACCACTTGCAGTATTTAATGAATTAAAAACAGACACGCTGCTTTCAGTTCGGCATTATTTTGAAACAGGCGAGTCGCTTCCTTGGTGGGAATTCACAGAACAAGGAAAAAAGAATCTAAAGAATAATTCGAAATAAAACCGCTTAATTACAAGGTTTCCGCCTGAATGACATCAAACCGTAACTATCGGTAGGATTATCCCATCATGATCCGTGACGCCATTGGGCGTGTACGTCGAAGCGCACCAGTATTGGTGGCCATCATCCTCACCACTTCGGTGGCTGTGGGTTACCCCGTTGCGCCCGTCAATGCGTTGGGTCATCTGCCGTCAAACGGCTCGTCAAATGACGAGCAACAGCGCGTCAATCAAATCATTGCCGAACTTGATCGCATTGGCGAACAAATTGATGCACTTGGCGAAGAATATGCACTTGCAACAAACGACATGGAAGATATTGCGGTTGAAATAAAAAACACTGAAAAGCGAATCGCGGAAAAGGAAGCTGAACTTTCAACGATGCAGGCAGAACTAAAACAGCTTGCCTTGAAGACATTTACTCATGGTGGTTTGTCAAGCGGTCTTTCAAGCATTCTTGGCTCAACTAGCTCTCTTAGCGACATTGTGCGTAAAAAGTATTTAACAGGAGTTGCGCTGAATACAGGTGTAGGAAACACCGACGCGCTGCAAGGTGTAATTGACGATTTAGCAAAAGAGCGCGCAACATTAGAGAAGCAAAAGAAGAAAGCAGAAGCAGCTGCTGATTATGCGGCAGCAAAGCTGGATAAGGCCGAAGCACTTTCGAGTCAGTACGAGCAAATGCAGGCGCAAGCAGAAAAAGATTTGGGTTCGGCATTGAAGTCGGAACGTCAGCGCCGTGAGGCTGCGGCGTTGGATGCTGCTCAAGCAGAAGCTGCAAAATTTAAGGGCTCAAAATTCGCCAACGTTGCACCAGCATCGTCAAAGGCTGGTGCCGCAATTCGTGCAGCACTTTCCCAATTAGGCGTTCGTTACCGATTTGGTTCCAAGTCACCGGGTAATTCATTCGACTGTTCCGGACTTACATCGTGGGCGTGGGGAGTAGCGGGAGTGGGAATTCCACGAACTTCGCGCACGCAATACGCAGGTCTGAATCGAATTCCAACGGCAGCCATTCAGCCTGGAGACTTGATCTTTAGCGGGTACCCAATTCACCACGTGGCGATGTATCTAGGTAACGGTCAGATGGTGCATGCTCCACGAACAGGCGACGTTGTAAAGGTGAGTGCCGTGTACTGGTCAAAAGTTGTTGGCGTAGTTCGACCAAGATAGGAATTATGGCTATGAGCATTCCGGGCTGGGACCATTCAGCATTTACACATGATGGCGTAACCCATGAGACGTATCGCAAGGGCAGTGGCCCAGCGGTCGTAGTAGTACATGAAATTCCAGGCATCACACCAAAAGTTTTGGAGTTTGCCGAACGAGTAGTTGCACAGGGATTCACCGTGGTCATGCCACTCCTCGTTGGCGAAGTAGGACGCGAACCATCTGGTGGATATATCGCTTCTTCAATGAGCAAAATTTGTATTTCGCGTGAATTCACCACCATGGCAATGCACAAAACATCGCCAATCATTTCGTGGCTACGCGCACTTGCTCAGCAAATTCATAGTGAAGTTGGTGGCGTAGGTGTTGGCGCAGTGGGTATGTGTTTCAGTGGAGGTTTCGCGCTCGGAATGATGGTCGACGACATTATGGTTGCGCCAGTGTTGTCGCAGCCGTCGATGCCATTTGCAATCGGCGCACATCGCTCAGCAGATCTCAACCTCAGTTCAAGCGATGAAGCGCGAATTGTTGAGCGAGCACAAGCAGGATGCCAGGTTTTGGGTTTGCGTTTTACTGGCGACAAATTGGTTGGCACACGTTTTGATTCGTTGCGCAAACTTCTTGGCGATGCTTTTGTTGCAGTGGAGTTTGAGTCATCAACAAAGCAGGATCACTCTGTGCTTACTGAACAAATTCAGGAAGAGGGAGTTGCGCGCGTGCTTGAATTCTTGAAATTGAAATTACTGAAGTAATTACTGTTCAATTTTCACAACAAAACGAGGGTCACGAAAACTCTTTAGGCTCTGCAGTGCTTTGCTTGCGGTAGTGCACTCGGTAACAATGTGGCGAGCGAGTTTTCCCTTTGCTGCCTTGGCGTCGTGCCCACCAGCTTTTCCGGTTTTTTCATTGAGCCCAACGACGAAGTATTCACTGAGTAGTTCGGTGTCCAGAGTGAATGCTGCGCGGTGCTCTTGAGGAAGTAGGTCAATCACTACCGAGCCCTGAAAGGCCTTATTCAGGGTTTCCGATAACGAGTCATGCCACCACTTAGACAGCAAGCCAAAAGGTGCAAAACGGGCGCCCATCTTCAATCGATAATCGGGCACGGGGTCTGTCGCGCTCACCGCTCCAAGCAAGCCAGAAATCACCACAATGCTGTTTAACGCGCGAGTTCGTTGAGTCGCAGAAAGAGTTGCAAGGTCGAGGTGATCCCACACCACGCCCGTATATCGCTCGTGTGCGGCAAGTGTTGGCGCACCTCGTAGTGAAACGTTCGCCGACTTGGCTCGAGCAAGATGTGTTTTTCCCACGCCAAGGAGATTTTCATCGCCACCTTTGGCTTTTGATAATTGATCAACTAAAGCTTTGCGCTGAGTGGCTAGTTGCTTTCCGAAAACGCCAGAGGTTTCACGCCATTTAGCCGTTGTGGATCCACCTTCTGCTTTGCCCTCTGACGGAGGTAGCAAGATAAACAGTGATGCCACGACACGAAAGTCTGCCTTACCCATGAGTATCCTTTGGGCATGGCAACCGTAAAACCAGTACAGAGTTGGGAAACCGACTGGGATCACGCCGATCCGGCTTACAACCAGAACGCACCTCAAATTTGGGACCAATTGCGTGGCACATGCCCAGTTGCTCACACTGATCGTTACGGCGGCGCCTGGTTGCCGGTTACACATGCCGATGTCTCGGCGGTTGCGCGTGATACCGACCATTTTTCATCCGAAGGCGCAGTGTTGGCAAACAGGCCACCTCGCGAAGAGTGGGTTTCCATGGCCCCAATTGGTGGTGCTCCACCAATTACGTCAGACCCCCCATTTCATGCAGACGCACGTCGTCTCTTGCTGCCAGCATTTAGCCCTCAGGTAGTTGCCGAATGGGAACCAGAAATTCGTCGCTTGTGCAATGAGCTCATCGACAACATGGGCGACAGTGAAACTGTCGACGCTGCAGTGCAGTATGCACAAAACATTCCGGTGTATGTCATTGCGCGAATGCTTGGCTTGCCGCTAGAAGACAGCGACTATTTCCGCGAAACCGTTCACATGGTGCTTGAAGAAATTGGCGCAGAGTTCGGAGAGCGTCAAGGAGCTTTTGAAAAGCTTGATGCCTATTTAGCAATGCATGTGCAAGATCACATTGACAATCCAAAGGACGATCTCATCGGATTCTTGTTGAATGCAAAAATCTATGATCAACCATTGTCACCTCAGCACGTAGTCGGCACCATCATCTTGTTGATGGTTGCTGGTATCGACACCACATGGAGCTCGATCGGTTCCTCCATTTGGCACCTTGCACAGCATCCATCCGACTTGAAGCGCATGGTGAACGAACCAGAGTTGTTGCCAACTGCAATTGAAGAACTATTGCGCATGTATGCACCAGTCACCATGGCACGCATTGTTAGCCAAGACGCCGAAATCGGTGGTTGCCCTGTGAAGCGTGGAGACTCAGTGCTGTTGCCGTTCCCTGCGGCTAATCGCGATCCTGAGGTATTTCCTGATGCCGACAAAGTGATCATCGATCGTGAAGAAAACCGCCACGTCGCGTTTGGTCTTGGAATTCATCGCTGCCTCGGATCAAACCTTGCTCGTCTCGAACTCCGTGTTGCGGTTGAAGTGTTCATTCAACGCTTCCCGAAGTTTGAACTTGCAGACGCAAGTGCAGTTACTTGGAGCCTTGGTCAAGTTCGTGGTCCGCGTAAATTGCCAGTACGAATTACGCAACGCGCTTAATTCGTGTCGCATTCGCAGCCGCCGTCCAGCATTGACCTGGATGCGTTAAATCCAGATCAGCGCGATGCCGTGCTGCATCCAACAGGACCGTTACTTGTAGTCGCGGGTGCAGGATCGGGAAAAACTCGAGTACTGACGCAACGCATTGCATACCTCATTGCCAATGGCGCGCACCCCATGCATATTTTGGCCATTACATTCACGAACAAAGCTGCCCAGGAAATGCGCGATCGCGTGCAAGCACTGGTTGGCCCAGTTGCCAAGCAAATGTGGGTCAGCACGTTTCATTCGGCTTGTGTGCGTATTTTGCGTGCCCAGGCGGAGCACTTGGGGTACCCAAAAACGTTTTCTATTTATGACCAATCCGATGCGCAGCGATTGGTTGGCTATTGCATTCGCGACTTAGGCCTTGACCCAAAGCGATATAGCGCTCGGGGAGTGCAAGCTCGCATCAGTTTGTGGAAGAACGAACTCGTTATTCCACACGACGCGGCTCAGCAAGTGAATAACACCATCGACCAGAAATACGTCGATGTGTATCGCGAATATCAGAAGCGCCTAGAGCGTGCCGGAGCAATGGACTTCGATGATTTGCTCACCAATGTGGTGCGCTTGTTCCGTCAGCACCCCGACATCCTGCGCGTGTATCAGGAGCGCTTTAAGCACATTCTTATTGACGAATACCAAGACACCAACATGGCGCAAAACGCCATTGTCGTCATGCTCGGATCATTGCATCACAATGTGTGTGTGGTGGGCGACTCCGACCAAAGCGTGTATCGCTTCCGTGGAGCAGACTTCCGCAACATCTTGGAATTCGAAAATGCATTCCCCGAAGTAACCACTGTGGTGCTTGCACAGAATTATCGAAGCACACAAACCATTCTGGATGCAGCAAATGCAGTCATCACCAATAATGCAGGGCGCAAACCTAAAGACTTGTGGACCGATCAGGGGCAGGGCGAGAAGATTGTTCGCTATTTCGCCAATGACGAATTCGATGAAGCCAAGTGGGTCATTGCCCGTTTGAAAGAACTGCACGACGATGAACATCGAAAGTGGAGCGATCTTGCGGTGTTCTATCGCACCAATGCGCAAAGCCGTGTGCTTGAAGAATCGCTAACGCACGGCGGAGTTCCCTACAAAGTGGTTGGCGGAACCAAGTTCTACGATCGCCGTGAAATTAAAGATGCATTGGCGTATTTGCGCCTTGCATCGAACCCGCTCGACGAAGTGAGCATTAAACGGGTGCTCAATGTGCCAAAGCGCGGCATTGGCGACACCACGGTGACAAAGGTTGATGCATTTGCGAATGAAACCGGCATTTCATTTGCCCTTGCTTTGCGTCGTGCAGCTGAAGCAGGAGTCGGGGCGGCTGGTGTGCGTGGCATTAACACGTTCATGCAACTCCTTGATGAGTGCCAAGCCATGCTGGAAGAAGGCCCTGGTCCGGTGTTGCGCCATGCAATGGAGCGAAGCGGATACCTTGCCGAACTCGTTGCTGAAGACACTGTTGAATCTGCTGGGCGCGAAGAAAACGTGCAAGAACTCATCGGCGTTGCAAGTGAATTCATGCAAGTAGATGAATTTCTCGAACAAGTTGCACTCGTTGCCGACACCGATCAAATTGATTCCGAAAATCACGTCACGCTAATGACTCTGCACTCGGCGAAAGGCCTTGAGTTTCCAGTTGTCTTCATCGTTGGAGTTGAAGAAGGAATTTTCCCGCATAACCGCGCACTCACCGACCCCGTGGAGTTGGAAGAGGAGCGCAGACTTGCATACGTGGGTATAACGCGCGCGAAAGAACGCTTGGTGCTCAGTCATGCTTGGAGCAGAAGCCTGTTCGGTAATACCAACTACAACCCGCCATCGCGTTTTCTTGCCGAAATCCCAGACGAACTTATTGAACGCGAAGGCAACACCGATTCGGGCGCCGACTCACAGCGTTATAGCTATCGCTCACAATCCGACCGGGGCTACGCGCCAACTACGCGCTTGTCGCGAACCGGTCCAAGTGTTGCGCCGGCATCAACTGCACATTTGCAAACCGAGAATCATGGCTTGCGAATTGGTGATGAAATTGTTCATCCAACGTTTGGTGAAGGAATCATCATCAACATTCGCGGCCAAGGCGAAAAAGCTGAAGCAGCAATTCGCTTCCGCTTAGTTGGTGAGAAGCATCTCTCGCTTGCGTGGGCTCCGCTCAAAAAATCTGGGCAATAAATTCGTTACGGCGTTACGGGGTTCATTGTTCCCCGCAAGTCAATGAGCAATGTGGTTCTGTTTTCAACGATTGGACGAACATCTGTTGGAGCCGTCAATTGGTCAACGGTCAGCGTGCGACCATCACAATCGGTGAACGTGTGAGTTTTTTGAATTTGCGTGACGAGACATGTTGGAGTTTTGTCGGCGGGGTAGGCGTAATACACCTGCCAACCTTTTGCCACGTCGGTGCCATTGTGTTCGATCACGATTGATCGCTTGCCTTCTGGATCACGAAGGTCTGGGTACAACACCGGTCCGTTCTCGTCTATCGATTTGGCGATGTCGGCAACCTGGCCAACGACGAACGTTCGATCACCGGGCACGGTTGTCGATTCGGCTTTGTTCGTGACCAATGTCGCCATCAGCCATGTCAGCCCAAATAGCGCAGCGAAAAATGCGATGCCCCCGAAAATGGGCAATACCGCACGGGTAAAGGGCGAACTAGACCAGCGTGCCATGCCTCCAGTGTTGCCGATACAGCTGAACGGTGCCTACTTCTTGGGCCAGACCGCGGGTTGGTATCGGTCACGTCGAAGGGCGTAGGGTTCTGTAGTCGTGAAACGTCCTTACCGCGTTGTAGTGGCCAAGCCTGGCCTAGATGGCCATGATCGAGGCGCCAAAACCATCACTCGTGCTTTGCGCGACCATGGTTTCGAAGTCATTTATACGGGGCTGCATCAGTTGCCAGAGCAAATTGCAGAAACCGCTTTGCAAGAAGACGTAGATGCAGTTGGACTGTCGTTGTTGTCTGGTGCACATCTGACGTTGTTCCCACGTGTGATGGAAGAACTCCGCTCGCGCAACCTTGGCGACGTATTGGTTTTTGGTGGGGGAGTAATTCCTGATGCTGATGCGCGCGAGTTGCGTAATCAAGGCGTTGGCGAAATATTTGGCCCTGGTTCATCGTTGAAAGACATCGCCAGTTGGCTCGAGCAAGCGCTCGATGCCCGTGAGCAATAACAAGAAAGAAGCACATGGATCTTTTTGAGTATCAAGGCAAACAATATTTTGCTAAGTACAACATTCCCGTTTCAGCTGGTGGTGTTGCACACACGATTGATGAAGCAGTTGCAGAAGCAGAAAAGGCTCTGTATCCAGTTGTCGTAAAAGCTCAGGTACAAGTAGGTGGACGCGGCAAAGCCGGCGGAATCAAGTTGGCAACAAATGCAGACGAAGTTCGCTTGCATGCAGGAAACATTTTGGGCATGGACATTAAGGGTCATGTTGTGAAGCGCGTATGGATCGAGCACGCGTCAGATATTGCCGAAGAGTATTACGCGTCGTTCACACTTGATCGCGCTGCAAAACAACACCTGCTCATGTTGTCCGCACAAGGTGGAGTTGAAATTGAAGATGTCGCGGCCAAGGATCCAACTGCAATCGTGAAGTTGCACATCAATCCAATTAATGGTTTGTCGCTTGCAACTGCTCGTCAAGCATCGGTTGATGCGAAGATTCCTGAGAAAGCTCTTGATGGTGTTGCCGACATGTTGGTGAAGTTGTACGAATGCTTCACCAAGGGAGATTGCGATCTCGCAGAAATCAACCCATTGATTTTGAAGCCAACTGGTGAAGTGCATGCACTTGATGCCAAGGTCAGCCTCGATAGCAATGCTGCCTTCCGCCACCCCGAGTGGGAAGAGTACGCAGCAACCGAAGAACTTGATGCCCGTGAACAATTGGCCCGCGAGAAGAACCTGCAATACATCGGTCTTGATGGAACAGTGGGAATTATTGCTAACGGTGCTGGTCTTGCGATGAGCACCCTGGACGTGGTGAACCAAGTTGGCGGAAGAGCAGCAAACTTCCTCGATATTGGCGGCGGTGCAAATGCTGAACTCATGACAGCGGCGCTCGAAGTTATTAACTCGGACGCCAACGTGAAGAGCATTTTCATCAACATTTTCGGTGGTATTACCCGCGGCGAAGAAGTTGCCAAAGGAATTGTTGAGGCAGTGAAGCGTGTAACGCTTCGTGCGCCAATTGTTATTCGCCTCGATGGCACCAATGCCGAAGAGGGCCGCAAGATTCTTTCCGAGGCAGGAATTCCAGATTCACAGCTCACCAGTCGACCAACCATGCTCGAAGCTGCTCGTGCGGCTGTCGCGTTGGCTAAGTAAAGGAACGTCATGGCAATTTTTGTAGATCAAAACACAAAGGTCATAGTTCAAGGTTTGACCGGCGGGCAAGGACGTTTCCACGGATTACGTAACAAGGCATATGGCACCCAGGTTGTGGGTGGAGTAACACCTGGTAAAGCCGGGCAAGACGTTGAAGGAATTCCGGTTTTTGACTCAGTTGAAGATGCGGTAAAGGCAACGGGTGCAACCGCTTCGTTTATTGCTGTTCCGCCAAAAGCGGCGCCAGCAGCAATTCTTGAAGCAGCACGTGCCGGTATCGGATTCGTTGTGTGCATTACTGAAGGAATTCCGGCACAAGATGAGGCGCGTGTGTTCGCAACACTGCAGCGCGACTTTCCTGCAACTCGCTTACTCGGACCAAACTGCCCAGGAATCATTAGCCCGGGTAAATGCAACATCGGAATTACTGCTGGTGAAATTGCGCAACTTCCAACTGCATCTGGTCCAAACGTTGGCATCGTGTCACGCTCGGGAACGCTGACCTATCAGGCGCTGTACGAATTGAAGCAGCAGGGAATTGGTGTCAGCACGTGTGTAGGAATCGGCGGCGACCCAGTACCTGGAACTTCATTTGTCGATTGTTTGGCAGAGTTTCAAGCAGACCCAGAGACACACGCCATCATCATGATTGGTGAAATCGGTGGATCTGCAGAGGAAGAAGCTGCAGAATTCATTACCAACCACGTGACCAAGCCAATGAGTGCGTACATCGCGGGCGTAACTGCGCCAGCAGGAAAGAAGATGGGCCACGCTGGTGCAATTGTTTCTGGTGGTAAAGGAACTGCACAAGGGAAAATGGATGCATTGCGCATGGCTGGAGTCAAGATTGGGCTGAACCCAACCGAGGCTGGCTCGCTGATGGCCGAAATTGTAAATAACCTTCGTTAAGTGAATCGCCCCCAGCAATCCATTTCGTACTTGCCAGGTCTTGATGGCCTTCGTGCAATTGCGGTGCTTGCAGTAGTGGTGTACCACGCAAATAAAAACTGGCTGCACGGTGGTTTTCTTGGCGTAGAAGTATTTTTCGTAATCAGCGGATACCTCATCACGCTGTTATTGCTCACCGAATCCGAGCAACACGGAAAAATCAACTTCCGTGCATTCTGGATGCGCCGAGCGCGGCGATTACTGCCGGCACTGTGGACATTGCTTCTTGGAGTCACCATTTATTGCTCGTTGTTTGAGCGCGCTGAATTGGGAAAACTTCGCGGCGATGTAATTGCAGCGTTCATCTACGTATTTAATTGGTTCAAGATTTGGGCACGTGCTTCGTACTTTGATGCAAGCGCACTTGATCCACTTCGCCATTTGTGGTCACTTGCAGTAGAAGAGCAGTTCTATTTGGTGTGGCCAGTGCTCATTGCAGTGGTGTTAAAGAAGTACGGGCGTAGGCCAGCAAAATTGGGCGTCATCTTTTTGGGCATTTCGATTGCCATTGCCATGTATGTTGCAACGACATATGCCCCAGGCGTTCGAGGAACGCCAATCGAAACGCCAGAGCAATACATCTCGTTATTTGGGCACGCTGTCTCGCGTCTCGACTTCCTGTTTCTCGGGACGATAGGTCGTTCAGGAGGTCTGTTTTTAGGCGCGGCATTGGCGTTTTGGTTCCGCCCAGCCATGTTTACTGGCTCCAATAATTCCAGTGACCGCCACGTAGTTTCAGCTTTTGCCGTTGTGGGAATGGCGGGACTTGCTTACTTGATGTGGACATTCCACGATGTGGTGGTTGTTGCAGAAACCGGTGGCATTCGTGGTTACGACCCACTATTTCAAGGTGGGTTCTTACTTGTGGGCGTTGCAACGTGTGCGATTATCACTGCTGCAGTTCATCCACAATCGCTTGTGGGCAATGCAGTGTTGGGTAATCCTGTGTTCACTTACATCGGTCGACGTTCATACGGCCTGTACCTGTTCCATTGGCCAGTGTTTCAGTTGTATCGCAAGGTTGCGAGCAACTATTTAACACTTCCGCAATTCATTGTTCTGTTCATCGTCATTTTGGTGCTCACCGAATTGTCTTATCGGTTTATTGAAATGCCTGTCCGCGAAGGTCGACTTGGCGAAGCATGGCATAAATTGCGATTCCCACGAACCGATGCAGACACCGAACGACGCAACAAAGTATTTGCTCTCGGCGTAGTTGCAGCCGTGCTTCCTGTGTTTTCAATTGTGAGTTTGGCAGTGGGAACTGGACAAGGAAAAATCGCTGAAAGCATCAAGAGCGGAGAAGGTGCAGTGCAGAACCTGCTCGGAACAACCGTTGCGCCAGACCCGAATGCAACAACGATTCCAGGAACTCAGACCACCACACTTGATGGGCAACAGATTCCCATCCTTGCCATTGGCGACTCTGTGATGTTGGGTGCAGCGAAAATCCTGACTGAGCGCGGCATCACTGTTGACGCTTTAAAGAGCCGCCCATTTAGGCAGGCATTAGAAATTGCAAATTATGTCAAGTCCATTAATCGTCTTGGTGAGTTCGTGATTATTCACCTAGGAACGAATAACTATGTCGACCAAAAAACGTTGGATGAGATTATGGTTCCGTTGAAGGATGTGGACTTGGTGTTGTTGCTTACAGCTCACGTTCCTACGAGGCCGTGGCAAGACCCGAATAACGCCCTCGTTCGCGCAATGCCAAATGAGTATGGAAATGTGAAGGTGTTGGATTGGTATCAAATTGCCGAGCAACACCCGGAATATCTCTACGGCGACAAAGTTCACTTAAATAATGAGGGCCAAAAGGTCTACGCAGATCTCATCATGCAAGCAATAGGGAAGTAAGGTTTTCGCCATGACAACACCAGTTCGAATCGCAATTACCGGCGCAGCCGGACAAATCGGCTACAGCCTGTTATTCCGCATTGCATCAGGCGCAATGCTTGGGCCCGACACCCCAGTCATTTTGCAGTTGCTTGAAGTAACGCCTGCGCTCGGAGCGCTTGGTGGCGTGAAAATGGAACTCGATGACTGTGCGTTCAGTCCATTGGTCGACGTGGTCTGCACCGACGATGCCAATGTTGCTTTTGGCGACGCCGATATAGCCATGTTGGTTGGAGCGATGCCTCGCAAAGATGGCATGGAGCGTTCCGACCTGTTGTCGGCAAACGGTGGAATTTTTAAGCCGCAAGGCCAAGCAATAAGTGCAAATGCAAAAAAGAATGTGAAGGTTCTCGTTGTAGGTAACCCTGCAAATACCAACTCGCTCATTGCTATGCACAACGCACCAAACATTGACCCGCGTCAATTCACCGCAATGACGCGCCTTGATCACAACCGTGCAGTAAGTCAGTTGGCTCAAAAGGTTGGTCGACCAGTTACTTCTGTAAAGAAGATGACCATTTGGGGCAACCACTCAACAACGCAATACCCAGACTTGTTCCATGCAGAAGTTGATGGCAAGAATGCCGCACAACTAATCAACGACCAGCAATGGATCGAAGACACCTACATTCCAACAGTGGCTAAGCGCGGTGCTGCAGTCATCAAGGCTCGCGGTTCATCATCAGCTGCTTCTGCTGCCAACGCCGCTTTGGAGCACGTTCGTTCATGGGTGCAGGGAACCCCTGCAGGCGATTGGGTGTCAATGGCGGTTCCATCGGACGGCAGCTACGGCGTACCTGAAGGCCTCATTTCTTCATTTCCGTGCACCTGTGAAAACGGTGAATACAAGATTGTGCAGGGGCTTGATATTGATGCGTTCAGTCGCGCGCGCATTGATGCTTCTGTTGCAGAACTTGGTGAAGAGCGTGATGCTGTTCGCCAGCTTGGCTTGATCTAAGTACTTCTCGTTCCGTCAATTGCGGAATCTGCTCTCGATCGTAAGCAGCCAAGCGGGTCGTCCTTTTCAAGCTTCAGTATTTCTTTGCGTGGTGAAAGTTGCTGACCCTTTTTCCATGCATTCAAATATTGCTGCGGCCATATCTCGCCCTCAAGTAGGTACACCTCTGCTAGTGGGCATACACGCGAAATACCCATGTGAGTATGGCATCGAGTAATTCGGGCATTTCCGCTTGACCCCATTACGCCAATCCAGTCACCAGCAGCCACGCGCTGATTCTTGACTACTTTGATACGACCCAAGTGTGAGAAGAAGTAACGCACTCCATCGTCACCTTGCACGGTAATGGTTAACCCACCACGTGTTCCTGGTGAATCATTTTCAGGTGTCCATTTGTCAAGTCGATGTAGTTGGGTAATAACTCCAGCAGTTGGCGCCAGAACACGTGCGTAACAACCCTCCACATCGACTGCCGGGTAATTCAAGTGGTCTTTGGGGTAGTGCACCGCAACTTTGGCAAATGGGAAAACGTACTGTGTGCTTTCATTCTCAGCTGAAGCACTATGCGGAAAAAGTGAAGCCGCAATCACCATTGCAGCGGTGGTACGCAAAAAAATTTGTGTGCGGAGCCGCCAGCGCATAACGAAACTCTAGGTGACGGCGTTGCTCTTTCGGGAAATAGCTATAGAGGTAAAAACAATTACTGTGCCGACCCCGATTACCGACAATCCTTGAACTAAAGCGGAATCAAAGAGTCGACCTGCAAGAACTCCCGTGATAATGGTTACCCCTAACCCTCCTGCTGCCACAACTTCAAAGTGAAGTTGTTTGGCTCCAAAAATGAACAACAGGCCAGCAATGGCGAAACCAATTATTGGCTGCCAAGTGTTGTTATCCCAGGTGGAAAAACCAATTGCGGCAAACATGATGCTGACTGCTCCAGCAGCACGAGCTACGAACTGCAAACCAATCTTGCGCTGTGAATACCACATCAGCGCAGTTCCAGAAATCACGAAGATAAGTGGGGCAATCGACGTATCGGGAAAGAATTCAGATATCAGCCCAGCCATCAAAGGTTGAATTGCGGCGACAATGACTATTGTGCCGATGAATGAAGTTCGAAACGACACTGCTATTCCAATAAGCAGTGCAGACAATGCAGCCAGTATCAATATGTAATCGTCATGAACATTGCAAATGTCGAGAAGTAAGCCGAACCCGACTGCGAATGCGGTAGTCGAAACAGCGATAACGCATTCGCCAACTACTGCCAACTTCCCATTCTTTCGAATAAGCCAGTATGCAATTCCCGCAGTAAGTGCAGAAGCAATAAATAATGCAGCATCAATGGTGGTCCGCGACATGTCTTGTAGGAGCGCTATTACGATCCAAACCAAACCCACAAAGATGACTGCGCCGCCAAGAAACGAGGCGATGTCGGCAAACGGAATTACCCATTGCGGAGCGGCGCGTAATGCGGACGCTTCTTCTGAGGAAAGTTTTCCTGACTCTTCGTAGTCACGAATAATTTCGCCAGCACTCTTGCGGTTCTTGGCCATATGCCGATACTACGAGTGTTACGGTGTCTGCCGATGAAACGTAAATTTTGGATTGATACCGATACAGCAAGTGATGACGCAGTAGCGCTAATCATGGCGTTTATGAACCCAACCATCGAGGTTGTCGGAGTGTCGATCGTGGCAGGAAACGTGCCGCTTGACATGGGAGTGCAAAATGCTTTGTACACCGCAGAGTTATGTGGGGCAACGATGCCGACCTATGCAGGAGCTGCGAAGCCACTCGTGCGAGAACTTGGCACAGCGCAGTTTGTGCACGGTGAAGACGGAATGGGGGACATCGGTCTTGCGCTTTCGGGACGCACGCCAACTCCTGGAAATGCCGTCGACAAACTGATTGAAGCTCTCCATGCCAATGCTGGTCACATTGAATTAGTCACGCTTGGGCCGCTCACCAACATCGCACTTGCATTGCAAAAAGATCCGACAATTGCCAAAAGCGTCAAGCGTTGCGTGATTATGGGCGCAGTTGCAGACCACATTGGCAACGTCACCCAGGTTGCCGAGTTCAACATGTGGGTCGACCCTGAAGCCGTTGACATCGTGTTGAAATCGGGAATGCATCTGGAGTTCGTGGGTTGGGATATTTCACGGACTGAAGCAGTGGTAACCCCGCAAGAATCAGCGATGATTCGTTCGCTCGGAACCGAGAGGGCAAGTTTTTCAGTAGATATTCAGCGCGTGCTTGAAAAGTTCTGTGCGGAAGAAACGCATTTAAATGGATTCGATCTTCCCGACCCGATTGCCATGGCATACGCAATCGATACCAGCGTTGCAACCGAAGCACATCATTGGTATCTCGCAGCAGAAACAAATTCCCCGCTCACGCGAGGAATGGTGGTGATGGACACGCTTGGCGTGATGCATCAAGAACCAAACGCAATTGTGGTCACCCGTGCGAGTCATGAGAAATTCATGTCGATGTTGATGGATGCATTGCGATGAGCAAGTCACCTCTGTCCGATGCGTTTGTCGAATTGGCAATAAGCACACGAAGTGGGCACGACGAGTCGGTTCATTACGGGGCAGTGGTTGCACTATCCCAAGATGGTTCGGTTCAGTTTGCACTTGGCGACCCAAGCACAGTTGTGTTTCCGCGATCATCAACTAAACCAATTCAGGCAACAGCGATGGTGGCTAATGGTTTGCAACTGCCGCCGCGCATGCTTGCGCTGGTGTGTGCA
The DNA here is from genome assembly GCA_041184445.1 of Actinomycetota bacterium. Lineage (GTDB taxonomy): Bacteria > Actinomycetota > Acidimicrobiia > Acidimicrobiales > Ilumatobacteraceae > UBA3006. The sequence goes on along the minus strand of JBEGJW010000025.1, from coordinate 393 downwards.
AGTCACGATGGACGTGAGGAACACCTACGGACTGCAACAGAGATTTTGGCAACTGCTGGGCTTACCCCAAACGACCTAGGTAACACTGCCGACTATCCGCTCGACCCAGAAGCGCACGACGCCTCTTTACGTGCTGGAAATGTAAAAACTGCCTTGCAAATGAATTGCTCGGGCAAACATTCAGGCATGCTTGCAACGTGTGTGCATAATGACTGGGATCGTGCCTCGTACTTACACGTCGACCATCCACTGCAACAGCGCATCACCGACATGGTTCCTGAACTGTCGGGCGAAGAAGCCTCGTACATTGGCATAGATGGTTGTGGGGCACCTGCACACGCACTTTCACTTACCGGGCTAGCACGCGCGTTTCGCACTATTGCCATTGCCAAG
>JBEGJW010000024.1:0-16028 GCA_041184445.1 Actinomycetota bacterium | reverse complement strand
AAATCAAGACGCTCTAACACGCCATGAATGACCTCTCGATCTTGCTTTGTCTCCGACGAGAAATGTCCTACGTACGGATTGCGACCCAACAGCACGTAGTCGTGAACGTTCATGTCGTGTGGAATGAGTGGCGACTGAGGAACATACGCAATGTGTTGAGCGCGCCACCGGGCTGATGTGGCAGGTATTTCAGTTTGATCAATAGCGATTGACCCTGTGTATGGAACGAGACCAGCAGCCGCACGTAGTACCGACGACTTGCCTGCTCCGTTTGGTCCAATGAGACACAGCCATTCGCCGGAATGCAACAGGTCGTTAAAGCCCTGCACAGCTTCTGTGCCGTTGTACGACACGCGAACATCACAGAAACCAAGCGCGGTCATTTTGAGGTATTCCTTGTGCGCAGGAGGAACAGAAAGAACGGTGCGCCAAAGAATGCGGTAACGACGCCAATTGGGGTTTCAGCAGGGTTTGCCAACACCCTGCTTGGAATGTCGGCGAACACAAGGAATGCCGCTCCGAGCAACACGCTGAGTGGAAGCACCACGCGATAACTAGCACCGGCTAGCAAGCGAACTGCGTGCGGAACGATGATGCCAACAAACCCGATAAGGCCGCTAACGGCGACAACTGCGGAAGTGCCAAGTGTTGCAGCAAGAACAACAATGAGCCGCACTCGGCGCACATTCGTACCTAAAGCACTCGCTTCGTCATCGCCAACGCGAAGTACGTCAAGCAATCGACGATGCATAAGCAACACACCCGTACTCAGCACAACATATGGAAGCACCAGCCGAACATCGCCCCATGTTGCACTCGATAAACGACCGAGAATCCAGGAATACACCTGGCGCACGACATCGGTATTGCGCTGCAGAATAAATGCCTGAATCGATGTGGCTAGCGACGTAACCGCAACACCAGCCAAAATGAGCGTGGTGCTGGACTGCGTTGTTCCAAATGCCGTGCCCACCACGTACGTAACCAACACGGCCACCAATGCGCCAATAAATGCCGCAAGTGGAAGAGGGTCAATGATCCAACTTTCCGTAGCCCCCCGCTGAAACGCAAACACCAAGGTGGCACCTAGTCCCGCACCAGCGGCCACTCCTAATAAATACGGATCAACAAGGGGGTTTCGAAAAACACCCTGATAGCTCGCACCTGAAACCGAAAGCATTGAACCGACAATGGCTGCAAGCACAACTCGCGGCGTGCGAATGAGCCAAACAATATTCCAGTCTGCTTTAGATACTCCACTATTTATATGAATGAACGGCAATCGATTAGCGAACTCAAGTGGAATACGCCACCATGCAGGGCCCGCGGGTCCGATCATCGTTCCCACGATCATCGCTACGAATAGCAACACTCCTGCAAGTGCAAACGAGTTGCGGTTACGGTTCACGAATTAGCAGCAGCAACCGCATCACGAATTGACGTAATGAGGTCAAGTACTCGTGGTCCCCAGCGTGACGAAATGTCATCATCGAGCAACACCACGTGGTTCGCAGTAACGGCCTTAAGACCGCCCCAACCATCACGTGCTGCAACCGTTGTTGCATCTTGTGCGCAGCACTTTGTGTCCGCAAGGAAAATAAAGTCAGGGTTAGCTGAAACGATGACCTCGGCCGAAAGCTGTGGGTAGTCGTTTCCTGCCTCAACATTGTCGGCAATATTGCGCATACCGAACAAACTAAAAATTTGACCGATAAACGTGTTGGATGTAACCGAGTAATACGTATTGTCAAGTTCGTAGTAGTACGACAGCGGTGGGTTCGAGAACTTCACCGTTGCAACCGCATCTTCAATGCTGGTCTGCAAGGTCTTTGACACTTCGATTGCAGCCTGACTGTGGCCTGTGAGTACGCCAAGTTGCTCGATTTGCTCGTAGACATTTTCCAAACTCATTGCTGCTCCAGCAACAAACACTGGAATATTTAAGGTCTTAAGTTGTTCCACCAAACTTCCTGGGTCATAGGAAATAATGACGAGGTCTGGTGAATAACCGCTGATTGCTTCAATATTTGGCTCGAAACCAGACAACTTGGTGCCAAGAGCAGCAGCCTCTGCTGGGTAGTTCGAGTATTCATCCACTGCAACAACCTGAGTTCCTGCGCCAATGGCGTACAGCATTTCCGTTGCCGATGGAGACAGCGAAATGATGTGTGTCGGCTGCGCATCGAGAGTGAGGTCTCCAACAGTTACTGGATACACATCTGCAGTAACTGCTGCTGTATCGGCGGTACTGGTTGAAGATCCGCCACAACTTGCCAATACTGAGGTGAGGGAAAGAAAAAGACCGGCGATGCCGGCCTTGGTGAACTTGTTCATATGGTCTCCTTGCTCTTCTTGCGAGAGCGGTTGATGTAGCTACGCATTAGGCGACCGGACTGACGAACTCACCTTCTGCTGAAAGCGTTCGCATTACCGTTGCGGGACAGTGCCGGAATCTCACCGGACTTCGCTGAATGTTTTGCCCTCCGGCTATTACCGAAGTGGTGTTACCTTAGCGCAAGTGCAAGGTTGTTATGCAAATAACGCGGCGAGGCGCTCCATGCCCTCAACCAAATCGGCATCACCGAGCGCAAAACTGAAGCGGGCGTATCCGGGTGCACCAAAAGCTTCACCGGGAACAAAGGCAACCTTGGCAACGTCGAGCACCAAGTCGGCAAGTTCCATACTGTTCGACGCCTTCTTGCCACCTATATCGCGACCGAGCAAGCCACGTACATTAGGGAAGCAATAGAACGCGCCTTGTGGCTCCATACACGTAACGCCAGGAATTGCCGTGAGCATTTTGTGCATCAGCGTTCCGCGTCGTTCAAAACTTTCGCGCATCATGGCAACTGCAGAGAGGTCTCCACTCACCGCTTCGAGCGCAGCAATTTGTGCAACGTTGGAAACGTTCGATGTGGTGTGCGATTGAAAGTTGATTGCGGCCTTCATCACATCTTTTGGACCGATCATCCAGCCCACTCGCCAACCCGTCATTGCGTATGTCTTTGCAACACCGTTCACAATGACGCACTTGTCGGCTAATTCGGGAACCAAAGTTGGCATGCTCGAAAACTTGTGCTTGCCATAGGTGAGGTGTTCGTAAATTTCATCAGTCACTACCCAAATGCCGTGCTGTACTGCCCACTTGCCAATAGCAATGGTTTCTTCTGGCGAATACACCGCACCACGTGGGTTGTCTGGTGAAACGAACAACAACACTTTCGTGCGTGGAGTGCGAACTTTTTCCAACTGCTCAACAGTCACTTTGAATTCGGTTTCTTCCGTGGTGTCCACAACAACGGAAACTCCACCAGCCAGCGAAATTGCTTCTGGATACGTTGTCCAGTACGGAGCAGGAACAATTACTTCGTCGCCCGGATCGCACAATGCTGCGAAAGCCACAAACACCGCATGCTTGCCACCGTTGGTAACCAACACTTGCGATGCATCTACCGAAAATCCGCTGTCGCGTTTTGTTTTTACGGCAATTGCTTCGCGTAGTTCTGGCAAACCAGCGGCAGGTGTGTACCGGTGAAACTTTGGGTCACGCGCTGCACGAACTGCCGCTTCAACAATGCGCTCAGGTGTAGGAAAGTCGGGCTCGCCCGCACCAAACCCAATAACGTTTTCGCCCTTTGCCTTCAGCGCTTTAGCCTTCGCGTCTACTGCAAGAGTGGCCGATTCGGCAATGGCTGCGAGGCGTGCAGAAACACGGTTCTGGGGGTTTTGATGCGTAGTCACGCCTGCCATGCTTACACAGTGGAGTTGGCCGAAGCGAAAACAATGCTGGTTCAGGCATGAACGTCGATGACGTTTTAGACGCCGACTGGGAGGCCGTAGGAACGCTGCGCAACCCTGTTTTGGTGGTTGCTCTGCGCGGCTGGTTTGACGTGTGTGGCGTGGCTACAGGCGCCCTTGAGTGGGCAATTCAGGACCGCGCGGTCACTGTGGTGGCCTCGGTTGACCCTGACCCATTTTTCGATTTCACCCAGGAACGACCCGAAACATTTATTGATGAAGATGGCGAGCGACTTATTCGCTGGCCCGAAAATGACTTCCTCATTGCGCGCTTCCCCGAAGGTTCTCGCGACTTGGTCATTCTGTCTGGAGTTGAGCCACACCTGCATTGGGGCGTGTTCGCCGACTGCATCGTGGAATGCGCACAACAACTTGGCTGCGAGGTCGTAGTTACCGTTGGCGCAGCTGCTGAAGGAGTTCCGCACACTCGCTCGCCGCAAGTGGTGGGCAGTAGCAGTAATCAATCGCTCGCCCGCCGGCTTGGCCTATCGCGTCCGCAGTATCAAGGACCAACCGGTGTTGTAGGTGTTATTCAAGAACGACTCGACCGGGAAGGAATTGCGGGAGTTTCGCTACGAGTAGGCGTGCCCCACTATTTGACCAATGCGCAACACCCGAAATCTTCTGCAGCATTGTTGCGACACTTAGAACACGTGCTGGGCATTCCCACAAGTCACGGTGAAATGTATGAAGAGATTCAGCGTTGGGAAGAACTTCACGACGCTGCGGTTGAGGGTGACGATCAAACCGTCAGCTACCTCACCATGCTTGAGGACGAATACGACCGTCGCACCGAATCGGAACTTCCATCGGCAGATGCCCTCGCAGAAGAATTTGAAAAGTTCTTGCGCGAACAGCAAGACGGCGACGACAAGTAGTTGAAAACGTAAGAAGCCCCGACCTTTCGGCCGGGGCTTCTCAACAGGGGGTTTCGGTCTGCTGACCGAATTACTTACTTGCTGTTAACCAGTGCAAGCTTTGCTTTTGCAGCGGTGAGGATGTTGCCGGTGAGGGCTGCGTATCCAAGACCTTCTGCGTTGGCAGGTGCGTACGTGTTGAGAATCCAGCCGAAGTAGTCAGCAACAAGAGCGTTTTTTGTGCTCTTTGCTTTCTTCGCAAGTGCGTAGGTAACTGCTACTACTGGATACGCATTCGTGTTCTTTGTCTGCTTGTAGTCAAATGTAACGAATCCACTATCTGCAACTGTCGAACCGCTCAACATTGCTGAGGTGTTTGCAGAAGTTGGTGCAACATAGATGCCAGCAGCATTCTTTACCAAAGCTGCTTTTACTCCGTCTGCTGCACGCTCGTTCACGAACGACACTTCCATGTATCCAATTGCTCCGTTGTTGGACTTTACGTAGTTAGCGAGGTCTGCTGAACCACTGAATCCCTGGAAACGGCTTCCCTCTTTTGCGAGAGTTGCAGATCCACCAGGCATACCGGTTGAGAACGAGTCGTTCTGTGTCCAGTCTGGGTTTGTTGCTGACTTCATGAACAAGGTGAAGTTGTTGGTGGTTCCCGAAGTACCTGAACGGTATGCAACGGTAATGGTCTTGTCTGGAAGAGTTACTGAACCCTGCTTGTACTTAGCAACTTCTTTTCCATCCACCTTGACCGAGTACTGAACTGAAGAGCTCAATCCCTTCGCGGAGATAGTGACTTCACCCTTTTTACCAACAACTGAAGTTGCAACGGCTTTCTTTGCGGTGTTGTCATACACTTCCACCTTCTTGCCTGATGCCTTCTTCATTGCTGATGGATTCAAGGTAATGGTTGCAATCGAAGCAAATGGTCCTACTGGTTGCCATTGTGCCGATACACCCTTGTAGTCAGAAGACTTCTTGATGTTCGTCCATGTTGGGTTTGCTTTCATATCAGCTGCGATGCTCGGGTCGTTCCACTTGGTAATGAGACCAGCAAAAATTCCGTTGATGGTGTTTGCGCTCAACGACAAGGTTGCACCCTGAAGTTCGTCAAGTCTGTAGCCCATCGCAATTGCGCCACCTACGTAAGGAACATATGTCCATTCGAACTTTGCCGAAGGATCTTTTGCAGCTTCAACAGCTGAGTCGGTACCCGCCCAGTCAGTTCCGCTGGTTGCAGTTGCGTTATAGAAAGCAGTCTTTCCGCTTCCTGAACCACCGCCTGGGTTTTTGTAAGCAACAGTATTTCCTGGATGACTTGCGTTGTATGCAACTTCAGCGTTAGCCAAGAAGTTTTGTGGGAAGGTTGCACCTTCGCCTTTTGCATCCTCTGCAAGTGCCACTGATGAAACAGTGAGTGATGCAACTACGGCCACGCCGACTGCTGCAACAACTTTACGAATATTTCGCATGAGTTTTTGATCCTTTGTTTGGGTCTTCTGACAGTGAAAACCATACAAAGGTGGTCTTACAGGGAGATATCCGCTGAACAAACCCTCTCGTAACGCAAAGTGAATAATTGGTGAACGCTCAGCCGAATTTGCCCTGAACGTAATCGGCAGTACGGTTGTCGTTTGGGTTCGTAAACATCTTTCGTGTTTGATCTGCCTCTACCAATACTCCTGGCCCACCATCACTCAGGAAGAAAGCGCAGTAATCGCTGACGCGGCTTGCCTGTTGCATGTTGTGAGTCACGATCACCACGGTAATTCTCTCTGCTAATTCCTTAATGGTCTCTTCAATTCGAAGAGTGCTGCCTGGGTCTAGAGCAGAACATGGCTCATCCATCAGCAATACTTCCGGCTCGACCGCAAGCGAACGGGCAATGCACAACCTCTGCTGTTGACCACCAGAAAGCGATCCTCCACTTGCATTTAGGCGATCTTTCACTTCTTTCCATAAACCTGCACGAGTGAGACATTTTTCAATCAAATCTTGTTCATTATCTATCTTGATATGCGCGAGCTTTAATCCGGAAACAACATTTTCCTTAATCGTCATTGCAGGAAATGGGTTCGGCTTTTGAAACACCATGCCCACTTTTAATCGAATTGCAGCCGCGTCTACATCTTCGCCATAAATATCATTCCCGTGCAGTAATACTTCGCCTGCCATTGCTGCACTTGGTATGAATTCATGCATGCGATTAAGCAAGCGCAGGAAAGTTGACTTTCCACAACCAGAGGGACCTATCAGCCCTGTAACCGTACGCGCCGGAAATTGCAGTGACACATCTGAAAGAGCATGGTGATTTCCGAACCATGCGTGTACGCCACGCGTTTCTAATCCAGCAAAGCCTTGCGCTGGGTTATCGAGAACTGCTGATGTATTCGACATATCCGACCTTTCACTTTCAATTCGTTGTGCAACTGTTGAAACTTCCATGACTTACCGTTTGTCCTTGCCACCTAGTTTGCGGGCAGTAATAAACAATCCAAATACCAAAATCATGAGTACTAGTGCGCCAGTCCAAGCTCGGTTTACTGCGTACTCGGTGCCTATTTGCAACAAACCAAACACGTAAATGGGGAGCGAAGCGATTGGTCCACTTACGGGATTGAACCGCAATGCTGTACTAGAGCCAGCAGTAAGAAGCAGCGGAGCAGTTTCACCAATAACTCGAGCTACACCAAGTACGGCAACGGTTGTTAAACCACTGCGAACAGTCGGAAGTACCACCATCAATGTTGTTCGCCATTGTCGAGCGCCCAATGCATAGCCAGCAGAGCGCAATTCATCCGGAACCAGTTTCAAAACTTCTTCAGATGTACGGGCAACCGTAGGCAGCATCAAAATTCCGAGTGCAAGTGCACCCCCGAATGCTGTAGGTCCATGAGTTGCTGATACGTATGTAGTGAACACAAAAAGTCCAGCGACTATTGATGGAACTCCGCTCATTGATTGAATAACAAAGCGAACCAAGAATGTAAATCGCCCTTTGATTTCAGTCAGATACACACCACTCAAAATGCCAAGCGGCAATGTGATGATTGAAGCCAAGATCACCATCATGAATGACCCAACGATTGCATGCAATGCACCACCCATATTCATTTCATCATCTGGGACGGTTGTGCGCATATCTGAGGTAATGAAGTTGATACGAAGTCCAGCAAGCCCCTTCATCGCAACACTTGCAAAAATTGACAGCCAAGGCAGAAAAGCCAATGTTGCTCCAGATGCAATTAGCAGTTGAATTACAGCATTTTTTCGTTCTTTTTGAGAAAGTTTTCGACCTTTAATGAACAACACAATTGCTGAAATGAGGAACAGTGCAATAGCCCATCCGTCAAATCCTGCAAACCCAGTAAACAGCACCACGATGAAAGCTACAAATGCCACAGCGGCAAATGAAGCGCCTGAGCGAACTTGCTCGCGGCGCTTACGCTGCCAAGGTCTCGTCGGCTGAGGAATGGAAATTTCAGTCATCAAGATCTCGTCGATCTCGTAACGATCGCCGACGCGATCATATTCACACCAAGGGTCATCAGGAACAACACAAATCCGGCTGCAATAAGCGCAGTGAGTTCTTCAGTGGAAGCTTCTCCAAATCGAGTTGCAATAAGTGACGCAACGTTTCCACCTTCAGATTCAAGAATTTTAAATGTATAGCGGAAGTTCAAATTCAATACGAGATACACAGCTACTGTTTCGCCTAATGCACGACCAAGGCCGAGCATTGCTCCACCAACTACACCACTTTTACCAAATGGCAGAACAACAGTTTTGATAGCACCCCACTTTGTTCCACCAAGTGCATAACACGTGTCAATCAGTTCGCGTGGAGTTCGTGAATACACTTCACGTGCAACGGAGGTTGTAATTGGCACAACGAGCGAGGCCAAAACACATCCAGCCACAAAAGGACTGCGACCGTAATTGTCAGAAATAGTATTAAAGATTGGGATAAAGCCAAGACGATTACCCAGGAAAGAAGCCCAGCGTTGACCGATATTGGTAAACACTTGAATACCCCACAGACCAAAGATCAATGAAGGGATTGCAGCGGCTAGGTCGAGCAATGCTGTCAATAATTTTTTAATGCGTGGTTGAGCATAAAACTCGATATACAACGCTCCAGCAATTGACATTGGAACAGTGAAGGTGAGAGCAATAACGGACACAATTACCGTTCCAACAAGCATTGGTCCCATACCAAATTCATTGGCAATTCCAGGTTCAGTGCTTGCAGACCAATTTGTTCCAGTAATGAATTTCAGTCCGTACTGTGAGAAAACTTGAGCTCCACGTCCAAACAAAAACGCACCGATTAGTCCAAGAATGACAAGAGAGGTAAGTGCGCCAGCGGTAACGATGCCGCGAAATACTTTGTCGCCACGACTGTGCACCACATGCATTTCACGCTTCACTGGTGCGACGATATTCACGCCCGAATCTTGTCAGCGAAGGGTTATTTCGAGATGAGGTTTAGGTAAACGATAGGTAAACAGTTTTGGGAACAGGCCCAGTCGCCCTATCGCTACTGGGCCTATTCAGCTATTTCGCTGCTGAGAAACCGGCTTCTAGGTCGGCGAGGATGTCGTCAATGGTCTCGAGACCAACCGACAAACGCACGAGGCCTGGGAATACACCAGTCGACTTCTGCTCTTCTGGTGTCAGCTGGCTGTGAGTGGTTGATGCTGGGTGAATGACCAAGCTGCGTACGTCGCCAATGTTGGCGACGTGACTGTGCAACTTGAGACCGGCAACAAACTTCTGACCAGCTTCAACGCCACCCTTAATGTTGAACGCGAGCACTGAACCGAAGCCCTTGCCCTTGCCGTACTTCACTGCACGGTCGTGCCACTTGCTGGTCTTCAAACCTGCATAGAACACTTCTTCAACTTGTGGGTGCTTGGCCAAGAACTCACCAACTTTTTGTGCGTTCGCCCAGTGGCGTTCCATGCGCAATGACAAAGTTTCGAGACCTTGCAAGAAGTTGAATGCATTGTCTGGTGTTGTTGCCATGCCAAGGTCGCGCAACATTTGTACGCGTGCCTTAATGATGTATGAACCTGCACCAAGTGCTGGCCAATACGCAAGGCCGTGGTACGAAGGATCTGGTTCGGTGAAGTTAGGGAACCTGTCGTTCTGACTGAAGTCGAACGAACCACCGTCGATGATTGCTCCACCGATTGATGTTCCATGTCCGCCAATGAACTTGGTGAGTGAATGCACGACGATGTCTGCACCCCACTCCAGTGGACGAATCAGATATGGCGTTGGAACCGTGTTGTCAACAATGAGTGGCACGCCAACTTCATGTGCAACTTTGCTAATTCCTTCAATATCGAGAACGTTGTTGCGTGGGTTTGCCAACACTTCGCCATAGAACGCTTTGGTGTTCGGGCGTGCTGCAGCTTTCCATTGATCCAAATTGTCTGGGTCTTCAACGAACGAAACTTCGATGCCCATCTTTGGCAACGTGTAGTGGAACAAGTTGTAGGTTCCGCCGTACAAACTTGGTGACGCAACAATGTGTGAACCAGCTTCAGCAAGCGTGAGGATGGCAAGAAGTTCTGCAGACTGACCGCTCGAAACTGCGAGCGCACCAGGCAAACCAACTGCAGTTGCAGTGCCGCCTTCAAGTGATGACAACCGCGCTTCAAGCACACCCTGAGTTGGGTTCATAATGCGCGTGTAGATGTTTCCAATTTCGGCAAGCGCGAAGAGGTTCTGTGCATGTTGCGCATCGCGGAACACATAACTGGTGGTGCGATACACAGGAACTGCGCGAGCACCTGTTGTTGGATCTGGCTCTTGGCCGGCGTGAATCTGACGTGTTTCAAAACCCAAGTTGTTTGTCATTTCAGGCAGGCTAAAGCCTAATTCCTGACTAAACAACTCGGGATTTAGAACCCTTGTACTACTTGGGTTTTGTGGGATTTAGTGGCGATCAGCCGCCTGAGATTTCGCTGACCTTCTGCTTACCCTTCGAGATCCACGGCATCATCGAACGCAACTGTGCGCCAACCTTTTCAATTGGGTGGTTACGTCCTGCATTCTGCAACTCGCCGAAACGCTTGCGGCCGCTGTCGCTTTCTGAAATCCATTCCTCAGCAAATGTGCCGTTCTGAATTTCTTCAAGAATCTTCTTCATCTCTGCCTTGGTTGATGCATTGATGATGCGTGGTCCACGTGAAACGTCGCCGTATTCAGCAGTGTCAGAAATGGAATAACGCATTCCTGCGATTCCTTCTTCGTACATCAAGTCAACGATGAGCTTTACTTCGTGCAAGCACTCAAAGTAGGCCATTTCTGGCTGGTAGCCAGCTTCAACAAGTGTTTCGAATCCGGCTTGTACGAGTGAGGTAAGGCCTCCACACAACACCACTTGCTCACCGAACAAGTCTGTTTCGGTTTCTTCAGTAAAGGTGGTTTCAATAACACCTGCGCGTGCGCCACCAATTGCTTCGGCGTACGAAAGCGCAAGAGCCTTTGCCTTGCCGGTTGCATCTTGATGAACTGCAATGAGTGCTGGCACTCCTCCGCCTTCGGTATAGGTACGACGAACCAAGTGGCCTGGGCCCTTTGGCGCCATCATGATGACGTCAACGCCCTTTGGTGGGTGAATACGCTCGTAACGAATGTTGAATCCGTGAGCAAACGCAATTGCCTTGCCATCAGTGAGGTTAGGAGCAATGCTCTCTTCGTAAATCTTCTTCTGCTCGGTGTCTGGAGCAAGAATCATGATGAGGTCTGCATACTTCGCAGCATCAGCAATGTTCATTACCTTCAAGCCAGCTGCTTCAGCCTTGGCCTTTGACGACGAACCGTCGCGCAAACCAACAACAACATCAACGCCTGATTCCTTCAGGTTGAGTGCGTGTGCGTGACCTTGTGAGCCGTAACCAATAATTGCAACCTTCTTCGAACGAATGAGTGCTGGATCAGCATCTTTCTCGTAATAAATGTTTGCTGCCATGGTCTTGCCTTTCCCTTGTGTTCTGAACTTGTGATTAAAACGGACTATTTCTTTGCGGCGCGGTCGAGCTTTGGAAGCGCCACGCGGCCGGTTCGTTGCGATTCGATGATTCCATATTGTCGCAGCAAATCTGAAAAATCGTCCAACTTTTCTGGACTGCCATCCATGGACAGGATGATTGCGTCCTGACCAACGGAAAGGATTTTGCCCTCGAAAATATTGGCCAATTCCACTACCTGACCGCGTTGCTCTGGAGTGGCTCGAATGGTGGCCACCATCAGCTCGCGCTCCACCGACTTGCGAGGGTCGAGTTCTGAAATACGCACAACTTCAATGAGCTTGAACAACTGCTTCACAATTTGCTCGAGCGGTGCAGATTCCACGTCGACCACAATGCTGATGCGGCTGAACTCTGGATCGTCTGTTGGCGCTACAGCCAACGAAAAGATGTTGTAGCCACGACGTGCAAACAACGATGCCACGCGCGCGAGAACACCAGGCTTGTTTTGTACAAGCACCGACAACATGTGGTGTGTTGGTGCGCTTCCGTATGGATTAGCGGTGTTCATCGGAGGAACTCCCTTCGTGAGTTTTGACTTGGATGCAACATGAGGTCGTCATTGCTTTGACCTGCTGCAACCATTGGAAACACTTTTTCGCCAGCGTCAACTCGGAAGTCAACAACAACTGGCTTGTCGTTAATGGAGTTTGCTTTGTCGATTGCTGAAGCAACTTCAGATTCGTCGTCAACACGAATGCCAACGCAACCCATTGCTTCTGCCCACTTCACAAAGTTCGGCGTGTCTTGCGACAAGTACACCTCGCTGTAACGCTCTTCGTAGAACATTTCTTGCCACTGGCGAACCATGCCGAGGTACGAGTTGTTCAAGATGGCGATCTTCACAGGAATGCGCTCGAGCGATGCAGTAACCAACTCTTGTGCAGTCATTTGGAAACAACCGTCGCCGTCAACTGCCCACACCGTTTTGTCTGGTCGGCCAACTTTTGCACCAATAGCTGCAGGAACCGAAAAGCCCATAGTGCCAAGTCCGCCTGAGTTCACCCACGTGTATGGCTCATTGAACTTCCAATACTGACTAGACCACATTTGATGCTGACCAACTCCTGAAACCAAGATGGTTCCTTCTGGTGCTGCGTCGCGCAATTGCTCCAAGCAATACTGCGGCTTCAATACGCCGCCTTCTTCGCTTGGTTCGTAAGTAAGTGGAAACTGTTCTTGCCAACCGCTGACGCGACTGCGCCAAGGTGTGATGTCTGCTTGCTTTTGATCGGCAAGCAAGTCATTAATCGCTTTGATCATTTCTTCAATAACTAAACGACAATCGCCAACAATTGGCACGTCTGGCTTACGTACTTTGCCTTGTTCTGCTGGGTCGATATCAACATGAATGATTTTCGCGTGCGGTGCAAACGAATTCACGCGACCAGTAACACGGTCGTCGAAACGTGAACCGAGTGCAATGAGCAAGTCGCTCTTTTGCATTGCGGTAACTGCTGCTGCAGTTCCGTGCATGCCAGGCATGCCCAAGCACAACGGGTGATCGTCTGGGAATGCACCGCGCGCCATGAGCGTGGTGACAACAGGAATGCCCGTGAGTTCTGCAAGTTCGCGCAATGCCGAAGCTGCGCGCGCCTTCAACACGCCACCACCGACATACAGAATTGGTTGTTGCGCTTTCAGAATAAGTTGCGCAGCTTCTTTGATCATTCGTGGATGACCTTTTGACACCGGCTTGTAACCAGGAAGAGAATCGGCAACCTCATCATCGGTTGGCCAATGCCACTTCATTGAATTTGTTAATACGTCTTTTGGAATGTCAACAAGTGTTGGACCAGGACGACCAGTTGTTGCAATGTGAAACGCCTGACGAATAGCAAGCGGCAAATCGTCTGCACTCATAACCAAGTCGTTGTGCTTAGTAATACTGCGCGTAATTCCTACGGTGTCACACTCTTGAAACGCATCTGTACCAATTGCATTCGTTCCAACTTGACCGGTGATGGCAACCATTGGAATGGAGTCCATGTATGCATCGCACAACGGAGTAACCATGTTGGTTGCAGCAGGACCACTAGTAACCATGGCAACACCGGGACGACCAGTTACGTGCGCGTAACCCTCTGCCATGTGACCAGCACCTTGTTCGTGACGAACCAAGATGTGACGAATTGGCGATTCGATAAGCGGGTCGTATGCAGGCAAGATGCAACCACCAGGAAGACCGAACATGACGTCCACGTTTTCCATCTCCAAAGCACGAATAAGCGCCTGCGCGCCGGTGATGGTCTCACCAGCCTTATGGCCTTTCATGTGATCTTTGGATGTCATTGCTGTCTCCGTTTTTTGGGGATTAAAAAAGCCTCCCTGGCGGGAGGCTTGGGCACACGCGGCGAGGGCCGGTGTGCCTACATCACTACGACTACGACTTCACACGTGCGTGATGGGCGGGCTTTCGTCGTAAACACGCTTTTCAGTGTGTCAGGGAAATAGCCGTTCGGCAACTGCAACACCAGGGTTCACGGGCCCGGTTTGGTAGACACCATCACCTTGCGCAACAGGGAAGACGAACCCCTTATGAGTATTGACTTAGAGGCCGTGATCTGAACCGTGGCCGACGGGGCGAACTGCGTGCTTGGGGTGGCCAGCAGGCCGCGAACCCGGGCTAAAAGATAGGTGCATACCGATTGCGAACGTTTCACCGTGAGCCGGCTGACGAGGTGGAGTGCGTTGGACTCTTGGTACGCCACACATGAGACGGAGTCGCCGGTGTGCAACTGAGTCGCGAGTTTGTTGAGTTGCAGTTTTTGAGCATTGTTCAACGTGTACGAGCTGTTATCAAACTCGTTGACGACGACCGGTTGCACCGTTGTTCGCGGCACAACTGTTGTTGACGTTGTTGTAGTTGTCGGTGGAACGGTCGTAGATGTTGTTGACGTCGAAGTTGTTGTAGTCGTCGGTGGAACCGTCGTAGATGTTGTTGTAGTAGTCGGTGCAACCGTCGTAGATGTAGTTGACGTTGTGGTCGTGGTCGGTGGAACTGTCGTAGATGTTGTTGATGTCGTCGTAGAAGTTGTCGTGGTCGGTGCGACAGTCGTGGTGGTGGTTGTCGTCGTAGTAGTAGTCGTTGTGGTCGTAGTACCAGTGTTGATGAGCGCTCCAGCACTTAGTGCAACCAGGTTGTCGCCCATTTGTGCAGCTGTCGTTCCCGCACGTGTTGTGTTACCCGAACCTCTGCGACCGCTTCCGCCGTTACCCCAACATTTCACCGTTGAGTTGTCGAGCATGGCGCAGGTGTGCGCAAGCCCAGCAGAAATGGCAAGCACTGTGCGACCAGTTCCTAAGTTCACGGTTGCTAACGCATCACCCATTTCTCCGGGACCATCTCCAAGATTGTTTTGATTGCCATATCCCAAACGACCATCAGTTCCATTTCCAAAACATTTCACTGCTGCAGTGTTCAGTAACACACACGTGTGCGCTCCACCAGTGGTTATCGCTACGGCAATCGCACTTGCACCAAGATTGATTGACGACAGATAATCGCCCATCTCATTTGGATCGTCACCAATATCTAGGGTGTCGCCTGTTCCAAGTCGCCCATTTGCAGAGGCACCCCAGCAGTTCACCGTTTTCACCGTTGCGTTGTCGAGTAACGCGCATGTATGTACATCACCTGCAGAAATGGCAATAACTGAACGACCAGTACCTACATCGATCGTTGGCGTTGCAGCAATGGTTGGCCCGACGCCGTCGCCAATGTTGTCCATGTTCCCCTGACCAAGTTGGCCGTATGCATTGTCGCCCCAGCACACCACTTGCGCGTTATCCAACAATGCACACGTGTGGTTTGCGCCGGCTGCAATAGCCGTTGCGGTTCGGCCGGCCGAAAACGAAATTGCAGGTAATGCATTGCCCATTTCGCCTGCACCATCGCCACGCGTGACCGTGTCGTTGTAACCGAGTTGACCAGAGTTACTGCGACCCCAACATTTCACGGTTGCGTTGTCGAGCAACGCGCACGAATGATTGGACCCAACAGCAAGCATGGTTGCCGTTCGACCACTGCCTAAATCAACTGCAGGCAACGCATCGCCCATTTCTCCTGCGTTATCACCACGTGACGCTGTGCTCCCAGATCCGATTGCACCAACGGCTCCATAACCCCAGCATTTCACCGTCATGTTGTCGAGCAACGCGCACGTGTGCGATGTGCCAACAGCGATCGCTCGGGCCGAACGACCCAGCCCGAGCGAAATCGCCGACGAACTGGCCACCGAAGCTCCAACTCCATCACCAATGTTCGATGTGGATTCATTGCCAAGTTGGCCCTCGTTGCCCAACCCGAAACATTTCACCG
>JBEGJW010000023.1:0-15414 GCA_041184445.1 Actinomycetota bacterium | reverse complement strand
GTTGCCATGCGCGATATTGCAGTTGGCGAGGAACTGACTTTCGATTACGCCATGAGTGATGCAAGTGACTACGACGAGTTTGATTGCAATTGCGGAACATCACTGTGCAGGGGCCGTGTGCAAGCAGATGACTGGAAGCTTGATACTTTGCGCCACCGATATCGCGGGTTTTTTTCGCCTTACATTCAGCGAAAAATTGACGCCGAGCAGTATCGAGCGTTGCTCACAAAACGCGATGTTGAAACCCTGTTGGAGACTTACGACAGCAATCCACAAGAAGCACTGAGCACTGCGCTGCGAAAGTGTTTGGGAATGCCACTTGCGGATTGGGAAACGCTTATTGAAATTGCAGTACCGCAGTTTCACGAATGCCAATTACTACTTTCGCGCGACACTAGAGCTCTTGATTCATTGGCAAAACAGTTGAACGAAACGCGCGGCGCCGGCCTGTAGCCGCGTGTAAGTTTGCTTCGTTATGTACAAGTTTCTCCTGCGCCCGAAATGGATCGCCACTCATGTATTGGTGATCACATTGATGGTCGTGATGGTGAACTTGGCCAACTGGCAATGGCACCGATATCACGAGCGCAAAGATTTCAACGCAACACTTGTGCAACGATTTGATGCCCCCATCAAACCTCTTAACGACTTACTGAGTGCACCGCCTTCAGACATTGAATGGATGCCAACTGAAGTATCAGGAACGTACCTTTCGGGCGAAGACATCAGTCTGGTGAATGTCTCCCAAAACGGCATTGCTGGGTATGACGCCATCACACCGCTACTCATGGCCGACGGCAAAGTCGTATTGGTGAACCGAGGTTTCGTTCCACTTGCTGCGGCATTCCCTTCAGCTCCAAACGGACAGATCTCACTTCTTGGTCGAGTTCGCACAACGAGCGAACGTCGTACGGGCGAAGTCTCCGACCCTGCAACAGGTGACCTTGCGGACATTCATCGCATTGACATTGCTCGCCTCCAGAAACAAATTGAAGGCGAACTGGTTCCGGTGTACGTGCAACTCCTGAAAAGCACTCCGACTGAAGCGGCTTCACTTTCCACCATTGTTGACCCAGAGTTCAGCAACGGCCCTCACCTGAGTTACACCGTGCAGTGGCTGCTCTTCACCATTTGCGCCGCAGGCGGTTGGTTTGCGCTCGTAAAGCGCGAGCTGGCAAAGCAGAAGTCTGCTTAATGTTGATTTTCTAGCTGAGCCATTCGCCTGAATTGCTCAACAACATCTGGACTCTTGTGCGATGCATCCTTACTTCGGTACACCGTGTCGACGTTGACACTAATGCGACCAAATTCCTTCCACGTAGCAAACGATTTCTTGGGATCGCCAAGAATGTCAGCACAAATTTCACGGGCGGCATCAAAAGCATCCATCCCTTGTGCTTGACGAGCACTTGCTTCGTTTAACACGTACGCCAAGTAATCGCGCACGCGTGTTACTCCTGCTTTATCGGTGAGCGGACCATGGCCTGGCACCACAGTTTCAACATCGAGTGAGTTGATGAGATCGCATGCTGCAATCCAATTTTCAAGTGGTCCAGCCCACACAATTGGAGCGCCACCGATAAACAGAATGTCCCCTGTGTACACAGTCTGCGCATCGGGAACGTACGCAATGGTGTCACCTGCAGTGTGCGCAGGGCCAACTTCGATGAGTTCAACATCCCGACCACCAGCCTGCACGGTGAGTCGGCCAGTAAACGTTTGCGTTGGCATAGTCATTTCAATGCCTTCGAATTCGAAGTCGCCAAAGAATGACCGGAAGAGATCCCCAACCTCGCCTGGCGCTTTATTGAGCGCGGCCAGCATTGCTGGCGGAACTTCGGTCATTTCATGAGCCGTTGCCGCTGAGGCAACGATTTCTGCTCCGACAACCAATTCGTTGCCGTAACAGTGGTCGCCATTGGCATGCGTATTCACAACGGTTGCGATTGGCGCCGTCTGCGTTGCGCCTTTCATGGAGTCGAGCATGGATGCGGTGAGCTTTAGATCAAACAACGTGTCAACAAGCAACGACGAGCCTTGCCCGACGATGAGCCCCGCATTGCTGTATCCCCAACCACCTTCGGGCTGTAGGTAGGCGTAACAATTGTTCCCAATTTCATGAAGACCGAGCGAATAATTGGTGTCCATGTTGAGGAACCTTTCTTACTGAAGGCGCGTAAGCCCAGCTTTTAAGTTGCGTACTGCTTGAGCAATGCGCTGTTCGTTTTCAATGAGCGCAAAGCGAGCGAACCCTTCGCCACCAGGACCAAACCCTGCACCTGGCGATAGCGCAACGTTGCAGTCGCGAACCAAGTGACTGCAGAACTCAACCGAGTCCATGTCTTTGTAAGCCTCAGGAATTGGCGCCCACACAAACATGGAACCTCGCGATTTCGGAATGTGCCAACCGATTCGGTCGAGACCGTCAATAAGAGCATTACGACGGCTTTCATAAATGTTTGATACTTCCTGTGGGAAGTCCTGCGCTTCGTTCAACGTCACCGTTGCAGCAATTTGCACCGGCTGAAAAGTTCCGTAGTCGAGGTAGCTCTTCAGTTTCATGAGCGCACCAACAACTTGTTCGTTTCCTGCCATGAATGCAACACGCCAACCAGCCATGGAGAAGCTCTTCGTCATGGAATACAACTCAACTGCGCATTCCATTGCACCTTCTGCTTGCAAAATTGATGGCGGCTTGTAACCGTCGAATCCCACGTCGGCATACGCGAAGTCGTGCACCACGATCATGTCGCGCTCGCGACAGAAGTCCACAACGCGCTGCATGAACGGTAGATCAACTGTGGCTCCAGTTGGGTTGTGCGGAAAAGACACCACCAGCACTCGTGGACGTGGCCAACCGTTCTTGTATGCCTCGGTGAGATTTTCGAAGAACTCGTCTGAATATTGCTGATCGTCGATTACTTGCTGACTACGCATTGGCACCTGGCGAACGTCTGCGCCAGCAAAGATCGGGCCATAAATGTGAATTGGATAACTCGGACTTGGAACAATTGCAGCATCGCCGCGATCGAGCAACACCCACATGAGGTGACTGAAGCCTTCTTTAGAACCAATGGTGTTCGTAATTTGCGTCTCTGGGTTTAACTTCACTCCCCAGTTACGCATGTACATGTCGGCAACTGCTTCACGAAGTTTCGGCAAACCACGCGACAATGAATAACGATGGTTCTTTGAGTTTTGAGCCGCTTCAATCAACTTGTCGACCGCAATTTGCGGAGAAGGAATGTCTGGGTTACCAAAACCTAAGTCGACTACGTCGTTGCCTTCGTGACGCGCCTGAATCTTCAGATTGTTGATGATGGTGAAGACGTACGGGGGCAGATTGGTGATGCGACGAAATTCCACAGAGACAAACTAGTCGTGAAGATGCAGTAAAGCGGCACCAATTGCGCCGGCCCGCTCTCCCAATTTCGCAGACTTCAACAGAGGGTGAACCCTGTGGCTAGGGGCGTACAACATGGTGGCAAAGCGTTCCTGAATGCGCGGCAGAAGGATGTCGGCATTCTCCATGACGCCACCACCAACCACGATGGTGTCAGGGTCGGACATGTTGGCGATATTGGCGAGCCCGAGTGCAACCCATGTGCAGAATTCGTCGAGCGCCTTGAGCGAAAGCACGTCACCCGACTTGGCGCGATCAATGACCACTTCGCCTGCAACTCCCCCCGCTAATTGAGATAGCCCAGCACCCGATGCATAGCGCTCCCAACATCCACGTTGACCACACGGACATGCGTGCCCATCTGCTTGCACCACCATGTGGCCAACTTCGCCAGCATGACCATGTGCACCATGTTGCAATGCACCACCTGAAACAAGTCCGCCACCAATTCCCGTTCCTAATGTGACCATCCACATGTCACGCGAGCCGACACCTGCGCCGCGTTGCCACTCGGCTAAAGCAGCACACGTTGCATCGTTGTCGCACCACACGGTTTCGCCCAACGCATGTGCAAGTTGTTCGCGCACTGGAAATTCAATTGCCGTAATCATGTTTGGTGATGAACGAATAACACCATCGCGAGAAATCAAACCGGGAACACCAAGCCCAATTGATGAGTGATCGCCGAGTTCGCGAACTATTGAAGCAAGCGTTGCAACAAGCTGGTCGGCCGTAGGTGTTGGCTTGCGAACTTCGCGAACAACATTGCCACTGTCATCAATGACGACGCCAAGACATTTGGTGCCACCGACATCGATGCCTGCGGCGAGACTCACGATTCTGAGCGGGTCTTCAGTTCTTTCAGCGTGCTGAGGATGCGCATTTCGGCGCGACGCTTCACAAACCCTGGAAGTGGAATGACCAACTCAACAGCAAGGTCATATGCAACGCGAGTTCCACTTCCATCTGCGTTGAATGAATATGCACCGCGAAGCGAACGCATGATGTCGCCATCGACTAGATGCCATGACAATGCATGAGGTGCTTTCGAGTAGTCGTACTCCAAGGTGTAATGGGTGCTTCTGCCAAGCGCAGATGCGCGGTATTCAACCGTGTGTGGTCGACCTTGCGCGTCACGTGTAAGCACGGTTGCTTCTTTGACATCTTTAGCCCATTCGGGGTACTGCTCGAAACTGCTGGCAACGTCGAAGCATCGCTCTGCTGTTGCCGCAATGAATACCGAATCCGAACCTGAATCAACCATGGGCACCATCTTTGCCGATTTCACCCTCTGGCGCAGAAACTTCGGAAACTATTCGTTTACCGAAAGTTCCGTTCTTGCTCGCCCAGAGTCCGTTCAGCCCAAGCCCAAGTAGTGGCACCAACACCCCGAAAGCCAAGGTGCTTCCCGAAACCCCATTGGTAGACCGTCGAACCAGTGCCCCGCCCAGCCCCACCACTACCTGAATAGTGAGGGCCGAATTCATGATCCGCATGACCGACTTTGTGGCAACACCATCGATCAGCAGGAACAGGCCAGCTACCGAAATTTCGTCGCTTCGACTGCGCTGCACTGCCGAAAAGTAACCCCAAATAAACGTTGCAACGCCTACCGCAAAAAGCAGCAAGTCGACGATGGCTACGAGTTTGCGCAGTGGCGAACTGAATATGGCAACAGCAAGCACCGAAACAATCACAAAAATCGCCGTTAGCGCTGCGTTCAATTTCACGATTCTCATGCATGTACCTTCAACACATTTGCAAGTCTTGCAGTAAGCACGTTGTAGTCAAATTCGGCAAGTGCCCGCTTGCGCGACGCTTCGCCCATTGCCTGCAACTGTGATGGGTTGCTGAGTAACGCGTCTATTGCGCGAGCAACTTTGGCAACATTGCTTGGTTCGTCAATAACAACTCCAGTAACACCATCCACCACCGCTTCGGCAGAACCGCCGCTCTGCCCTGCCACCTGAGGAATTCCGCACGCTGCGGCTTCCGAGAACACAATTCCGAAGCCTTCTTGTTCGAGCCCACCCCAACGAGTGCGACACAACATTGCAGAAAGGTCTGCGCTTGCATACAACAGTGGAAGATCTTCATTCGATACTCGTCCTAAAAGCGTGACTGGTGCGCGTGTTTGCGTAATGAGTTTTTGCAAACGATCGGTGTCACGGCCTTTACCGCCAATTGCAATGTGCAACTTTGGCCTGCTTGGTGCAAGTGCAGCGGCCGCGCGAATAAGCGTGTCGAAACCTTTACGCGGAACTAAGCGGCTAACACCAACAATGAGTTCTGCATCAAGGTCGAAGCCAAACTTTGAACGTGTTGCATTGCGTTGCTCGATGTTGATTGGAGCGAAACGTTGTGTGTCAACACCAGGCGGCACAACCGTGATTGGCAAAGTGTCGCCACCAGCCTGACGAGCTTCTGCAGCGGGATATCCGCCTGCAGCAATAATGTGTTGTGCGCCGCGCAACACATGCGCAAGAACTTGCTTCGAACCAGGTATGCGGCCTGGCACTGTTACTTCTGAACCATGCAACACCACCATGTATGGAAGCTTGAGCGAAGGGCCAACCATGCCGAGTGGAACTGCAGGGTCAAGCACAATGAAGTCGGCGCCGATCTCTTCTGCCATTTCGTTGATGCGTTGAACCATCCACGGATGAGGCAACAACACCGGTTCCTTCGTTCGCCGAATGAGGTACGGCTGCTGCGCGTCGAATTCCGCCGCGTCTTTGTGTGGCGAAGTAAGCACCGCGAACGAATCGGGCGGAAGCCTGCGCCACCACTCCCAAAGCAAGTTCTGAATTCCACCGACCTTTGGCGGGAAGTCATTAGTGACGAGAAGGTGTTTCATGGCAAGCGCTCGCACCAATACTGACAGATGCGTTAGCCAACGCGCACTTCAGGCAAGTTGCGCAATTCTTCCACCACAGTCGGATCTTCATCCGTTGCAGGAATGAACTCACGTAACCCAAGTCGCGCAGCACTCCAGGTTGCGTGGGCCCGAAGTATCGGTTCTGCATGCCTGCAGAATTTTTGGATTGCGTTACGCACTGCTTCATCGCTTGCATCGCCAATGTTGCCAAGCACAATGAGTAAATTGCGACGCACCCATATGGGATTGCGATCGGCGATGTACCACTGACCAACTGACTCAAGAAGTTGCGCATCGTCCATTTGGAGCATCTGCAGAATAGGAACCCACGCGCGAACTACCGATGGTTTAGTGGTGATGCCCAACCGAATAGTTGGTGGACACACGTCTTGACAGGAGTCGCAGCCGTACACGCGGTCGGCAAGCGCTACTCGGTACTCGCGATTGAACACACCTGGCTTTTGCACAAGCCACGCCAAACACTTTGCAGCATCGATGACGCCCGGCTCGACAATGGCATTAGTTGGACATGAATCCAAACATCGTTTGCACGCACCACACCCATCGTCAACTGGTCGTTCATTCACTACAAGCGGCGCGTCGGTAACCACGCTGCCCAATACGAAGAAACTTCCTGCTCCATTGATAAGCAGGTTTGCGTTCTTGCCGTACCACCCCAACCCAGCCAAATACGCAGACTCGCGATCGACAAGCGCATTGTGATCGACGAACACTTGCGCGTTCCATCCATCGGCTTGCAATGCAGTACTCACCACACCAAGACCAGTGCGAAGCGATTCGTAATAATTTGCCCACGCATAACGTGCAACTCGTGCGCTCAGTTGATGTGGTGGGGGCGGCGCATCAGCTGCGTACGAACATGCGCCAACAATCATTGCCTGCGCGTTGGGCACCGAAACTTGCGGGTTCGTCGATCGATCGGGATTGCGATATGTGAACTGCATGGTGTCGTGCAATCCAACTGCTTTACGCGCATGCAATGTTTCGCGAGCACGCTGCATGGTGATTGCGGGTGCAACGCCCAACCGATCGATGCCGTTGGCGGCACCAAGAGCAAGCAACTGCTCTGTGTACGCAGCCGCTTCTTCGCGACTAAAAGGTTGCTGGTTAGCTAACGGCACGATGCCGAAGCGTAGGCACCATTCCGGCATTTGCGAGCAACCGAACTGCGCGTTGCTCTTCGAGGTTGAAAACTACGGCAGATTCTTGGGAATCTCCGCACATAAAGGTGACGAGGCAGTCGCTGCATGCATCGGTTTCGCGCATGACGCACGACTCGCAATTGATCACAAGGACTGGCTGATTATTGGCATTCATGATTGCTCCTGTAGTTACTGTCAGTGGGCTTTGGTTTCGGTTATTGAGTTCATGTGTGCGCCAATTGCGTACAGATGAAGTCTGCCCACCGGGTGTTACGGAGTTAAATGAATACTGCCCCATCGTGATCGATGTTCAAGATGTGCGATGCACCAGACTTCGGTAATTGGTCCGCAATGCGAGCGGCATCGGACTTTGCACAGAGCACGCCAACCGTTGGACCAGAGCCCGAAAGCCAGGTACACCAAGCGTCGGTTGCAAGCGCTGCCTTAAACGCCTCGTGCGAGTTCGGAGAGGCTGCAAAGCGAACATCTTGATGCATGCGGTCTTTCGTTGCTTCACGCAACACGGCAATGTCGCCGGCAGCAAAGGCCGCCATCAATAGCGCCGTATGGCCAATGTTGAACACCACATCGCCAAGAGGAATAGATGACGCGATCGCGGTGCGCGACTTTTCGGTAGAGGTTTGCGTTTCCGGCACCCATGCGATGAACGCTGGGTCGAACCCAAGCGGAAGCTTCACTACTTCGCCGCCCGTGCTGGCCGTTACGCCGCCAACAAGTGAGGCCGCAACATTGTCAGGATGACCTTCAAGCTCGGTACTCAGTCGCAGGAGCTCTTTGCGATCGCTCACGAGTGAGTCTTTACCGTTGCGTTGTGCATGGCCCAGCACTACACCAGCAACTCGTGCTGCTCCACTGAAGCCCAGCCCGCGACCCATTGGAATGACTGAACGCACCCACACATCACCCGTTCCGCCAGCATGTCGAAACGCAGCGAGCGATGGATGACTGTCGTCAATTACTTTGGCGAATTCTGGAAGCGCAGACCCGTCGTCAATGCCCATTTCCAAATGGAGTGTCAACGCCATACCCAATGCATCGAAGCCTGGGCCCAAGTTGGCCGAGCTGGCGGGAACACGAACTTGCAATGCACTCATAGCGATCTATCGTGCCACAGCGTTACTAGAAATTTTCAATGCTTCGACCACGCGTAATGCAGATCCATTATCAATGGAGGCCTGCGCAAGCGAAACTCCTTCCTCCATCGAAGAACACACACCAGCAACCGTGAGCCCGGCAGCCGCGTTTAACACCACGATGTCGCGCACTGGTCCAAGTTGACCGTTGAATGTGTCGAGCACCACTCGCGCATTGTGTGCTGGGTCGCCGCCGCGGACGGCAGTGACGTCGGCAGGTTGAAGACCAAGATCGATTGCATTAATAGTGAATTCACGCAAGGCGTTATCGCGTACTTCAACTACTGAGCAAGGGCCACTGAGTGAAAGCTCGTCGAGACCACCGTGTCCGTGAACAATCCAGGCGCGCTCTACTCCGCGTGTTGCAATTGCACGAGCCATTTTCTCTGCAGCACTTGGGTCGCCAACACCAACCACCATGAACGAAACATTTGCCGGGTTAGCCATTGGTCCAAGCAAATTGAATGCAGTTGGTACGCCGATTTCTTTTCGTGTTGGACCCGCGTGACGAAATGCTGGATGAAACTTCTGTGCAAAGCAAAATCCCATTCCCGCTTCAACTACACATCGTGCAACATCTGCAGGATCAAGATCGATACGCACACCTAGTGCTTCAAGCACGTCGGCTGTTCCACACTGCGAGGATGCCGCACGGTTTCCGTGTTTACAAACCGGCACACCAGCGCCAGCAACCACGAACGCAGCCATTGTTGAAATATTTACTGAATGCGACTTGTCGCCACCAGTGCCAACGATGTCGATTGCACGCGATGCCACGTCTGCTGGAAGTTCGACACGCGCCGATGCATTGCGCACCTCAGCGAGCATTCCTTCCAACTCGACAGCGCTCTCGCCTTTTGTGCGAAGACCCATAACCAATGCAGCAATTTGTGCTGACGTAGCTTCGCCTTCAAGCACAGTGCGCATGGCAGCGCGGGCCTCATTCAACGTCAAATCGGTTGCCGACGAAACTTTTCCGAGGACTACAGCCCAGCCGCCAACTTCGTCAATGGCGCTCATTGCGCTGCTCCGTTATGCAGAGTGTCGGCGCTGGCGCAACATTTTGCGGCGGTCGCGAGCAGTTGCTCCGCCCCACACACCTTGTTGTTCGCGAGCATCCAACGCATAGTTAAGACACGCTATGCGAACGGCGCATTGCTCGCACACCGATAAAGCGAAGTCGGCATGATCTTCATTTTCGGGGTAGAAGATTTCCGCATCGAGTCCTTGACATGCGCCACTGCTGCGCCACGTCACATCCGCTATCGCCATGCACGGCCCCCTTTGCCAAATGCTGACTACTTCCCCGCGGGTGACTGTAGAACGGCGTTGGGTGTTCGTGCCAATTTGCCTATTTGGCCCAATACAGGCCTAGTTACGCCCTTTATGGACGAAGGTCGGTGAGCAATTCGGCAATGGTGACTGCTGGCAAATCGGCGCTTTGACCATAGGCCGGGTGATCGCACACCAACTGCGCTCCACCAGCCGCGAAAAGTTCCACTTGTTGTGGGGTGAACTCAAAGCGAATGTAGTGAACCGCTGCCGTGATGTAGTCGCGGGTGAGCTGCTCTGCGTGAGCTTCGTCGGTAATGCAACGAACCTGAGTGCCGTCGCTCAATTTGATGAGCAATGAGCTTTCAATGCCCACCAACTTTGGCAGCCATTCGCGCATTTGATCTTCGGTTGTGAGTTCGATGAACAACGTTGCCGACAACTGTCCGGCTTCTGGAATGAGCGGGTTGTACGCGTGCAGTTCTTCCATTACCTGTTCGTCGTGCATTGACTTTTCAGAACGAATCATTTCTTGAATCTGATACCACATGGTTTGACGATTCTCAAACATGATGGTGACGACTTCGCCAAGACCAATGCGACGCTTGCCCTTGGTTTCGATACTCGTCTTGCGACTCTCTTCGCGAATGCGTTCGTAAGCGCGAAGATCGAGAATGTCTTCTAGTTTTAGTTTGCGTGATGCAACTGCGTTGGCGGGGGTTGCCATAGTTATTTCTCCTCTGTGAAGCCGTACGCACGTGCAACAACTTGCAGTGGGTGTACGGGTTTGTTTCCTGTTTGTTCGTTAATTGCAGTGTTTGCCAAATGGCAATCGCCGGTTACGACGTCGCCATTTGCTTCGGTAATCATTTTTCCGAGCTTTTCAGCAATCGGCATCGACAAGTGCGCATTCTCGGCGCGCAATCCCCACATGCCGTCGATACCAGAACACTGCTGCACGAGTTTGATTTTTGCACCAGTGAGTTTCATGAGGTCGCGACTCTTCAGACCAATGTTCTGTGCACGTAAGTGACATGGCGTGTGATACGTAACCGTTTCAGGAATGGTGCCCTTGAACTCGGTGTCGAGTGACTTGCCTTCGGTCTTGTGAATCTTGATGAGGTATTCAGCAGCGTCGTATGTGTGCTCGGACACCAACTTGGCATCTGGGCCACCGACGTAGTCGACATAATCCTTCTTCAAGATGTAACTGCATGTTGGTTGTGGAACAACGATGTCTTTGCCAGCGCGAACGTCTTTCACCAGTTCAGAAATGTTCTTTGCAGCAACCTTGGTGAACGTGTCCATGTCGCCAGAGTGCAAGTACGGCGCACCACAGCAATTGGTAGTGCCTGCGAGCGAGCAGGAAATGCCGTTGTGCTCGTACACCTTCACCATGTCATGACCAATTTGCGGATCTTGGTATTCAACGAGACACGTTGGGAATACCGCTACATCGCCTTGCGATTTGGTGAGGCGAATTTGTGGGCGCTTCTTAAACCAGGTAGTGAAACGTTGCTTGGCAAATGGCGGCAACATGCGCACGCTGGAAATGCCAGCTGTCTTTTCGACCACTTTGCGAATGAGCGACCCCGGCTTTGCACCCATGACCACATTGCTGATTACTCCAGCTTTTGTTGCCACTTTGCCTAGTGCATCGGTATGCCCCATGACTGCGGTGGTGAGTTTGTCGCGAGCAGAAACCTGGCCATTGGCGCGACGCATGGCGTCGGTGCGCAGCATAAGGCGAGGGAAATCGAGAGCCCATTCGTGAAGTTCGGGAATATACGGGCACATGACGTAACACAATTTGCATTGGAAGCACTCGTCAGCAACGTGATCTTGCTGAGCAGGCGTCATCTTGCCTGCATCTTGATCGTCGTGCGCATCAATGTACGAAAACAACGTTGGAAACGAAGGGCAAAACTTAAAGCACAATCGACATCCGTGACACAGGTCGTACACGCGCTCAAGTTCTTTGCGAGTGTCTGCCTCGTCGAGATAGAGCGGGTGATGCGGATCGTAAATTGTTGTCATGTTCTTGCGCCTTTGTTATGAACTAAAAAAACTTGCAGTGGATGTTGCACAGCTACCCATGCAACATCCACCAAGTACTCACTATTTCCTAAATCAGGAAATGCTCTTCAAGCCTTCTGCGAAGCGGCCAGCGTGGCTCTTCTCAGCGCGTGCAAGAGTTTCAAACCAGTCAGCGATTTCGGCAAAGCCTTCTTCGCGAGCGGTCTTCGCGAAACCTGGGTACATCTGGGTGTACTCATAGGTTTCACCTGCAATTGAAGACTTCAGGTTCTGCTCGGTGTCGCCGATTGGCTCTCCCGATGCTGGGTCGCCTACTTCTGCAAGATATTCAAGGTGACCGTGTGCGTGACCGGTTTCGCCGTCAGCAACGTTCTTGAACAAGCCAGCAACGTCTGGGTAACCCTCTACGTCTGCCTTCTGTGCGAACCACAAGTAACGACGATTTGCCTGGCTCTCGCCTGCAAACGCTTCCTTGAGGTTTTCATGTGTATGGGTGCCTGCGAGGCCTGCCATGATTTTCTCCTCTGTTGTTGTTTGGATTTGTTTTACTTACTTACATTCGCCTGCAGAGCAGGAGACTTCACATGCGCTGTCTTGTTGGACTTCGCACGACTTTTTTCGCATGTTGAACACACGCCCTGGAACACCACTCCAACTTCGTTGATGGTGAAATCTTCGATGCCAACAGGTTTTAACGCTGCAGTGCCGTTTACATGCACATCGCGAATTTGCCCGCAATCGACGCACACCACGTGGTGGTGATCGTCGAGGTTTGGATCGAAGCGCGTTGCACCGCCACCGATGTCAATGAACTGCAACTCGCCCATTTCGGCAAGTTCATTTAACGTTTGGTACACGGTGCGCAATGAGATGCCCGGCATTTGGGCCGAAGCTTCGGCAAATAACGCTTCAGCCGTTGGATGCTTGTCATTGCCATGCATCAGTTGAAACAACAGCTGTCGCTGTGGGGTGAGCTTGCGACCCTGGCTGCGATAAGCGGCTGCGAGTGCGGTTGGCGTTTGCATGCCGACGACATTAGGCATGATTCGACTAATTTGCAAGTCTTGCTAATAAGAAATCATTGAAAATTAGGAATTCCCCGAATATGGCGCAAAATGGCGGTCTGAGAGGAGCAGGCGTTTAGGCTGACGTGGTGAATTTTGATCGCCAAGCCAACATCGAACGCCTGAAGAATGAGCAATTCGATGTATTGGTCATTGGTGGCGGGATAACCGGAGTGGGCGTGGCTCTTGATGCGGCTTCCCGCGGCCTTCGTACCGCTCTCGTTGAAAAAGACGACTTCTCTTCAGGAACTTCGTCAAAAAGCAGCAAGCTCATTCACGGCGGCCTTCGCTATTTGCAACAGGGCGAAATTGGATTGGTCTACGAAGCGCTGCACGAGCGCCAGCGTCTGAGAAGAAATGCACCTCATCTAGTTCAGCTTCTCCCCTTCATGATTCCGATCCTCACCAAGGACGGCGTGGTTTCCAAAAAGATTGCGCGGGCGCTTGGCAGCGCGTTGTGGATGTATGACCTGACCGGTGGATGGCGAATTGGAAAGTTCCACCGTCGTTTGAAAGCCAAAGCTGCACACAAGCACCTACCCACCATGCCATTCGAAAAACTTGCGAGTGCATACCTGTATTACGACGCTGCTGCCGATGATTCGCGTTTGTGCGTCACCGTTGCTCGCACCGCGGTACAACATGGTGCCGCCATTGCAAACCAATGCACAGTCACCAAGATTGTTCACGATGAATATGGCGTAGCTCGCGGTGCAATCGTTCAACCAACAAACAGCGAACCGTTCACCATTCGCGCAACCACTGTGGTGAATGCCGCCGGAGTGTGGGCCGACAATGTTCGTCAAGCCGACGAAGGAACAAACCCGCACAGCATTCGTCCTGCAAAGGGAATCCACATCACCGTTCCCTGGAAGAAAGTGCAAAACGACATTGCGATCGTTATTCCTGTTCGCCGCGATAAGCGCAGTTTGTTTGTAGTGCCATGGATTTCTAATGGCGACGGTACGTACCAATACACCTACGTTGGAACCACCGATACCGACTTTGCGGGTGGCGTAGACGAATCACAAACCAGTGCAGAAGATATTCACTACGTATTGGAAGCGCTCAACCAATCCATCACCACGAACGTAACGGTTGATGACGTAAC
Source organism: Actinomycetota bacterium (assembly GCA_041184445.1). Classification (GTDB taxonomy): domain Bacteria; phylum Actinomycetota; class Acidimicrobiia; order Acidimicrobiales; family Ilumatobacteraceae; genus UBA3006. Next base: position 1,332 of record JBEGJW010000023.1, on the reverse strand, counting down.
GGCTGTGTGGTCTGGACTTCGACCACTCGTGCGCAATGAAGACGGAACTACTGCAAAAGGAAAGACCGCAGACTTGTCGCGCAAACACAAAGTAAAAGTTTCAGACTCTGGCGTGATTTCCATCATGGGTGGCAAGCTCACCACGTATCGCAAAATGTCTGAGCACACCGTCGATGAAGTGGTGAAACACACGGGCAAAGCGAAAAAGTGCAAAACAAAACACTTGCCATTCATTGGGGCGAAGGGTTTCAAGTCATCGATGCTGAATGGAGCTGACGCTCACTTGGCAGAGCGCTTCGGAAGCGAACTGAACAGAGTTAAAGAGTTGATCGCTCAAGACCCAACGCTTGCAGAACCGCTCATTGCGGGTCTTCCCTACCTTCGCGCAGAGGCAGTATTTGCTTGCCGCCATGAAATGGCCCAAACGCTCGATGACGTGTTGTCGCGTCGAACCCGCGCTCGCATCATTAATCGTCGCGCAACCCTTGCGAGCGCTCGCAAAGTGGCGGAACTGATGGCAACCGAACTGCACTGGGATGCTGCCGAAATAGACCGACAAGTGGCTTTTTTCGTTGATTCATGTTCACGCGAAGAAGCGGCAGGGCTTGTGAGCGAAGCAGAATTCTTGGCATCAGTTCAGTAGTCGTAATCTCTTTGCATGACCCAGCCAACTGAGCCGATTGAGTTTTCAGTTGCGGCCCATGAAATAACTGAACGATTTTCCGTAACCCCAGCGCTTTCAACTGCAGTTCTCGAAGAACTACAAAAGATTTGCACTACTTCAGTAGACGCTCAGTCAATTGCAGAACATGGTCGTGACTGGTGGCCGCTCGCCATGCATTGGGCGTTGCAAGGCAAGACTCCACGCAAGCCTGGTGCAGTATGCAAACCAAGCACCACCGAACAAGTTGCGGCATTAGTTGCAGCGTGTAACGCGCACGACCTGCCTCTCACGGTTGCTGGTGGTCGAAGCGGTGTATGCGGATCTGCCGTTCCGCTGTATGGCGGAGTGGTTCTCGACGTCACTTCATTGCAAGGAATTGTTTCAGTAGATGAAGTGTCAGGAATCGTTGAAGTATTGCCGGGAACATTTGGCCCGGATTTTGAAAACGAATTGCAATCGAAACACTCGCTTACCGTTGGGCACTTCCCGCAATCGTTTGACATTTCCACTGTTGGCGGATGGGTGGCATGTCGCGGAGCAGGACAGTATTCAACGCGCTACGGAAAAATTGAAGACATGGTGGTAGGTCTTGAAGTGGTGCTCGCTAACGGCGATGTTGTTCGCACCGGTGGTGCACCCGCATCTGCAATTGGACCGGACCTCACTTC
>JBEGJW010000022.1:0-15991 GCA_041184445.1 Actinomycetota bacterium | reverse complement strand
TTGGAAGTACACCAAACGACTGTTGAACGCCGACTGTCATATCGAGGTACGACTGTGACACCACGTCGCCTTCGGTGATAATAGTTAAACCTTGTGACAATCGAGGCGCAATCAGCATCAGAGCCGTAGTGAATTGGCTTGACGTTGTGGCAGCAATATTCACACGTGCACTCTTTTGTTCCCCACGCTTCACGGCAACGGGGAGCATTCCCGTCCCGTTGAGTGGTGATATGTCAAAACCAATGTCCGATAGTGCCTGATGCAAATCGTGCATCGGCCTTTTCCGCAGAGCTTCTTCGCCAGTTATCACCACTTCACCTGAGCGCAAGGCTGAAAGCGCGGTAAGAAAACGAGCAGTCGTTCCCGCCAACCGAGCATCAAGTACAAGCGGTTGTGATTGCTCAACATCGAACGAAGAAGTAAAACGTGCTTCATCTCCATGCCGCTCAATTTTTAGACCGAGCTGCATCAGCCCAGCAAGCATCGATTCTGTGTCGTCCCCGCTTGGCAAGTTGCTGACCGTGCTCGTGCCCGTAGACAATGCGGCACAGATCAGTGCGCGCGCGGCAACGCTTTTTGAACCAGGAACCCGAACTATTGCATCGAGCAACGAGTTGAGAGGCTTAACCGCATGCGACTGGCTAGCGCTCATGTGAGTTGTTGAATTGATGGCCGAAACCCTCGCGCAATCAAACCACCCTTGAACACGTCTTGACTCGCGCGATCAATCACCAACACCAAAATTCCACGATCACCTTCAACCGAGTGAGCAACTTCAAAGTTTGCTGTATTCACTCCAAGCTCTGCTGCAAGCGAGAAGATCTCGGCCGCTGCACCAGCTCGGTCGGGAATTGGTACGCGAACTTCAACTACATCAAGCAGATTGCTCACACGACCTGGCAGGTTTGAACGAGCGATTCGAGCAGATTGCAATCGTTGAAGCAAATCATCGGTCTTGCCTTCATCAACAATGAGACGCATTGCCTGCAAGCCGCTGATCATTCCGTCTAGCGCACCAACAATTGCTTCACGATTTTCCTTACACACATCTAGCCAAATTGCAGGATGACCAGAAGCCACACGAGTCATGTCTCGGAATCCACCAGCAGCTAATCGCAGCACCGCAACGTGTTCTTCTGCGTGATCGTTAGCCAGCGACATCAAAGTTGCTGCAGTGAGATGCGGTAAATGGCTAACGATCGCAACGAGCTGGTCGTGACGCTCCGCACTCAGAACAACAAATTCGGCGCCAAGTTCTTTAACAATCTGCGCGACGTGAGCAAAGTTTGCATCTGGCGTGGTTGCAGTCGGTGTTAACACCCATACGGCACCCTCAAATAAGGACGCATCTGCACCAGCCAATCCAATGAGCTCACTTCCAGCCATGGGGTGACCAGCCACAAAACGCGGGTCAGTGATCTCGCGAACAATGTGCGCCTTCACCCCACCAACATCGGTTACCAATCCCGTGGTTGTTGCGAGTGCGCGCATTACCTGCTCCGACACCGATGAAACCGGGGTCGCTACGAATGAAATCTCTGCATCTGGGTCGATGCCCTTTGCTGCAACTAGCCCTAACGACAACGCCTCGTCTTCGGTTTCGGAGCGAACGTCGTTGCCTGTGACGTGCCATCCACGAGCAGTAAGCGCTGCGGCAAGTGATCCGCCAATCAGCCCAAGCCCAAAAATGTTTGCTCGTCGCTGTTTCACAGAGAAATATCGTACCCGAGCGCTACTCGGTGACTGCCTCTATTAACAGTTTCACTTCGGCCTGCGTGAGATTGCGCCACTCGCCTGGTCGAAGCTTTTTGTCCATGATTGGCCCGATACGAGTACGAACGAGACGTATCACCGGATAACCAACTGCTTCACACATCCGTCGAATTTGTCGATTCTTACCCTCGTGAATCACCATACGAAGCACACCCTCTTGCAATCTGCTTACCTCGGCAGGCGCGGTCACGCCATCGTCCAGTTCGATGCCACTGCGCAGACGATGAATTGCAACGTCACTGACATCAGCCGATGAGATATCAACCTGTACGAGGTATTCCTTTTCAAGACCGTATTTTGGATGTGTAATTCGATTCGTGAGTTCTCCGTCATTCGTAATTAGCAACAAACCCTCGGAATCACCGTCAAGACGTCCAACGGGATACACACGTGGTTCTGCCGGAACAAGGTCTACAACGGTTTCCCTATCGTGGGTATCAATTGCCGTGCTGATTACATCTACTGGCTTATTCAACAGGTAGTACACCAGATCAGGGCGCACACCAACTGGCGCTCCATCAATTTCTACAGTGTCAACATCTACGTCGACTCTGCGACCAAGCACCGCAACATCGCCATTAACCGTCACGCGACCTTCGGCGATGAGCTCTTCACATGCTCTTCGACTTCCCCAACCTCGCTGCGCAAGAACTTTTTGTAGTCGTTCTCCGTCGTCGCTCATTGAGCTTGTGGCGCGATTCGCAAACCCTGTTCCAGCGCTTCCACCACAGCAGCGTCGGGAACAAAGTCGGCAATCGGCGGCAAAGCTGAAAGCGAATCGATGCCAAGGCGCTCTAGGAATAAAGCGGTGGTTCCAAACAACACAGCCTGACCAGGGCCGTCATCACGTGATGTTTCAGTGATGTAACCACGAGCTTGCAGCGTTCGCATTACCGCATCTGGATCAACTCCGCGAATCGCTGCAACTTGTCCGCGCGAAATGGGTTGCTTGTAGGCAATGATTGCAAGTGTTTCGAGGGCAGCAGAGGAAATACGTGCCTGCTGACTATCGAGAACAAAGCGCTCAACATATGAAGCCACATCGTGATGGGACTGGAATCGATAACCGCCAGCTACCTTCACTAATTGAAAGCCATGGCCGGCCTCTTCATAGGTTGCAGAAAGTCGCTCGCACAGTCCTTCTACTGCAGCAACTGAAATTTCAAGTAACTGAGAAAGCAACGTTGGGTCAACCGGTTCCATCGCCACAAGCAAAATTGCCTCTAACGCGCGAACCGATTCCGCAGAGATATTTTCTTCTGTCATGGGATCCTCTTGGTCATCCTTCATAATCATCAATTTGTAGCGCTGCAACAAACCCTGTGTCATCGCCTGCAGTCCATTGCACTTCAATTTCTCCGAAACGGTCGGACTGCTCTAGCGACACTCTGCCCTGTTTATACAACTCAAGAATCGCCAGGAATCGAACGACCACTTCAATGCGGTCATAAATCGCTTCAGTGATTTGTCGGAATGTAACCTTCCCCAACTTTGGCAAAGTTTCCAACATTTCCATCAATGCTTCAGCAACGCTGGCACGAATTGGTGCTACGTGGAAAAGATCGATTGATGTCGGCGGCTTCGGTTGTGTTACTCGCAAAAATGCGCGTTGCAAACGAGCAGGCGTCACCCCATCAAGCATGTCTGGAAGTAAATCCGCAAAACGCTCATCAGGGCCAGATCGTCGAGGAAAACTCAAGCTCGCACGCTCCGTAAGTTGACTAAACACCGAGGCCACGTCCTTGAATGTCTTGCAATCGAGCAGACGCGCAAGCAAGAGGTCGCGCTCGGACCACATTGCCAATTCTTCGTCCAAGTCCATGTCGTCGCGACCAGGAAGCAAACGGCGCGTCTTCAATTCGACAAGGGTGGATGCGATGAGCAGAAACTCTGTCGCCACATCCAGGTCGAGCATCTGCATGCGCTGAATCTCTTCGAGATAGGCCTCAACGATGCGGGTCAGCGATACCTCATGGATATCTACTTCCTCTTTCAAAATGAGGTGCAACAGGAGGTCGAACGGACCGTCGTAAACGGGGGTCGCTACCTCAAATGCCATGCGGACAGATTAGTTCACAAAGCCGAAATGTCCTGAGCCCGTTGTGCCACTTGCACTAGCGTTGCACCGTGGCTCGCGTACTTTCCTGCATTCAGCCAACGGGCGATGTTCATTTGGGCAACTATCTGGGCGCATTGCGCAACTGGGTTTCAGGCCAGCATGCCAATGACGTTTTTCACGGCATTGTCGACCTGCATGCCCTCACCATCACCGACAAGCCAGGCGTACTTGGCAAGAACACGGTTGAGCTTGCCGCAATGCTGTTCGCTGTGGGCCTCGATCCTGATGTTGCCACGGTATTCGTCCAATCACATGTTCCCGAACATTCGCAACTTGGCTGGATTATGGAATGCACCGTGAGCTTTGGCGAATTAAGCAGAATGACTCAGTTCAAAGACAAGTCAGCCAAGCGTGAAGCCGACTTTGTTTCTGCCGGTCTCTTCACCTACCCAGCATTGCAAGCTGCAGACATCTTGTTGTATGACGCCGCCGAAGTACCCGTTGGCGATGACCAACGTCAACATATTGAAATCACCAGAGACATTGCCGTTCGATTTAATCATCGCTTTGGCGACACGTTTGTCCTACCTAAGGCCGTGACTCCTCCAGCAGGTGCGCGCGTCATGGACCTTCTTGATCCAACATCGAAGATGTCTAAATCTTCCGAGACCGATGCTGGATGTGTGTATTTACTCGATGCCCCATCAGCAATTGAAAAGAAATTCAAGCGAGCGGTTACCGATTCGGAGAACGAAGTTCGCTATGACCGTGAAGCAAAACCTGGCATTGCCAACTTGCTCGATATTTTGAGTGCTGTTACGGGAACTTCACCACAGCAACTCGCCGAGCAATACACCCAATACGGTGCACTAAAGAGTGACTGTGGTGCAGCGGTTGCCGCAATGCTCACACCAATTCAAGCGCGATACACCGAACTCATGAATGACAAGGCCGAGCTTGGTCGCCTCCTGCGAATTGGTGCAGAAAAGGCAGGCACTGTTGCACAGGCCACTCTTGCCCGAGCGCACAATGCAATCGGGTTTTACCCGCGTTAAATATTGTCTGCAGAACGAAACGCTTCTGCAACGTTCTCATTGCATGTTTGATTCACAATGGCAATCACTTCGGTGTGTGACCCAGCAAGACGGAGTAAGTCAGCACCAATTAATTCATGTTGGTGATACTTCGCAAATCGATTTGTTCGAGGCCCGACGATTGTTGCAACAACACGCTGAACCGTAGACAAGTTGCTCTCAATTTTTCCAATGTCGTGCAACAGCACTCCGGCTATTTCATGGCGGGAAGCATTGGGACGTAACGCGATAAAGCGTTGTGCAACCGCAATGCTGTGGCGTCGATCTGCGTGAGTGAAACGACACCACAAATCAAACTCACCAGCCGAAAGCACTGAACGAGCCATGTCGAGTTCTGCTTCTGACACGTCGCTTCGCGACAACGACAAAATAAAGCGTTTGGCAAGGTGTGCAAAGTGCTTCACTACTTCGAACCAGCAAATCCAATTCGAGCTCGCGGGTGAGACTCTTTGTACATATCGAACAACACTTCGTTATCGACACGCGTATACACCTGTGTGGTACTCACCGATGCATGACCCAACAGTTCTTGGACGATACGTAGGTCAGCTCCGTGAATAAGCATGTGCGTTGCACACGAATGCCGAAGCACATGCGGCGATATTTCATCGCCTACCTCAGCGATTCGTGCATACTTGCGAACAATTCCCCACGCAGCCTGTCGGCTGAGTCGAGTTCCTCGTGCCCCAAGAAATACTGCATCGGCATGATCACGCTTGGCCCATTGCTCGGGCTCCAGCAACGACCTTCCACCTGCACCAAGCCATTCTTCTAATGCAGTCTTGGCGTGACTACCGAAGGGCACGATGCGCTCTTTGGACCCTTTGCCGAATAGACGCACCAATTGCGATTCCATGTCAAGATCCGAAAGCGACAAACCGCATGCCTCAGAAATACGGGCGCCTGTTGCGTACAAGAATTCAAGCAGCGCCCGATCGCGAAGTGCGTAGGAATCAACTCCGGTTGCTGCAGCCAAAATGCGCGACACGTCGTCTTCACTCAGCGCTTTGGGAATACCACTCGGAACCTTTACTCCATCTACGCCCGAAGTCGGATTATCCGGTCGCAATCGCTCTTCAACCAAGTATCGGTGCATCATCCGCACGGCGGCGTACATACGCGCAACGCTTTTCGCAGCTTTGCCCTCTGCGCGCAAGGTTGCAATGTATTGCTCAATGTGTGGCGACTGTGCGGAAAGCACATCGTGGCTACTCGTTAGAAGGAATGCTTCGTACCGAACGAGATCCCTACGGTAAGCCTCTATGGTGCGCGGAGACCTACCCTGCTCAATGGTCATCCAAGTGAGGAAACGCTCGCTGTATGTCAGCGACGACATCGACAACTCGTTAAGCGCTAAGCGATGGAGCTGCAGTTGGCTCTGCAACTGCTGGAGAGTTTTGCAAACGCACCACACGGTATTGCAATGAAGCACAAATCAGTTCTCGGAACAACGGGTGTGGTCGATCTGGACGACTCTTGAACTCTGGATGCGCCTGCGTTCCCACCCAGAATGGATGATCAGAAAGTTCGATGAACTCTACGAGTCTGCGATCTGGCGATGAACCGCTGCACACAAAACCCGACTCTTCGAATCGAGCACGATACGACGAATTGAATTCGTAGCGATGACGATGGCGCTCGCTCACAACCGTCTCGCCATAGGCGGCAGCGACCTTTGTACCTGGTTCGAGTTGCGCGTAATAGGCGCCGAGTCGCATGGTTCCACCCATGTCGGTGACATCGCGCTGATCCACCATGAGGTCGATAACCGGGTTTTGCGTAGTTGGATCGAACTCGGTGGAGTGTGCATCGGTGAGACCAAGTACGTGACGAGCAAACTCGATGGTCATCACTTGCATTCCCAAGCACAGTCCAAGACACGGAACACCATGTTCGCGAGCAAACTCGGCAGCGCGAATTTTTCCTTCAATACCGCGTGCTCCGAACCCTCCAGGAATAACGATTCCATCCAAGGATGCCAATTGCTCTTCTGCCAACAGACCCTCAACATTTTCTGCCTGAATCCATACCACTTCAACATTGGCTGCGTGATGGAAACCTGCATGCTTCAAACTTTCAACAACTGACAAATAGGCGTCGTGTAGTTCGACATACTTGCCAATTAATCCAATGCGAACCGGCGCAGTACTTGCTTCTACACGAGCAACCACTTCGCGCCATGGTGTGAGATCAAGTGGTGCGTCGATGCGCAGCACATCACAAATCTGCGTGTCTAGACCTTCGTCGTGAAGGATGAGCGGCAGTTCGTAAATGTTGCGGGCATCTGCAGCATTGATGACGTTCTTTTGGTCAACGTCACATTGATTGGAAATCTTGCGCTTGAGCTGATCGCTAATTGGTTCATCGCTTCGACACACGATGATGTCGGGTTGAATACCACGTGAACGAAGTTCAGTGACGCTGTGTTGCGTCGGCTTCGTTTTCTGTTCACCACTTGGTCCGATAAACGGCACCAACGTGACGTGTACGTAACACACATTGTCGCGACCAACTTCGTTACGGAACTGACGAACGGCCTCAAGGAACGGCAAAATCTCAATGTCGCCAACAGTTCCACCAATTTCAGTGATGACCACGTCGACATCCTCGGTTGCCAGTCGCTTTATTCGGCGACGAATCTCATCAGTTACATGCGGAATAACTTGAACCGTGCGCCCGAGATAGTCACCCCTGCGCTCGGCTGCTAGTACCGCTTGATAAATGCTGCCAGTTGTGGCATTTGATGAACGCGACAAGTTTTCATCGATAAAGCGCTCGTAGTGACCAAGGTCGAGGTCGGTTTCTCCGCCATCGTCGGTAACGAACACTTCACCGTGTTCGAATGGATTCATCGTTCCTGGATCGACGTTGATATACGGATCTAGTTTTTGCATGGTCACACGCAACCCACGCATCTTCAACAATCTTCCAAGAGAAGAAGCAGTCAAACCTTTTCCAAGGGAGCTAGCAACGCCACCTGTCACGAACACGTGCTTTGGCATTTTTGCTCTCCGTCCGCTCTCTAGGTTCTGTCGAAGAACCGTTTACTTCACGACGGGAGATAAGCATAACCTGTCGACGACTACTGCCGAGAACGCTTGGGCGCTGCCTGACTTACACGGCCAGTTTTGTGACTGTCACGCAACAATTCGCGGGCATGTTCTAGCGCTGTCGCCTCTGCAACGCCTCCAGAGAGCATTCGGGCAATTTCAGCGATTCGTTCTTCCTCGCTCAGCGTTGCAGCCTGTGCGAAAGTCTTCCCACTCCGAACCGATTTTGACACTTGAATGTGGGCATGACCTGCAGCAGCCACCTGAGGTAAGTGGGTCACCACTAGCACTTGGTGCCTTTTCCCTAGTTGCGCCAAGGCTTGCGCAACCGCGACAGCCGCCTCGCCACCAATTCCAGCGTCAACTTCGTCAAACACCAAGGTGTTTGGCCCAGAAGATAAAACCAAGCGCAGCGCCAACATGGTTCGTGCGAGCTCACCACCTGAGGCCACCTTGGTCAATGGCATGACTGGCGAACCAGGGTTTGCCGCCAACAAAAACACCACCTCGTCGCCCGGATCTGCTCCAACAGAAACATCAATCACCGCGTGAGCCATGGCCAAGGTACGAAGATTCTTTTGCACCTGCTGAGCCAGCGGTCCAGCGCCGTCACGGCGGGCCTTACCAACCACCGACTGAGCCGCTTCAAGCTTGCGCACGGCAACAGCACGCTCCTGATCGAGTGATGCCGCCCGCGCCTCAAACGATTCCAACTCAGCCAAACGCAGGGCGCTCTCTTCGCCGAACTTCATTACTTCGACAAGGGAGTCGCCGTACTTTCGTCGCAAGTCAACAAGAAGCTGTCGCCGCTGGCGAACCGCATCAAGACGCGACGGATTTTCTTCAATTGATTCCGCTTCGTCGCGAATGTCTGCTGAGACATCCTCCAACTCGCCTTGTAGCGCCTTCAGCCTGGTGACAAAACCCGCGAATGGCTCTTTATGGCTGAGCGCAGCAATTGCCGTACCCAAATTGTCTGTGGCACCAGATTCCTCTGCCAATGATGCGACAGCCTTCCACAAAGACTCGCGGTAGTTCACGGCGTCTGCAAGTACGTCTTCTTCGCGCGAAAGTTGTTCATCTTCGTCTGCACCCTGCAGAGCAGCCTCAAGGATTTCATTCACCTGAAAACGCAGTAGATCAATTTCGCGAGCGCGCATTCGATCGTCTCCGCCCAAAGTGGCAAGAGCTGCATCAATTTCCGTTACTGTCGCGCGCGCTTTACGCAATGGTTCAAGATCTACTTTTGCGAATGCGTCAAGTGCCTCGCGTTGTGCCTTTGCGCCAAGCAAACTCTGGTGCGCATGCTGACCATGCATATCCACAAGGTCGAGACCATGCTCTGCCAACTGGCCAACCGTTGCGAGTCGCCCATTCACATACGCTCGCGATCGTCCATCGAGCGGAATAGTTCGACACAAGATCACTTCTTCTTCTCCGAATACAAAGCGACCTTCAACTCGTGCTTCAGTAGCTCCAGGGCGAATCATTCCCGCATCGGCTCGACCACCAACCAAGAGGTTGATTGCTTCAACGATCATGGTCTTTCCCGCACCAGTTTCACCTGTGAGCGCAACCAAACCTTCAGACAATTGCAAGTCGAGTGTGTCGATCACTCCAAGATTTTCAATATGTAGCTCGGTGAGCACTATTCGTCTCCCAAACCAAACTTCGCTCGCACAATTTGGTGAAACTTTGGCTCTTTAAACAACCGAATGAAAATTGCCTGACATGTATCTGGTGCGTACACCACCAAGTCGTCCTGAGTAAGGCTCGCTACCCCGCGACCGTCTATCGCTAAATCAACTGGACGAGTTCCCACAACTTTGATGTGTACCGACTCGTGTGGGTCGAGGACGAGCGATCGATCAAACAACATGTGCGGAGAAACCGGGGTGATCAGTAACGCGCGATGGCGAGGGGAAACCACTGGGCCGCGTGCGCTCATGGAATACGCAGTGCTTCCGGTTGGTGTGGAAACGATGAGACCGTCGGCCGAATAGCGTGCAAAATCTTGGCCATTGATTACTAAGTCCAACCAAATGGTATGTCCCGATTGATGCTTTTCGAGCACGGCTTCATTCAGTGCGCGCCACGAAATTGAAGCTGATCGATCTGCCTTATGCAGCGTGACGCTGAGCATCATGCGCGCATCAATGACGTAGTCGGTACCCGACACACCGGTCTCCCACTTCGTCAACGCATCAATCAACTCTTCGGGATCAATTTCGGTCAGATAGCCCAGGGTCCCTACATTCACACCAAGGATGGGTACGGGCGCACCATCCAACATGTGTACCGCACGCAATACTGTTCCGTCACCACCAAGGCTGACAACAAGATCAGCATCCATCGGATGACGTGGGTTAGCTAGTTCTGGATAGTTCAACGCTTGCGCATCGAAATCGTTCATCCATAATTCGTGACCACGACCAGATGACCATGAACGCAGATCTGCAAGCAAGCCAGGTATCTCGGTGCGCGAGTGATGCGCGATGACAAAAATATTGGCCATTAGTTGCTCACCACCCTCATATTCACGCCTTAAACCTATACCAGACCAAATATTCAACGTTGCCCTCAGCGCCGCGAATCGGCGACTCAATGCGACCATGCACAACCCACCCCTGCATTGCAAAGGATTCGTTGACCTCCCCAATCACGCGTTCGCGGACTGCCTGATCGACAATGACGCCTTTGGTCTTATCTACTTCGAGCTTTGTAGCTTCAAATTGTGGTTTGACGAGCACCACGAGATCACCGTTTGGCGAGATACGAGCCGTGAGAGCCTGGCTTACTGAAGTCAATGAAATAAACGACAAGTCAGCCACCACTACATCAAATGCATCTCGCAATGGTTCTGGCAGATCTTGAGTGTCGTCGAGCAATTGCCGTACGTTGAAGCCATCAATGACCACCACTCGTTCGTTTCCAGCAATGCGTTCGTGAATTTGGGACTTGCCCACATCAATTGCAACCACCTGCTTCGCACCGCGCTGCAATAGGCAGTCGGTGAATCCGCCAGTTGAGGCACCCGCGTCGAGTGCGCGTTGTCCACGAACATCGATTCCGAACTCTGCAAGTGCAGCTTCCAATTTGATGCCACCACGTGACACAAATTGATCAGTAACTTTCATCAATAGTTGATCAGATGGGGCAACTTGTCTGCTGTGCGTTAATACGACAGAGCCATTTACCAACACCACGCCATCGTCAATGAATTTCTGTGCAACCTCGATGCTTTCCGCAAGGCCGCGTTGCACGAGGGCTGCGTCAATGGGTATGCGGCGAGTACTCATGACCTACTGATACTTCTCGATAACAAAATCGGCAAACGATGCCAGGTTTTCTCCTTCAAACTCGGCATTGAGTAATTCGTCTTTGCCAGGCGCTACTCCACTACGAACGTGCGCAAAATGACATCCGATTGTGCGCGCAAAAGCGCCGTCGGTAGAAACCCGATCTCCAACCATCCACGCAGTCGAAATATCAACATCGCCCAGCACGCTGCGCACCAAGTTCGCCATTGGCACATATGGTTTGCCAGCAATAATGGGTTGCACGCCACTTGCAGTCGCAACAGCCGAAACAATTGCGCCACCTCCAGGAATCACGCCATCTGGAGTTGGATACGTTGCATCATCGTTCGTTGCAATAAATCGGGCACCCTTTCGAATTGATGATGACAAACGTGTTAGTCCGGCAAAGTCAAACGTTCGATGAAAAGCCACCACTACCGAATCAACTTCAATATCTTGTGGAAGGTTCGGATCGTCGGATCGTCCGACCAATACTGCGCCTGCATCTGCAATGGCCTGCATCACGCCAGGCCCGCCACAGGTCAATACTCGCTCGCCAGCATGCAACAACGCTCCAGCTGACTGAGATGCGGTAACAACATCACCAAAAGCAGCAATACCAATACTCTCAAGAACAGATGCTTGCTCATGTGCAGATGAGTGCGAATTGTTAGTCACAAACAGAACACGATGACCCGCTTCGCGCAATCTGCTGATTGCATCGACCGAGCCCGCAATGGGCTGGTGCATGAGCCACACGACCCCATCTAGATCGCACAAAATAGCTGGCTTCACTGGCACACTGTAATTGTGCCCCGTTTTGAACCGTTTCAGGCGCTCCGTTATGAGCGCAGTCACAAACTTGATGAAGTCTGCTCGCCACCCTATGACGTGCTGTCAGATGCTGATCGCAATGCATTTGCCACCAAACATGTAAACAACATTGTTCACATTGATATGCCGGTTTCTCCATCGGGAAATACATACGAACACGCTGCAGCAGTGTTGAACCAGTGGATCAACGAAGGCGTTTTAGTACGGGATGCATCCCCTTCCTACACGCTGTATCGGATGCGATTCACCGATTCAACGGGTAAACCTCGCAATGTTGTTGGGGTAATTGGTGCATTGGAAGTGGTGGATGAAGGCGCGGGCGGAGTACTCCCTCACGAACGCACCACACCGAAAGCAAAAACCGATCGACTCGAACTCACTCGCGCAACCGATGCCAACTTGTCCCCCGTATGGGGTCTGTCATTGGCTGCCGGCTTATCAGCCTTGCTTACAGAACCAGCCGAATTGCTTGGAGAACTTACCGATGACCTTGGGGTTGTTCATAGCGTCGAGCGGGTAACCGACTCCACACGCATCGCGCAGATATCTTCTGCTATTGCCGCACACCCGGTAGTTATTGCCGATGGACATCATCGTTACGCCATCAGTCGCACGTACCGCGATGAAGTTCGGGAACGCACAAACAGCTCAACCACTGGCGCCGAACTCACCATGACCTACATCAATGAACTCATCGATGAACAACTCAGCGTTGCCGCCATCCATCGCTTATATGAAGGCATTTCCTACAAGGAGTTAGCTTCCGCTCTTTCGCCGTTTTTCACTATCAACGACGCGGACCCAGTTGGACCAACCACGTTGTCAAACATGAACGAGCGTGGATCGCTGTGCCTTGTGGCAAAAACTGGACGAACACACTGGCTTACTCCGATAGCCGCAAAGTTTGTAGGTGTTCGCAACCTCGACAGTGCCTACCTTGAGCATGCGCTGTCATCGGTGAATCATGAAGTTCGCTACCAACATGGAGTGACCGAAGTTCAACACGAACTACAAACCAGCGATGCAACAGCTGCGATCTTGATCCGCCCAGTAAGCGTGGCCGAAATTCAGCGCACAGCAAATGAAGGTTTGCTCATGCCACCGAAATCAACATTTTTTTCGCCGAAGCTACGAACAGGGTTCGTATTGCGGGAGATGAAAACGGGTTAGTGCGAGCCGATTGCCGCAAGGCGATCGCGGATGTCAGAGAAATCTGGATCGTTATGTGCAATCTTCTTGAACCATTCGCGTGCGTTAATTACGTCGCCCGAACGGTCATACAAGTCTGCAAGTACATACCACTCACGCAAGTGGTGCTCACGAACCTTTGCAGGATCTTTCTTCGTCTGCTGCATGATGCGAACGGCATTTTGAATGTCGCCCTTATCGGCTTGAGCGCTGGCTGCAACAATGCGGCCCTCAGCAACAATTGCTGGGTCCGGTGAAGCGTCCTTCAATTCTTTCCATAATTCGTCAACCCTTTCGTAACGCATGAGCGCTCGATAGCAGTCGGCAAGAACTGGGTGATTCAACGTTGAAGCTGGCATCGCGGCGCGAGCCTTTTCTAGGTGATCAGCAGCATCGCGCCATTGACCTAAGCGGTACAACGACAAACCTGCGATTTCGTGAATGAGATGCACTCCCTCACACTCGCGTGTGATCGGGATGATGATGCGCTTCGCATCCTGGTATCGACCCTTTTCAAAGGCATCGAGCGCGAGAGCAAGCTTGCCGATGAGGCGCTTTGCTGCTGGGTCGCCAACAATGCCGGCGATCTTTTTGCCAACAGTTGCTTCTACGTGTGCAAGAGCTGGTGCTGATGCGCGCTTCTCGTCGCGCTCCAAATGGATTGGGGCATCGTTGTCACGACTACCCGATCCACGTCGTGGTGCACGTGTTGAACCTTCATCGTTCCAACGCTCTTGTTGATGATCGTTGCGCGGTGCTGCATCGCGATCATTGCGTCGGCCACCTGTGCGTGAACGAACTTGATCGGCGCGACGCTGCGCATCGGTTTGTGGACGTGCTGGACGGTCATCGAAACTGCGTGCGCGACTTGGACGATCATCATCGCCACGTGGACGACTTGGACGCGAATCGCGATCACCGAAGCGACCACCCGATGACGGACGACCGGAACTTGGGCGACCACGACCGACTGAACGATCATCATCACGACGCGGACGCGACGGACGATCTGGACGATCTCCGAAACGACCACGTGTTGGTGGACGATCGTCATCTCGGCGCGGACGCGACGGACGATCTGAATCGAAACTGCGTGCGCGACTTGGACGATCGTCTTCGCCACGTGGACGACTTGGACGCGAATCGCGATCGGCAAACCTGCCACCTGCCGACGGTCGGCCAGATGATGGACGACCGGAACTTGGGCGACCCGAAGAAGGACGCCCACGACCGGCTGGACGATCATCATCACGACGCGGGCGCGACGGACGATCAGAGTCAAAACTGCGTGGACGACTTGGACGGTCATCATCGCGGCGTGGACGGGATGGTCGTGAATCGTCACGACGAGGGCCTCTGGCTCCAGCACCACTTGGGCGAGCTGGACGGGCTGAATCACTATCTCGTCTTGGGCGACGCGGACCGCTTCTGTCTGGTGTAGGCACCCACCAATACTACCGTCACACCGGTGTAATTCGGCGTGAGACTACAACACCAGACCGCGCACACCAAATTGATCCAAATCAATAATGATTGCGGGCATAAACGACAAAAGCCCCACGCTTTCGCGTGAGGCTTTTGTTCAAATTAAATCTGGCGGCGTCCTACTCTCCCAGGGGGTCTACCCCCAAGTACCATCGGCGCTGACGGGCTTAACTGCCGTGTTCGGAATGGGAACGGGTGTGTCCCCGTCGCTAAGGCCACCAGAAATCTATTGTCAGTTGAGACGTACACGATGAATATCGCGTTCGAGTCTCAAGGACTCCAGAGCAAGCACGAGCATAAATCCAAGCCCTCGGCCGATTAGTACCGGTCAGCTAAAGATGTTGCCATCTGTACACTTCCGGCCTATCAACGTGGTGATCTCGCCACGGGCCTTACTGCATTGACTGCATGAGTGATCTCATCTTGGAACGGGCTTCCCGCTTAGATGCTTTCAGCGGTTATCCCTTCCGGAGGTGGCTAATCAGCCGTGCCCTTGGCAGGACAACTGACACACCAGAGCTCCGTCCGTCCCGGTCCTCTCGTACTAGGGACAGCCTTCCTCAAATCACTTTCGGCTGCGGAGGATAGGGACCGAACTGTCTCACGACGTTCTGAACCCAGCTCGCGTACCGCTTTAATGGGACCTGCTTCAGCCCCAGGATGCGATGAGCCGACATCGAGGTGCCAAACCTTTCCGTCGATATGGACTCTTGGGAAAGATTAGCCTGTTATCCCCGGGGTACCTTTTATCCGTTGAGCGACCACGCTTCCACAAGCAATGGCCGGGTCACTATGTCCTGCTTTCGCACCTGCTTGACCTGTCAGTCTCGCAGTCAAGCTCCCTTGTGTCATTACACTCGACGACTGATTACCAACCAGTCTGAGGGAACCTTTGAGCGCCTCCGTTACAATTTAGGAGGCGACCGCCCCAGTCAAACTACCCGCCTGACGCTGTCCCTGATCCGGATTACGGACCAAAGTTAGAGCTCCAAAATACGCAGGGTGGTATTTCACCAATGACTCCACAAGTGCTAGCGCACCTGCTTCACAGTCTCCCACCTATCCTACACAGCCCATTTCAAAGCTCAACATCAAGTTATAGTAAAGGTCCACGGGGTCTTTCCGTCCTTCCGCAGCAAACGAGCATCTTTACTCGTACTTCAATTTCGCCGGGTCTATGGTTGAGACAGCGGGGAAGTCGTTACGCCA
>JBEGJW010000021.1:0-15517 GCA_041184445.1 Actinomycetota bacterium | reverse complement strand
GTGCGGCGAATAACAGCAAGCACGTTGCATACGGCGTCGAGCAAGTCTTCGGTTGCTTCAATAGTTGCAGTTCCGCCAAGCAATTCTGAACGAGTTGGCCACGTTGCACGGTGAATGCTTCCGGTTTGCCACCAGCTCCACACTTCTTCGGTTGCAAATGGAATGTGCGGTGCAAACAGCCGCTGCAGTGTGCTGAGCGCGCGTTGTAACGCTGCACGAGCAGAGTCGGAACCTGCGCCTTCGGAATATGCGCGAGTCTTTACGAGTTCTACATAATCGTCGCAGAACCACCAGAAGAATGATTCGGACTTTTCAAGTGCTCGCGCATAGTCATATGTTTCGAATGCAGTAGTTGCTTCGTCAACAACTGATGCAAGGCGGGCGAGCATGGCAATGTCGACTGCTTCTGTTGGCGTGGCAGTTGGGTTTGCTTCACCGAAGCCCAGTACAAACTTGGTGACGTTCAGCAACTTGGTCGCAAGCTTGCGGCCAACCTTCATTTGGTCTTCGCTGAATGCGGTGTCAACTCCAGGGCGAGCACTTGCTGCCCAGTAACGAACTGCATCGCTGCCATATTGCTCAAACAAATCAATCGGTGTAACGACGTTGCCCTTTGACTTTGACATCTTCTTGCGGTCTGGATCAAGAATCCAACCCGACAACGCAGCGTTCTTCCATGGTGCAATGTTGTGCTCAAAGTGCGAACGCACGGTGGTAGCGAACAACCACGTGCGAATGATGTCGTGTGCCTGCGGTCGAACATCCATTGGGAAGATGTTGTTAAACAACTTCTGGTCGTCAATCCATCGGCCTGCAATTTGTGGAGTGAGCGACGACGTTGCCCAGGTGTCCATGACGTCTGGTTCGCCCATGAATCCACCAGCAACTCCGCGTTGTGCTTCGGTAAAGCCAGCAGGAACGTCGGAACTTGGGTCGATCGGAAGCTGCGATTCGCTTGGAATGATTGGGTTATTGAAGTCAGGTTCGCCTGCGGCAGTGAGTGGATACCACAGCGGAATTGGAACTCCGAAGTAACGCTGACGACTAATGAGCCAGTCACCGTTTAGTCCACCTACCCAGTTGGTGTAGCGGTGCTGCATGAAGTCGGGATGCCATGCAAGTTCGTCGCCACGCTTCAGTAATGCAGCACGCAGTACTTCGTCGCGACCGCCGTTGCGGATGTACCACTGGCGACTGGTCACGATTTCTAGAGGACGGTCACCCTTTTCGAAGAATTTCACTGGGTGAGTGATTGGCTCTGGCTCACCATTCATGTCGCCGCTTGCACGCAACATTTCAACGATTGCCGTTTGCGCCTGCTTCACACCTTTTCCAGCGAGTGCTCGATAGTTGGCAGTTCCTGTTGCTGAAGTAATCCAGTCAGGCATGTCGGCAACAATGCGACCGTCGCGTCCAATGACTGCACGCGTTGGCAAATTCAGTTCGCGCCACCAAATGACGTCGGTGAGGTCACCGAATGTGCAAATCATGGCAATGCCGGTGCCTTTGTCGATTTGTGCAAGTTCGTGTGCAACGACAGGAACTTCAACATCGAACAACGGAGTGCGCACAGTTTTCCCAAACAGTGGTTGATAGCGCGGGTCGTCTGGGTGAGCAACGAGAGCAACACATGCTGGAATCAATTCTGGGCGAGTAGTGGCAATGGTGACGTTTCCCGAACCATCGGTGCGCGCAAAGTTAATGGAGTGATACGCACCAGGTCGTTCGCGATCTTCAAGTTCGGCTTGTGCAACTGCTGTGCCAAAGTCGACGTCCCACAGCGTTGGCGCTTCTTGCGCGTACGCCTCGCCGCGTGACAAGTTGCGAATGAACGCTGCCTGACTTGTTCGTCGTGCGTAGTCACTAATTGTGGTGTACAACAACGACCAGTCAACTGACAGTCCAAGCCTGCGGAATAGGTCTTCAAAAATCTTTTCGTCTTGGTGCGTAAGTTCAACGCACAACTCAATGAAGTTCGGTCGCGAAATTGCTACTGCGCGGTGATCCTTCGGTACATCGCCGCGAAACGGCGGGGTGAACTTTGGGTCGTAGGCAACGTTTGGGTCGCACGACACGCCGAAGTAGTTCTGAACGCGACGCTCAGTTGGCAATCCGTTGTCGTCCCAACCCATTGGGTAAAACACGCTCTTGCCACGCATACGCCAAAAACGCGCAACGGTGTCGGTGTGTGTGTAACTAAATACGTGTCCCATGTGCAATGAACCACTGACCGTTGGCGGTGGGGTGTCAATGGCAAATACTTGGTCGCGCGATGCATTGCGATCGAAGGTGTAGACGCCCGATGCTTCCCATTTTTCGATGAGAGTGGATTCCAGGTTGTCGAGGGTTGGCTTTTCGGGGACGTTCATCGCGGTTCAACTGTATTGGAGCGCAACTGGGCTTGACATCTTGTTGCGCCTCTAGGCTTGACCCGTGCTGCATTTGTACGACACCGTTACGCGCGAGGTGCGCGAACTGAAAATGCGAGAGCCAGGCAAGTTGGGCATCTATTTGTGCGGTCCAACCGTGTACGGGCCACCGCATTTGGGTCACGGTCGAGCCACGTTGGTGTACGACATATTGCGTCGCTACTTGGAATGGTCTGGCGTGCAGGTTCGACTGGTGTCCAATATCACCGACATTGACGACAAAATTATTGACCGAGCAAATCGAGAGAATCGTGACTGGACCGAGATCACGCACAAGTGTGAAGACATCTGGTTTAAGGCAATGGGTGAGCTTGACGTGTTGCGACCAACCGATATTCCTCACGCGACCGAATATGTAGAACAAATGGTGGCAATGATCGGCGACCTCATGTCACGCAATGCCGCGTACACAACTGACGATGGGGTGTATCTAGATATTTCATCTGTTCCCGACTATGGCCTACTTGCGCATCAAAGTTTGGATGACATGTTGAGCGGTGGTGGCGATCGTGAAGTACTCGGTGCTGCACAAAAGCGTCAGTCAGCAGACTTTGCATTGTGGAAGTTTTCAAAGCCGGGCGAACCAAGTTGGCCATCTCCATGGGGTGAAGGTCGACCAGGTTGGCACAGCGAATGTGTGGTCATGAGTTTGGAGTTGTTGGGCGAGGGATTCGATTTACATTGTGGCGGAGCAGACTTGCGTTTCCCGCATCATGAAAATGAACGTGCTCAAGCAGTGGCACTCGGCAAAACGTTTGCACAGCACTGGATGCATAACGGATTTGTTGTTGATACTGAAGGCGAAAAGATGTCGAAGAGCCTTGGCAACGTAACGAACCTGGTGGACTTAGTGCAGCACTACGACCCACGTGCGTATCGCATGTTGCTATTACAAACGCATTACCGCTCACCAGTAAAAGTTGGTCAAGACAACATTGATGCTGCAGTGAATTCACTTGCTGGTCTTGATGGTTTCGCAAACCGCATGGCGAATGCTTCTTTGCCAAAAACCGAAGCAGATGCAACCGTGATTGCACAGTTCCGCACGCACATGGATAACGACTTGGACACGTCGTCGGCGATGGCACTCATTTTTGATGCTGTTCGTCGCGCAAACATCGCAGCAGAATCTGGCGACAGTGCCGCTACTGCGGCACTTGCAAGCGCAGTGACCGAAATGACACAAGCACTTGGTTTGAAATTGAGCGCTGGTGACGACATCGATGCAGTAATCGTGGAGCGTGCGAACGCATTGGATGCCGCTCGGAAAGCAAAAGATTTCGCGCAGGCAGACGCCATTCGAAATGAACTTCAAGCGGCCGGCTATGTGGTGGAAACCACGAAAGACGGCACGCGAGTGCGTCGCAGTTAGATTCGGTTCCACTCATCATGAACGCTGAAAAACCAGTTCGCGAACCGTTGCCACGCGGCTTTTGGGTCATTTGGTCAACCGTTGCGCTCGACATGGTTGGGTTTGGAATTGTCGCGCCAATTCTTGGTCGCTATGCCGACCGCTTTGGTGCAAACGGATTTCAAGTTGGCCTCTTGTTTGCTTCGTTTTCATTGGCCCAAATGGTGTTCTCACCAATTCTTGGTCGCTGGTCAGATCGTGTAGGCCGCAAGCCGGTCATCGTCATTTCGCTAATTGGAACTGCAATCGGCAGCTTTATTACTGGTGCTGCGGGTGCCCTATGGGTGTTGTTCGCGGGCCGCTTAATTGACGGTGCATCGGGAGCAAGTGTTTCGGTTGCGCAAAGTGCAATAGCCGACCTTGGTGCACCAAAGCAACGTGCACGAATGCTTGGCATGTTGGGTATGGCATTCGGTGTTGGGTTCGTCGTTGGGCCTGCTCTTGGTGGTCTTGCAGCACTCGGCGGGCCACACGTTCCTTTTTATGTTGCAGGTGTACTCGCATCAATCAACGCGATTGCAGCGATTATCCGCTTGCCTGAAACGAAAACAGCACGGGAACACCAGCCAGTCGAAACGCATGAACACAAGCACCGCAATATTTCTTCGTGGGTTGTTATTGGATTTTTCTCGACACTTCCATTCGCAGGATTCGAAGCAACGTTTTCATTGTTTGGTGGATCACGATTCAATTTGACGGAAGCCGGCACGGCAGCGGTTTTCCTTGCAGTTGGATTACTGATGTCTGCAGTGCAGGGCGGGCTTATTGGTCCGCTGACACATAAGTTCGGTTCGTTGTCGCTGTTACGAGTTGGCCAAGTATTTGTTGCAGTGGGAATGTTGTTCTTGGGAGCTGCTGTGGTCTGGCCAGTGTTATTCCTTGCACTTGCATTTATGGTCATTGGTGCAGGAATTGCAAGCCCGTCACTCACCACACTCGTAGCTAACTCTGCTCCAGAAGCAAAGCGAGGGGAAGTACTTGGCTTTCAGCAATCGTCTAATGCACTTGCACGTGTCATTGGTCCACCGCTTGCTGGTTTGGCTTTTGATCACATCGGTGTTGGTGCACCGTTCACTCTTGGCGCTGGTATTTACCTCGTTGCCATTGTTGTTGCATCACGTCGCTCGTTACACAACGCAGTATGAGCGAAGAAACACGCATGGGCTATCAGCCTGCACTCGATGGCCTTCGTGCGCTCAGTGTTATAGCGGTCATCTTGTATCACGCGGGAATTCATTGGATACCAGGTGGGTTTATTGGTGTTGAAGTGTTTTTCGTTGTCAGTGGCTTTCTCATCACGTCATTGCTGATTGATGAACAGCATGTGTCGGGCAAGGTGAGCCTTAAACAATTTTGGATTCGGCGGGCACGTCGGTTGCTGCCGGCACTATTCACCATGTTGGTTGTTGCACTTGTGGCAGTGACATTTTTTGCAAAAGACTCCGCAGCAGATTTTCGTCGCGATGTAGTGCCAGCACTTGCCTATTTCTCTAATTGGTGGCAGATCTACTTTGTTGAAACGCCGTATTTTGCTGCGAACTCATTGCCCATGCTCCGCCACCTCTGGTCGCTTGCAGTAGAGGAGCAGTGGTATGTGCTGTGGCCCGTTGTGTTCACGTTTGTGTTGGGTAACAAGCGCATTCCACGTTGGATTTCCGCAGTAGCTATTGGGCTTTTGGCTGCAGGGGTGATGGTGGGTACCGCACTGGCATTTATTGCTGACAATGAAACTCGCATCAACTTTTTGTATCTCAGCACGCTTACTCGATCGAGCGGGTTGTTGCTTGGAGCAGCATTGGCCTGCGCTTGGCGACCATGGAAGAAAGCAGTAAATAGGTTTGCAAAAACTCGATCCTGTGTTTCAGATGCGTTTGCATTAGCCGCGTTCGCAGTACTTGGCTACATCGCCGCCTTCATTCATGCTGCCGATGAGCTTTTATATGTTGGTGGTCTCGCTGCTGCAACAATTGCATCGGCGGTCATCATTGCGGTGGTCGTGCGTTCGGGCAATTCGCAGGTTAAAAAAGTGCTGTCGATTCCGTTGCTGGTCGAAATTGGTCGCCGTTCCTATGGATTGTATTTATGGCATTGGCCAATTTTTGTGGTTACGAGTGCACGGTTGTCATCAACCCGTCTTGCGTACGCACTTTGTGCAACGGTCATCGTGAATGAGTTTGTTTATCAATTCATTGAAGTGCCGACGCGAAAAGGAGCGATTGGCAATTGGCTTCGTCAACGGCAACAATTGTCCGCCATGCGCCGTCGTCTACCCGTTGTACTTTCCGCAGTGGTTGTTGCGCTAGTTGGTGTGTCGAGCGTGCAGTTGTCAGGAATTCAGGCGCGAGATGTTTCAGTTGATACGGGAAATGCAGACGTGGTGTTTGTAGTGCCAACGAGCATTCCATCACCGGCCACCACACTGGCTAACACTCCAGCAACCAGCACGACCTTGGCAAAGCTTCCACGACGACTGCTGATTGTTGGCGACTCTCAAGCGCATGCCATAGCCATCAACAAACCAAGTGGCATCGAAAAGACATTCAGTATCACTGACGGCTCGATCGATGGTTGTGGTGTGTACGACCGAGGTGTTGGCATTGGTGGTGAAACAGGGAAGTTCCGTCGCAATTTTGCCAATTGTTCTGGGTTTGAAACAAAGTGGGCGAAGACCGCTGCTTCGTCTCGTGCAGATGTTGCACTTGTTGTTATTGGTGCGTGGGAAGTTATGGACTTGCAGATCAACAGCCTTTTATTCAAATTGAATACTGTTCCTGCGGACACGATTTTCAAAACGCAATTGCAGAGAGGCATCGATGCATTGCGTAAGCAAAATGTCGCCGTTGCCTTACTTGAAGTTGCATGTATGCGACCGGTTGAATCAAAAGGTGGACCAGTTCCACCATTGCCGCAGCGTGGTGACGATTCGCGCACGGGACATCTGAATGCGTTGATGCGTGAAGTTGCCGCCCCTGAAAATGATGGCGTGTACTTCGTGAGCGGCCCGAAGGAATGGTGCTCAGACCCGAAGGTTGCCAATAGTTTGAGCTATCGATGGGATGGCGTACACGTATACAAACCAGGTGCAAAGTTGATTTTGGAGTCGATTGCGCCTGCATTGTTGCAAATTCCCGTTACTCGCACGAAGTAGCGGTGGCGCTTACCGTGCGGTAACTTGTGCGCATGGCTGAATTTTCACTTGCACTCAATGATGACCAACTTCAACTGAAGGACTGGGTTCACCAGTTCGCGGTGGACACCATTCGTCCTGCTGCACATGAGTGGGATGAAAAAGAAGAATTCCCATGGCCTGTTGTGCAAGAGGCAGCGAAGATTGGTTTGTACGGTCTGGATTTCATCATGAACGCAATGGCCGACCCAACTGGCCTCACCATGGTGGTTGCAATTGAGGAAATGTTCTGGGGCGATGCTGGTATAGGCATGGCAATTATGGGTTCAGGTCTTGCCGCAGCCGGTATTGCAGGCAACGGAACACCAGAACAAATGATGGAGTGGGTTCCACAGTGCTATGGAACAGCAGACGATGTGAAGCTTGGCGCATTTTGTGTGAGCGAACCTGACGCAGGTAGTGACGTGTCGAACTTGCGCACGCGTGCGGTGTACGACGAAGCAAATGACGAGTGGGTTATTAACGGAACGAAGGCTTGGATCACCAACGGTGGAATAGCCAACGTGCACGTGGTTGTTGCTGCAGTTGACCCAGAGCTCAAGGGTCGTGGTCAGGCGAGCTTCATTATTCCTCCGGGAACAAAAGGTTTGTCACAGGGTCAGAAATACATGAAGCACGGAATTCGTGCGAGCCATACAGCAGAAGTGGTGCTCGACAATGTGCGTGTACCTGGTCGTTGCTTGTTGGGCGGAAAAGAAAAGCTCGATGCCAAACTTGCTCGTTACCGCGAAGGAACGTCAAGCGGCAAGCAGCCTGCAATGGCAACCTTTGAAGCAACTCGCCCGGCAGTAGGTGCACAAGCACTTGGTGTTGCACGTGCTGCATATGAATATGCATTGGATTACGCAAAAGAACGTCACGCATTCGGTAAGCCAATCATCATGAACCAAGCAATTGCGTTCAAACTTGCCAACATGATTACCCAAATTGATGCAGCACGTTTGCTCATCTGGCGCGCATCGTGGCTTGCAAAAAACGGCGGCTACAAGAATGCCGAAGGTTCACAAAGCAAGTACTTCGCATCTGAAATGTCGGTTCGTGTAACAGAAGATGCAATCCAAATCTTGGGTGGCTATGGCTACACACGCGAATACCCAGTAGAGCGCTGGCACCGTGACGCGAAGATTCACACCATTTTTGAGGGCACCTCAGAGATTCAGCAGTTGGTTATTTCACGTGCCATTTCGGGGCTACGCATCGAATAGATGTAGGTTCTCAGTATGAGTACGGACGCAATTGAGCCAATTTCTGCTGACATTCGCAAAGCACAATTACGTGAGGAGAACGACATCGTTGCGCCGTTTCGGGCAACAATGTCTTGGCGCCTGATCATTGAGTTCGTGATTACTTGGGCCGCGTTTGCAGTTGCTTTTGTACTCGCAACTATGGGAAAAATTTCGCCGTGGATTGCATTCCCTATTTGCGTACTGAGCTCGGCAATGATTTATATGCCATTACACGAGAGCGTGCACAAAAATGTGGCTGGCGATAACCCGAAAATGCAATGGCTAAATGAACTCGTTGGTCGAATGTCGGGAATGATTTTTGTTTTTGGTTTGACCCAGCATCGACTTTCACATTTGAAACATCATGCGCACACAAACATTTCCGGAAAAGACCCTGACATGGTGTTGTCAGGAGATCCAAAGCGCATTCCAGGATCTGCAGTTTTAATGTCGGTGATGTCGCTTCTTACCCCGGTGTTTGCACTTGTTCCACCAAGTCGCAAACTTATCCCTAATTGGGTTGGCAAGCGATTGGGTGCAGATGCTCGTTCCGAAATGGATATGCAGGACATGAAGTTACGAGCGAAACGCAGCTTCATCGACCTTTTCGTTTTGCTTGGGTTTTCACTTGCTGGGTTAGCACCAGAAATTTTATTGCTGTGGTACGTAGCAACACGCCTTGCATTTATGTGGGTTGCATTTATTTTCGGCTGGTATCCGCATCACCCACATCAAGAAACTGAGCGTTATCGCGACACTCGTGTTGCGACGTTCTTTGGGTCAACCTTGCTCATTCGTGGTCACGATCACCACTTATTGCATCACCTGTATCCGCGTGTGGTGCACTACAAGTTGCCAAAGCTGTGGGCAAATATTGAACCCGTAATGGTTGCCCGTGGCGCACGAATTGAAGGCAAGGCTTCGCGTGATGGAATAGCTATTCAGTGGAGCGCGCAGTAACAAACGCTGCAACGCAAGTATCGATGTCGGCCTTGGTGTGGGTTGCACATACTTGCACTCGAATGCGAGCTTTGCCCATTGGTACAACGGGGTAAGAAAACGCAACAACGTAAATACCAAGTTTGAAAAGCTCTGCAGCCATGCGCACGGCTTCGTGTTCGTCGGCAAACATGACCGGAACAATCGGGTGTTCGCCAGGGAGCAATGTGAATCCAGCAGCAGCCATTTGATCGCGGAAATACTTGGCGTTTTCACGGAGTGTTTCTCGGGTGTTGGCGCCTTCGGCAACAAGGTCAAGAGCAATAAGCGAACCTGCAACCACAGTTGGTGGAATGGAGTTGGAGAACAAATACGGGCGAGCGCGCTGACGAAGCAAGTCAACTATTTCTTGGTGCGCCGAGATGTAGCCACCAGATGCGCCGCCTAATGCCTTGCCGAGTGTTCCAGAGATGATGTCAACACGGTCACGAACACCAAACTTTTCTGGAGTTCCAGCGCCTGTTGCGCCAATGAATCCAACGGCATGCGAGTCATCCACCATGACCATTGCTTCGTATTTGTCAGCGAGATCACAAATCTCTTTGAGCGGAGCAAATGATCCGTCCATGGAGAACACGCCGTCAGTGACAATAAGTGTTCGACGAGCGCCACGAGCCGCAACGAGCTGTGCTTCAAGGTCGGTCATGTCGCGGTTCTTGTAGCGGTAACGGGTTGCCTTGCACAGACGAATTCCGTCAATGATTGAAGCATGGTTCAACTCGTCTGAAATAACTGCATCGTCTTGGTCGAGTAGTACTTCAAATACGCCACCGTTTGCATCGAAACACGAAGGAAACAAAATGGTTGCATCGGTTCCCAGCAATGTGGACAAACGTGATTCAAGTTCATCGTGTTGCGACTGAGTTCCACAAATAAAGCGCACGCTGGCCATGCCAAAGCCATTGATATCGAGCGACTCTTTGGCCGCAGAGATAATCGCAGAATTATTGGCAAGTCCCATGTAGTTGTTTGAGCAAAAGTTAATGAGATCTTTTGTGCTGCTTAAAACGTGTGATGCCTGTGGAGAGTCGATCAAACGCTCACGCTTGTATAAACCCGCAGTTTGAATGTCTTCGAGGGTCTTCTTCAGATCGTTTTTAACACTGGTGTACATGCTGTTGCCCTATGACCAATCCATGATGACTTTGCCTGAATTTGAAGATCGTGCTGCAGCGAATGCTTTGTCCCAGTCGTTTGCAGGGAAGCGATCGGTGATGACGTCGCGAATGTCGAGGCCTGTTTGAATGAGTGAATTCATTGCGTACCACGTCTCATACATTTCACGACCATAAATTCCCTTAATGGTGATCATGTGAGTCACGAGCTTCGCCCAGTTAATGGAGATTTCTTTGCTCGGTAATCCAAGCACAGCAATACGACCACCGTGGCTGAGGTTGTCCAAAATATCGGGAAGTGCGGTTGGTGCACCGCTCATTTCAAGCGCAACGTCAAAGCCTTCTTTCATGCCGAGTGCTTTTTGTGTTGCAGCAATGGACGAAGTCATGGGATTCACTGCAATGTCAACACCCATTGAGCGAGCAAGTTCCAATCGTGATTCATTGATGTCGCTGACTACTACATAGCGCGCACCAACGTGTCTGGCGACTTTGGCAGCCATGAGACCAATAGGGCCCGCTCCAGTGATGAGTACGTCTTCGCCTGCAACAGGGAAGGTGAGCGCTGTGTGCACGGCATTTCCGAACGGGTCAAAGATTGCACCAAGCTCGGCATCTACTGCTGCAGAGTGAACCCACACGTTGCTTGCAGGAATAACGACGTATTCGGCAAATGCTCCGTTGCGATTTACTCCAACACTTGAAGTGTTCTTGCACATGTGTCGGCGGCCAGCTCGGCAGTTTCGACAAACACCACAAATGATGTGACCCTCACCCGATACCAACGCACCAACTTCAAGTGACGTCACTTCTGAGCCCAACTCCACAATGCGACCAGAGAATTCATGACCAATGATGAGCGGTGCATTTACTGCTGATGCAGCCCATGCATCCCACGACTCAATATGAAGGTCGGTGCCGCAGATGCCGGTTTTTTCAACACGAATCTTGACGTCGTTTGGTCCTGGAGTTGGTTCTGCACACTCGATCATTTCCAGACCAGGTGCTGCGGATGGCTTAAAAAGTGCGCGCATAGTGGTGCTAATCGTAGTGCCACCTTGGTAGCCCAGATTTATCGAATTGGTTCTAACCTGCGCCTGTGAACACTTTTCTGAGTAATGCGCTTGATGCTGCAGTAGTGCCTGGCTTTTCCAAAATCGGTTATGCAATTCGCAAGCGGCTGGGTAATTGGCAGCCAATTTCGGGATTCGATCTGCGGGGCAAAATCGTTGTCATCACTGGGCCAACTTCCGGGCTAGGGAAAGAGGTTGCTCGACAGCTTGCGCCAACGGGCGCCAACTTGGTCTTAGTTGCACGCAATGAAGAAAAATGTGCGCGCGTAATTGATGAAATAACTCCACTATGTGCGGGAAGCAAACCAGTTTTTGTGCATGCAGAGATGGGGGACTTGGAATCAGTCCGCAGTGCATGCGCAGCGATACAACAACAATTCAGTCACATAGATGTGTTGATTCATAACGCGGGTGCGTTATTGAATACTCGTCAGGTATCGCCACAAGGAATTGAGCAAACGATTGCATCTCACGTAGTTGGTCCATTTCTTATGACCACACTCCTCCTTCCAATGATGCATGGAGGTCGAGTAGTAACCGTTTCGTCAGGTGGCATGTACACCAGTGCGTTGCCTGCATTCAATAACGGCGAAACGCTTGAAATGCCCATAGCTAAGTACAACGGTTCAAAACAGTACGCAATTGCTAAACGTGCGCAAGTAACACTGAATGAAATGTGGGCCATTAGCGAATCACATACCGAATTTGTTGCCATGCATCCGGGTTGGGCTGACACACCGGGAGTGCAAGAAAGTATTCCTGGCTTTCGACGAGTGACTGCACCAATTTTGCGTTCGTCAAGTGAGGGCGCTGACACCATTGCTTGGCTTGCAGCAGTGAATCCTTTGCCTGGAACGAGTGGAACTTTTTGGTCAGATCGTGAGGTTCGGTCTATTCATAAGTCATCACAGACGAGAAATAGAGATACACCAGATGCTCGCAAGGCTTTATGGGCGTTACTTAAGCACCAAGTAGAACCTTTTCTCAGCTCTCACTAATCTCTACCTATGGCAACTGACGATCGCTCTGAAATTCATATTCGTTCGCGCTGGGGTGAAATTGATTCAAACGGGCACATGCGAAATGTGGCGTATTTAGACATTTCGGCGAATTCGCGTATGGAGTTTTTTAATGCCAATGGGTACACGCTCACCGAGTTCTTCGGTGCGGGCCTTGGTCCAGTTGTGCTGAAGGATGAAATTGAGTACAAACGTGAAGTTCGTTTGGCTGAGGATCTCACTGTGACGAATGAGCTAGCTGGCATAAGCGAAGACAACACCCGATTTATCTTTCGCAACCAATTTATTAAGGCCAATGGAAAACTTGCATGCAAGATTTCGAGCTTGGTGGCATTTTTTGATCTCACGACGCGCAAAATGATTGCACCACCAGAAAATCTGATGAAGGCAATACTGTCGCTGCCTCGTTCGGAAGACTTCAGCACGATTACCCAATAGCAAAAGGGTTATTGTGTGGTGTGACCACATTGCCCTCCTGTCCCAAATGTTCCTGTGAATACACCTATGAACTAGCAGACATGTTGGCATGTCCTGAATGTGCATTTGAGTGGTTGGCTATTGCTGCAAATAACGACGCCGACACCGATGGTCCATCTGAAATTCGGGACACAGCAGGAAACGTGTTGCAAGATGGCGACACGGTACAAGTGGTGAAAGATCTCAAGGTGAAGGGTCGACCAACGTCGATCAAAGTGGGAACAAAGGTTCGCAATATTCGTTTGGTGCGCGATAACGGAGACCACGATATTGATTGCAAAATTGATGGCTTTGGTGCCATGTATCTAAAGTCAAGTGTTGTTCGAAAGGTGATGTAGTTATGGCCAAAATGTCTCGTGCTTATCGAGTGTTGAGTTTGACAGCAATTGCTACTTTTCTCGTGTCGCTTGACCTCAGCATCGTGGTTGTTGCTCGCGGAAAGATTGAAGAGACGTTTGGTCATGATCAAGCCAACATCTTGGCCTGGGTTTTTTCTGCTTACTCCATTGCATATGCCGCAGGTTTGCTCACTGCTGGTCGTTTCGCTGATGTGTTTGGTCGTAAGCGCGCATTCTTACGCGGTCTCACCATTTTCAGCATCGGTTCGGTGATGTGTGGAATTGCGCCATCAGCGTTAATGCTTGTGCTTGCACGAGTCGTTCAAGCAATTGGTGGCGCGCAGCTCACACCAGCGTCCATTGCATTGGTGTTGCCAGAGTTTCCCGTTGAAAAACGAACACAAGCGATTGCCATTTGGGGTTCAGTAGGCGGACTTGCGGCAGCAATTGGGCCATCTGCTGGTGGCGTGCTGGTGGATTGGTGGGGTTGGCGATCTTTGTTTTTCGTGAACGTTCCGTTTTGTATTTTTACTGTCCTAATGGGCCGCAAAGTGTTGCACGAGAGTAAAGACGAAAACGCTCAGCGCAAAGTGGATTACCCAAGTGTGCTGTTCGGTTTTTCGGGAGTTGCGCTTGTTGTCCTTGCGATTTCTCAGAGTGAAGAGTGGGGGTTCATTGACGCGCGCACAGGTGGTGCATTCGCGGTCGGACTACTTTTAGTTGCGGGGTTCGTCCGTCGTTGTCAAGTAGTGGAGAACCCGCTTCTTGATCTCTCGTTGTTCAAACTTCCATTTGTCGTAGCGTCAAATTTGTCTGGAGTGTTGTTCAGCATTGGATTCATTGGCATGTGGCTACTCAACACCACGTGGTTGCAGCAGGTATGGCACTACAGCGTGGTGCGCTCCGGACTTGCAACATTTCCCGGTCCAGCAATGGCAGCATTTATCGCCCCTTTTGCAGGCAAATATGCAATGAAACTTGGCCACGCGCGCGTGTTGTTTTTGGGTTCAGTAATGCTCAGTTTTGGCACGCTGATGTTGACGCATTTCATGACTACTGAGCCAGCGTATGTGACTCATTATTTGCCATGGATGCTGGTTACCGGGATGGGAGTTGGTCTCTCCATTTCAACTTTGTCGAGCTCGGCAACCGCGTTTTTGCCACCTTCTGAATTTGCAATGGGATCGGCGTTGAATACAACCACTCGTCAAATTGGCACAGCGCTTGGTTCGGCGATTGCATTGACAGTTGCTGCGCCTGCGTTTAAGCAGATCTACATGCTTGGCATGCGTGCAAAGGAAGCCGCTGCGTCGGGATCGCCATTGATTTGGACGACAGAAACTGCGAAACTCGACTTGTCTGCGTATCACACTGCTTGGACAATTAATGGCGTTGTGTACTTGGCTGCGGGAATTTTGATGATTTTGATTTATCGCAAGCCGACCGATGCGCAGATGATTTCGGCTGGCTCAAAAGTTACGTTTGAAGATTAAATTCGGCGATCTCCACCACGCGGCGCTCATCGATTGAACGGTGAGCTGCAACTCCAAGAACTACCGACCACAATCCGTCATTAACGGTTACCTCTGGTTTGTCATTGCTATTAATAGCTTGCACAAACTTGTCAATTTCTACGTAGCTTGCACCAAAATGTGCACCCGCATAAGCCACACTGCTACTCATCGTTGCATCGATCTTTCGAATTTCACGGCTTGACCTGTTGCCAACATAAATATGTCCTGGCCCAGGAATGTGTGCCTCGGCTTTTCCATGGCTACCAATAACGGCAATTTCTTGTTCGTTTCTTCCAACCTCGGCAAACATGCTGAGATCGAGCATTGCGCGCATGTTGTTAGCGAATTCCACAATTACATAGGCGTTATCCAAAATGTCGGAGCGCTCTCCATCGTAAAACTCATCTAGGTGGTTCACATCTTGTGCACCGCTAGCCATCACACGCACCGGTGGAGACTGAGCGATCAAGTTCATTAGATCAAAAAAGTGACAGCACTTTTCCACGAGCGTTCCGCCCGTATTTCGCGAAAAACGATTCCAATCATTCACCTTTTTCAGGAATGGAAAGCGGTGTTCGCGAATGCTGAGCATCTTGATCGCACCAAGTTCTCCAGAGTTCACCACCTCAAGCAAGCGTGAGATTGGTGTCATGTAGCGATATTCAAGTCCTACCCACGTAAGTGCGCTTCGCTGTTGGGCAAGTGCAACAACGTCTTGACAGTGTTCAA
>JBEGJW010000020.1:0-22405 GCA_041184445.1 Actinomycetota bacterium | reverse complement strand
AACGCGGACTGCGCTCAGTGGTGTTGTTGCCGTTGGGTTACCGCGATCATGAAGGTGATTGGCTTTTGCCGATGGCAAAAGTTCGTAAGTCCCGAGATGCCATGGTCACAGAATTGGCATAAGTCACTGAGCGGCTCGCTTGAGTCACGTTCATCTAAACACGGAGGCAAAAATGGAAAAGTTCATGGTGGTCTGCACGTTTAAGCAAGGCGCTGAAATGAAGCATGTCTACTCCGTAGTTGCCGAGGAGCAAGCTAAGGCAGCCGAACTTCAAGCTGCAGGAAAAATCGGAGCAATTCATTTAGCAACGATTTCACGGGGAACAGTATTCATCGAGACGTTTGCCGAGAACCTAGAAGAGGCAACTTCAACTATTGAGTCGTTACCAATGGCTGCCTGGTGGGACATCGATGTGTTTCCACTTTCGGCGCCGGGTAAACCACCTACGGCTTCGTAGGCGCGTTTACGCCTACTCTTCCCACATCGCGGACACATTCGCAACGGTGATCTTTAGTTTGTGCGAAGAGTAGCCAAGCGTCCTTAAAAATAGAGTGGCTTCCTTTTCGCCGATTCTTGCCGCGTCTTCTTCGCCTTCTGAAGTTCGGACTTCATATCGAAGATTAAAAAATTGGATCTTCTCGTCGTAAGTGAAAGTTCCCTCAGTGGTGTACGCAGACTTAAAGATGTCGTGATCGGGCTGTTGTCTTTCGAGATAGGCGTGCGCTTGTTCGCTGAGGTCTTTAAAGCGTCCACGTGCCGTGACTCGATAAATACCTTCAATCGCCATTAGATGCAGTGTAAGTGGTCGATTTCAAATCACTGGCTCATTAGATTATTGGTGTGTCAGTAATAAAACGACATTTGAAGAAGTTTTCAGGTGAGCAACTTGATACGTTGCAGCATTTGCACAAAACGATTCTTTCGATAGTTCCTCAGGCCAATGAAACCATTAGCTATGGAATGCCAGCATTTGAAATTGACGACAAAGTGGTTGCGGGATTTGATGGGTTCAAGAACCATTGTTCGTACTTTCCCCATAGTGGATGTGCGAGGTAAGTAAGGGAACTCTGAAGTTTCCAATCGGCAGGAAGTTGCCAAAAACTTTGGTACGCAAAATGATTTCAGCGCGACGAGCTCAAATTCGCAATTCGTAGAGCAAACCTTGTGCAACTTCAGTTCCATCCGGGCATGAATCAGGGGAGTTTCCGATCAAAGTAAAGCCAGCACGTGCTGCGGTGCGTTGTGATGCGGCGTTCGTTTCGGCAATGGTTGCCTGAAGCGTATGTGCGTTACCGATTCTGCGCGCAAGTGTTGGCATGATGCGTAAAGCAGTGCTTGCAGCGCCCGACTTCCTTCCCCATGGAGACACCCAGTACCCAACGCTCGCTACACCGTTAGTGATGTTGTGAATACTGCACACCCAGTACCCAACGCTCGCTACACCGTTAGTGATGTTGTGAATA
Organism: Actinomycetota bacterium; assembly: GCA_041184445.1. GTDB lineage: Bacteria > Actinomycetota > Acidimicrobiia > Acidimicrobiales > Ilumatobacteraceae > UBA3006. Next base: position 20,942 of record JBEGJW010000020.1, on the reverse strand, counting down.
CTGCAAACACCAACTGGTTCCTGTGTTCGAGAATCAACAATTACCCAGACAGCTAATTCTCCTGCATGGTCCTTAACGAATGACTCCCCATGGTGGCGTTCATATGGTCGGGGAATTTTCGTCCAACGTTGCACATCTTCGTCTTGACATGCACGGGTCAACCAATCAACATCGGTTTCTTCTAACTTTCTAAGTCTGTGAGTTAGGAGATTGAAATAAATCTGAATGATCTTCGTATCGTCGGTGATGGTTTCACCAATACGAGTCCAAAAGTCATAATGACTGGCGCGAAAATCTGCCGCATTTAAATCGCCCTCAGCTTCGGCGAGGGCGAATTCGTCAGGAACATCAGCAAATCTAGATTCCTCAACACGAGTTACCTGAAGAGTTGCTATGTGTCTTGAATCATTGTCAACCATGGCCAAACATTCGCCAATGTATTCAATATCTTCGCTCTGTTTTTCGTATTCGGCAGCCAATCCAGCGGTTGCTCGCTTTTTGCCATGAACAACAAAATTGACAATCGTTTCACGGCTTTTCCCTGGTGTTCCGAATTCCATTGCGCGAAGATCGTCAACGACTGGAAACATGAAAAAATTCTACGCCAGGTATTCGGCGATTTTTATATATAACGGAATGCCGACAATCAAGTTGAACGGAAAGGTAATTCCTAATGATGCAGTTACGTAGATGCCGGGACTTGCTTCGGAGAGAGCGATTCGAATTGCTGCGGGTGCTGCAATGTACGAAGCGCTTGCTGCAAGCGTTGCCATTACAGCCACACCACCAACAGACATTCCGGCTGCTGAACCGAGAATGGCGCCGAGACTGCCATTCAATAACGGCAAAAAAATCCCCAATGCAATAACACGAAATCCAGCACCTTTGAAATCGCGCAAGCGGTTGGCTGCAATCGCTCCTAGCTCAATGAGGAAAAGTGTCAAAGCTCCTGAAAACAATCCAACAAATAGTGGGTCCGTTGGCGCAAGTCGCTCTGGTCCAACAATGAAACCAATGAGTAATCCCGACATCAAATAGGCGATGCTCTTGCCGCGAATTACTTCGGATAAACCAGATTTCCAGTCAGTTCCTGCCGAAAACCATTGGGCAAGAAACAGCGCAACAATGATTCCAACTATTTCCAGAACTGCGAGTAGCCCCGAGACGAAGCCCTCGTAGGAAATGCCGTGAGAGTCAAGAGTGGAAATCAACACGGTGAATGTGACTGCAGAAACAGAACCATAGTGCGCAGCGAGTGCAGCTGAATTTGTAATGTCAAGACTTCCCAGTTTTCTGAACAACACATATGCGATCACTGGGGTGATGATTCCGATGGCGATAGCAGCCAGCAGAGGCTTCCATAACTCTTCAGGCGAAGAAGTAGAAAGTGCTTTGCCACCCTTTATCCCAATAGCAAGAAGCAGAAATGTTGACAGTATGGAATACAGAGATTCTGGAATTCGAACGTCAAATCGTAAGAGTGTGGCGATGAGCGCAACGACAAAGGCAATTACTGGCGCGGTCAGAATGTTGTCGACGAGAATGCTGGAAAAGATCACGAACGTTTTGCTTTCCTGAGTAGAGGGGCAACGATCGCCTGAATGTTGTGTTCGGCTTCAAGTGGATGGCGAAGTGGTTTGTCAAGATCAACTGCATAGACATTGTTTCGCCCAACTTTGGTAACAGAGATATAGCCGGCGTCAATTAGCTCATGAACTATGCGGTGCACAGTTCGCTCTCGTACACCAACCAACTCTGCGACTTCGCTGAGGCGCATATCTGGATTCTTCGCAACGCACACCAACACATGTGCGTGGTTGGAAAGAAACGTCCAGTTTTGTGCACTTTCGATGGGTACTGATTTCTTGACCATAAATACATGATATATAAATCATGTATTGTATAGCAACTATTTAGCCTTCAAATTCAGCAATTCGAGCCTTGGCCAGCGACGCGATAAGGCTGGCGTCGGCTTTCCAGTCCAGTGGCACCTGGAAGGTCTTTTTGTTTACTTCAAAAGGCGCAAGCCGCTTTGCGTGCAGCGAAAGCACATCGCCACTAAACGGGTTGAGCGTTAGGTGATTCTTCGAAACGGAAACGCCAATGATGTAGTCCTTGCCTTTGCGCAACATGGGCTGATTCCACGCCATTACCAATTCCAAGCCTTTATGTTTCGCCGTCACCGCAGCAAAGATGGCTTTGATGGTTTTTGCTGTCTTGGGGTCTAATCCTTTGAAGTAGGTGGCGGGAGTATCAAACTTTTTTGACGTAGTTGATCCTCGGACATACATAACCAACGCGTTTGCGTGGGCCTGGCTAAATCCGTGGTCTTCCTTGAGATAAGCGATCTGTTCGGGGTATTTCGTAGTTTCGAGTTCTTTAAGCCGATTGATCCAATAATTGATCTTTTCACCGTGTTTCTTCTCGATTGCGGGAAAAAACTTGCTTCGATCACCATCAGCTGATGCCATAGTTCGATAATACTTCTTACATGCGAAATATTCTCCCCAACCTTGCTACGCAGACTCCGTTGTGGCTTGCGCTATTGACGGTTGGAGTAAACGCAATTGTTGGAGCACTGCGAGCATCTTCTGATGACGAACACCACTGGGACATAGTGGGCCTTTCAACATTTGCGGTGTTGATGGGATTAGGCGGTGGATTCATTCGCGACATCTTGTTGGGAAATACTCCTGTAGAAAGCTTGCGCACTCCGTGGTATCTCGTCACTGTGCTTTTGGGAATCGGTCTAGTTCTCTTGTTTGGTCGACGAATCTCTGGTGCGCATCAACTAGTTGCGTTATTGAATTCAGTGGCGCTTGGACTGTTTGCAGTAACCGGAACTGCGTATGCATTACGTGCCGACCTGCCGATTGTCTCTGCAGTGTTTGTTGGAGTGGTGTCAGCAGTTGGTGGTGGAGTGTTGGTGTCCGTGATTAAGGACGAAGTGCCAGAAATCTTGTTGACCAGTGCACCAAATGCGTTGTTGGCACTTGCGGTAAGTGGTGTGTATGCGGCAACTGATGTGTGGGAGTCGCAAGCTGCCGGAGTGGCAGGAATTGTTACAGCGATTATTGCAAACTACTTAGCGCAGCGTTTTGGAATTCGTACTCGTCGTGCAACGAATCCTTCAGCAGTGTTACTTACACGTAAAGATTCCACAGAGTATTTGGACTAGTGGATTTTGTTTTCTCAGCAAACGTGTGGGAATGGCGTGGACCAGCTCCGTATCACTTTGTTTCAGTTCCGTTAGCAATTGCGAGCGAAATTAAAGAACTGGCATCGGCAGTCACATATGGCTGGGGGATGATTCCCGTATCAGGCAAGATCGGCGCTACGACCTTTAGTACTTCTTTGTGGGCAAAAAATGGAACCTATGCGGTTCCGCTAAAGAATGCAGTTCGAAAAGCTGAAGGTATTTCACTAGGCGACATGGTGTCGGTTGAACTCGCATTGAAATTTCGCTAGATAAGGTTGCATCGTGACGATAGGAAAATTTCTTGCAGTGGTGATGGATTGCAATGATCCAGTTGCAATGAGCAAGTTTTGGCAACAAATCCTTGGCGGTGAGGTTGACCTCCGTACGGAAACGATGGATTGGGTGGCGCTTTCGGATGTGCCTGGCCTTGGATATCTGGGTTTCCAAAAGGTTCCGGAGCCGAAAGCAGTCAAGAATCGCGTTCATGTTGATGTTGATGTTGAATCCATTGATGATGCTGTGGCTTTAGCAGTTGCTCGTGGGGCAAAAAAGGTGTCTGGTGTTGTAGAAGAACAAACCAATTGGTTCCAAGTAATGCTTGACCCTGAAGGGAACGAGTTTTGCTTCATTTTGAGAAAGAACAGATGATGAAATCAGCGCTGCTGGTAATTGACGTGCAACGCGATGTAGTGGCGAATGCATGTAGGCGAAACGAAGTAATAGCGAACATCGCTGGCCTAGTTGAAAGTGCTCGCAAGGCTGGCGTGCCGGTCATTTGGGTGCAGCATTCTGATGATGAACTCGTGAAGGGCAGTGCAGGCTGGGCATATGTGGATGAGTTGCACATCGCCGACGACGAGCCTGTCGTTCATAAGCAATTCGGAGACTCGTTTGAGGGCACCGATTTGGATGAACTCCTGCAGAAACATGCGATTGAGCAGCTAATTGTGTGTGGTGCACAAACAGATGCCTGCATTCGCTCCACGCTGCATGGCGCTATTGCGCGTGGCTACAACGCAACATTGGTATCTGATGCTCACACCACGGACGACTGTTCGTGGGCTACACCGCCGTTAAGTGCCGAACAGGTAATTGCACACACCAACTTCTATTGGAATTGGCAACGAACTCCGCGTGCAGTTGGTGGAACAACTTTGGCAGTTGAGGTTGATTTTTCTAACTGAGATCAGCGATGACGATTTTCGTCATCTTCATCATTGCTTCCCAGGCTTTTTTTGACTTTTCCGGATCACTACCGCCGAGGAATTCGCCAAGCTGAGTAGCAATAATTTGCCAACTCACGCCAAAGCGGTCTTTGCACCAACCACATTGACTTTCCGCACCGCCATCAGCAATGAGCGCATACCAAAGGCGGTCAATTTCTTCTTGAGTTTCGCAAGCTACTTGGAACGAAACTGCTTCTGAGTGAGGAAATTGTGGCCCGCCATTAAGTGCTGCAAATTCACGCCCAAAGAGTTCAAATTCAGCTACGAGAACTGTTCCCTCCGGTTTTTGCGCACCGGCTTGATAATGCGAAACATTTTTTATCTTGCTATTTGGAAATAAAGACGTATAAAACTCGGCCGCTTCGAGTGCTTCGTTATCAAACCATAAGTACGTAGTCACTCCGTGAATTGTCATGCAGAGATTGTATGTGGGTTATTCTCTGAATGTGGAAAGCGAGAAACAGCAGTGCAAATCGTGCGGTTCTCCGTATGCAACGGAATGGAAGACCTCAGAGGGCGCCGTTTGGTTGTGCAGAGAGTGCGCGAACTTAAACGGACTTGGTTGTCCGTAACTAGGCGAGTACTTTGCGAAGTCCGCGTGTAGCGGTGTCGCCAATTTTGTTAAAGACTTTTCCTAACAGCAAATTCATTGGAGCAATGATCCAGTTTGCGGTCAGGGTTGCGTCGTAAATGACATCGCAGCCAGTTGGAGTCGACGTGATGGTTACGCGGTCGATGGAAGTGAACAACCTGTTTACGCCTTTGACCAGTACGTTACTTGGGGCGTCATATTCGGTGGTCGTGTAGCGGAGCGTGGAAGTAGATCCGCCGAAACCTTTCACTGTTACGTCAAAGATGGTGCCTAACCCTGCGCCTGAACCATTGATTTGCTCAACTTTTATTACGCCCTTGTCCCACTCGGCAAAGTTTCGTAAATCTGCCATATTTTGAACTATTGATTGTTGTGACGTATCTGGCCATAAGTTCACGGTACAGCAGTGCACGTGACTAGTGGTGTGCGTAAGGTTCTCCTTGTGTCACATGTGATTTGCCCTGCGCCAGTCAAGCATCCGGTAATGAAGCAACAATGGCGAGACCTTGCTTATATTCATTGGCGCTATGACCCGCAGGAGGTGCAGGCCCTTCTTCCAGAAGGTATTGAAGTCGACACTTTCGAAGGAAGCGCTTGGGTGGGGCTAATCCCATTTTCGATGCGCAATATCTCGTTTCCAGGAATTCCGCCCGTCCCGTACTTCGGTTCATTTCCCGAAGTGAACGTGCGAACGTATGTGAAGAGAAACGGAGTTCCCGGCGTATGGTTCTTTTCTCTTGACGTCAACAGGTTGATTCCTGCATTTTTTGCGCGCTTAACATACTTCATTCCGTATTGCTGGGGTAAGGCTTCACATAAAAAGAATGCAGCAAAACTCTTGACTTCGGTAAATCGACGCTGGCCGTCTAAGTCTTCGTCGCGTATTGAATTGTCAATTGGAGAAAGAATTAAAGAGCCTGGCGATTTGGAGCACTTTCTTTCTGCTCGCTGGGGTTTGTATTCAAAAGGCTTTGCCGGTCGGCTTCGGTATGCGCCGGTTGATCATGAACAATGGGAGTTGTATTCGGCAAGTATTGACACGCTCAGCGACAACTTGGTTACTGCTGCAGGGTTATCAGCTCCAACTGGCGAAGCCCACGTGATGTTTTCGCCAGGTGTTTCGGTTCGAATCGGCAAACCGCAACGGGCGTGACGGTTACTGCAAGTTTTTGGGCTTAGAGCGTTTAGACACGCCAAGCGAAACAATGGTTGCTGGCACGAAAAATGCGCGACCATGGAACGACACGTCGTCCCAATGCTTTGTGGTTACTGGAGCATGCCATGCTCGAATGCGATAAACCAAAAAGAGGAGCACTGTTGCATGGAACGCAATGATTGACCATGCGTAGCCATCGGTTCCCAGAAAGTCAAGAAATGGCGCAGCGGCAAGTGGCCCAACCATTGCACCAAGTCCGTACAACGTCACTAACTGAGAAGCTGCAGCACCCATTTGTTCGGGTGAAACCCAATCGTTTGTATACGCACCTGCAACTGCATAAAGCGGAAAGCTGAAGCCGCCAATAATGAAGAGCAACACGATGGTCCAGTTACTGCTCGCAGGTTGATACAACATTGCAACACTCATGACAATTGCACCAAGAGCGATGAGCAAACCGATGACGCGACGATCAATATCGTCGGATGCTGAAGAGATTGGCCAGGTAAGCGCCATTCCGCCAAGTTGAAAAGCAGCAACCAGCACACCAATTCGACCAACGCTGAGTCCTTCGCGAGTTGCAAAGATGACAGCCATACCGAGCATGCCACCGTGTGCGAGGCCGACGAGCAAAATGGTTCCTACACCGGTTGGAACAACGCGAGCAAGTTCGCGAAGCGTGATGTGCTCATGGTTATCAACATTTGGAGTTGCGGCTTGTTCCGACATCGCGACGGGAATCACTGCAAGTGAGGCGATCATTGCTGCGAATGCGAACCCAGTGAGGTTTCGCGCATCGAAATTAAACACCAACAGTTGGCCCGCGCCATAAGCGCCAACGGTGACCACGTTGTACACAGCAAGTAAACGGCCTCGGAAGGTATTTGCTGCAAGACCATTGAGCCACGATTCGGCAACTACGTACAGACCTGCATAACAAAAGCCGGTGCTGCTGCGCATGATGATCCACACAAGTGGTGAGTCAAAGACGCCACTCACGAGTACCGAAGCGCTGAGTAGCGATGCAAGCGCGGCGTACACGCGGATGTGCCCCACTTGGGCAAGTGCTCTAAGCGTGTACCACGAACCAAGCAGGAATCCGGCGTAATACGCAGTGGTGATGCCGCCGCTTACAAGCGTGGGGAGGTGTTTGAGTTCGGCACGAATACCAACAAGCGTGCTGAATACGCCTGCGGTAACGAGCAGTAATGAAAGCCCAGCGAAAAGACCCCACGTGGCGAGCAGGATGCCTTTGCGCGTCGGGTTCAATTTCGGCAACAAACGCATGCCATTAGTCAAGCATGGTTGCTCGTGACGGTGGGGCTTATTTATTACTGAAGGTTTTTTACTGCTTCACGAACTGGCTTCAGAAGTTGTCGCGAAAATACCGCATATGAAACCATGACGATTGCCGAAATGATGAAAGGTCCGCGCAATCCAAAAATGCGAGCAGCAATTCCTCCAAACAGTGCGCCAAATGGAACTATTCCCCAAGTAACAGTGCGCGAAACTGCGTTCATGCGGCCCAGCATTCGTGTTGGAGTGATTTGCTGACGAAGGGTGGTATTTAGAGCAATCCACCAACCCGATCCGATGCCAAGAATCACATGACTGGTGATCGCTGTTATTGGGTTTGTCGCAATCGCAAGGCCAACAGTTGCAATTGCCCATGCCCAAAGTGACACTTCGAGTGTGCGGGTAGTGCCTAAGCGGTGAGTGATTTTTTCCAAAAAGAATCTGCTTGCGACAGTTCCTGAAGCAGCGCCAACTGACAGAGCAGTGAACGTGGCTTTATTGCCACCGAGCAAGTCTTCGTTGTACAGAACCAGCAGCGAGTTAGCTGCAAAATAAAAGAAGTTAATGACAGCAAGAATTTCGGTGAGGCGACGCAGCGACAACGTGTCGCGCGTGTATCTCAGGCCCTCTTTGATGTCGGCAAAGATATTTGTTGTTGGCGGTTCAACAGCGTGTTCGTTTGGAACTGTGGAAATAAGAGCAGCAGAACCTGCAAACGTTGCGGCATCTGCAAGAAACGGAAGTGACATTGATGCGTTGAACATGACAACGCCCAGTGGCGGGCCTATGAATTGCGCAGCAACAATTTGTCCACTCGAAAAACGCGCGTTTGCCTCAAGTAAGTCATCTGGCTTCACGATTGCGGGTATTAGTCCTTGAGCCGCATTCACATGCAGTGTTTCGCAACTACCCAACATGAATGCCGAGGCATACAACATCCAAATGTTTACGGTGTCGGTGAGAATCGCAGCACCAAGCAGCCCAACAATGACGAAACGAATGAGGTCAGCGCCAATCATGAGCCTGCGACGATCCATTCGATCGGCGAGTGCTCCTGTGAAGAGCGAAAACAACAGCCAAGGTAAACGAGAGGCAATGGTTACTCCAGCAATCAGCACGGGGTCGCGGGTGAGAATTGCCGCGAGAAGCGGAAATGCGGTGAGAAACATGCCATCGCCAGCACTTGACACCATGACGGCCAGCCACACCGAACGGAAACTTCTGCCTATAGACCGCCGTATTGCCATAACTTACGAAACGTTGACGCGAATGAAATGCGCACCGTGATTTTCGAAAGCTTCTGAAAGTGCAGTTGAAAACGCTTCAACGGTGTTTACATCAATTGCATTCCAGCCGAAGCCTCGGGCAATTAAGGATGGGTCGTGCGATGAAACGTCTACTCCCATGCGTGGCGCTTGAACATCGTCAAATGACTCTCGAATTTGCCCGTATCCGCGGTTGTCCCACAGCACCATCACTATGTTGACGCCTTCATCGATTGCAGCAGCCATTTCGGCCACGGTGAATAACCATCCTCCATCGCCGACTATTGCAAGCACAGGTTTCGTTGTATCTGCGATCGCTGCACCAATTGCCATGGGTAATGCGCAACCAAGAGTGCCGAAACCAAATGGAGCCAGCCACGAACGTGGCGCATTGCATGCCATCACGGTGTGTGCCGCGTATGCCAGTTGCGTGGAATCCAAGGCAACCGTGGTTCCTTCTGGCATGGTTTGTTCCATTGCGTCAATCCATGGCAAAAGGTCTTGACGAACTCCTGCACGCGCAAGCATTCGAAGGTTTGCAGCACGTTCCGATCCGTTATTGGATGATGAGACCTTAAGTTCTTGTGCAAGTGCAGTGAGAGTGATGTGTGCATCACCGAGCAATGAAACGTTTGGAACAACACGACGCTGCATTTGTTCTGCATCGATGTCAATGCGGATCACTTTTCCCGTGAACTGCAGTGCACGACCGCCGTTGTATAAGTCGGCATCAGAAAGTTCTGACCCTGCAACCAGCACCACATCTGACAGTTCGATTTCGTCTTGAACACTTGGGATAACGAGTGAAGAACCTACGCACAGTGGGTGAGTAGATGGAACAACACCTTTTGCATTTCCGCTAAGCACAATTGGTGAATCAATTGCGTTAGCGATTTGCGCGAGGGTGTCGCCAGCGTTGACTGAGCCGCCACCAGCAATAATCATGGGGCGCTTTGCACCTGCAAGTAGTTGTGCAGCACGCGCAATATCGGATTCATGTACAGCTGGTAACGATGTCTGAATAGTTACTCGTGCAAATGGCTTTACGAATTGTTCGAGTACATCAGTTGGAATGGCAATGTGAACAGGACGCGGGCGGCTGGAAGTGAACACATTCCACGCGCGCTCTATAAGTGCTGGAAGTTTCGTAGGGTCGGTAACGGTTTCGCTGAATGCTGTTACGGTGCGAACAACAGCTGATTGATCATCGAGATCGTGCAGTGGACCAAATTTTTTGCCGAGTGCATCAGTTGGTGTTGTGCTGGCAAGAACAAGCATTGGGCGAGAGTCGTGGTACGCCTGAGCAATTGGGGTGATCGCATTGGTAAGTCCTGGGCCCGAGATGAGCACGCATATTCCTGGTTTTCCAGTTGCAATTGACCAGCCATCGGCCATGAATCCAGCACCCTGCTCATGGCGCGGAGCAACCACGCGAATTCCTAAACGATGAAGTCCACGGAAGAGTTCAATGTTGTGAACACCCGGTATCCCAAACACCGTGTCCACTTGGTATTCACGTGCCAAAAGTTCAATGATCGCTTCGCCAACGCGCATTGTTTCAGACGAAGCCACGGGGCAAATCTAGCCGAGTGCCTCAGTCGCGAAGTCGAGCGAGCAATGCTGCTTTGGCTTCTGGCCATTCGTCGTGGAGTAACGAGTAGTAAGCCGAGTCGCGGTAGCCATCGTTTGCGCCATCTACTGAATACATATTGTGGCGAAGAATTCCTTCAAATTTTGCACCAACGCGCTCGATGTTTGCTCGCGAAGCAGCATTTCTAGCATCGGTTTTAAAAAACAATCGGTCGACATCCAATTGTTCAAATGCATACGACATCATCAGCAGCTTCGCTTCGGTATTCACAAATGTGCGCTGGGCTGATTGGCGCAACCAAGTTGAGCCAATTTCAATGGCGTTAGGTCGTACCGAGTCGGAAGGCTTGCCATCAGGTGATGCCCAGTATTCAGCGGACATGAACCGCGTTGAACCGACAACAGTTTCAGTGTCGGTTCGAATGGTTGCAAAGGGAAGTGCTGTGCCGGCACTGTGCGCATTGAGCGCACTTTCGATGTATCTCACTACTTCTGTTTCGGTTGGTTCAGGAACCCACGTGTAGCGAAATGACTCTCGCGACTCAGATGCAGCAGATAGCAAACCTTTAACATGACTCAGCGATAGTGGCTCGAGCCGAACCTTGTTTCCGCGGAGCGTTACATGCGTAAGCGGATGCGCCATGAATTACTTCAGAGCTGCTTCGAAAGCCTTAGCTCCGTCCACCAATGACTTGCGCTCTGCGTCATTCAAAACCGAATAGGCAGGAATGCACAATGCATCGGTGAGGTTTTCAGCTTGCACCATCAGTGCGCGAACTTGATCATCTACAACTGGAGCATCATCTTCACCCCAGCCAAAACCCTTCACATCATTTGGTCGCTTCACATAATGGGCTTGCTTAGATGTAAGACCAACAGCGCGAATTGCAATGAGGTGTGCTGAACCACGGAACTCGCGAAGTGAAGCGGCGAGTTGCATTGCGCGTGCCGGTGTGTCTTCAGCTAGCGGCATGGACTTAAATGCTGCAAATAGTGCGAGGCCGTCCGGGTCGGCAGCGTTGAACACCTTTTCCATTGCGGCAGTGAATTCATTGATGCCTGGCATGTTCGCGAGCTTTTCGCGACCCAAGTGAGCAGCAACTTCATAATGTGCATCACCAATGACGCGTGCCGGTTGTTTTGCCGTCGCAAGTTTCCAGGCTGCATTAATGATGACTGGGTTGAAATAGCCAAATGCAGCTGAAACCACGCTGCCTTCACAGTCGCCAAGCGATCCGCCGCGACCAGCAACGTAAAACTCCATGCCTTTCAGCCCCATTGATTTGCCAACTTCAATGGCGTTGGGAGTGAAGTAGTACTTCCAGCCATTGTCGTTAATGATTGGACATACGGTTTTTACGAGCTCTTCGTTAGTCATATGCGCAGGTTAGTTGGTTAGCGTTGCGCCCATGTCAGCGCAGATTATGTTCCCTGAAAACCCAGAATTTCCACTCATTCATACTCGTCGTTACGAGGTTCGCGCATTTCGGATGGCTGCCGACCGCTTGATGCTTCGCGGGGTAGTGGTTGATGAAAAGCCTGCTGGCCTGTATTTGAAGGGTGACGAGCAGCCATTGTGGTTGCATCACATGATTGTCGATCTTGAAATTGTGTACCCGACATTCTTGATTGAAAAGGCATCAGCAATGTTTCATGAGCATCCACATCTTGAATGCACGCACATCACCGATCACTACAAAAAGCTAGAGGGCATGTCAATTGCGCGCGGGTTCAATGCAAAAGTGAAAGAACTGTTTGCGGGAGCACGTGGATGCACGCACATCACGGCGCTGTTATCTGCAATGGCGCCGGTTGCAATTCAGGCGGGTTGGTCGATGCGTGTTGCTGCTTCTAGTTCGGGGGAACCAAACGCCGTTGAAGATGGCAACTTTGAAGAGCAACGACGTAGGCAATTCGCCGGCACGATCAACACCTGCCATATGTGGGACGAAAACGGCGCATTGGCTGCAAAGGTGAAAGAAGGAAACTTCGTTGAGGTGCCGCTGTCGGTGAAGAAGCGATTAAAAGAACTTGGTCGCGGCGAAGAGGAGTGGTTGAACCTGAAGTAGCAAAAAGGGCGACCCGTGTGGGCCGCCCTTTTCGAATTGATATGCGGCTACGCCGCGGAATTATTTAGCGAGCTAGTGACCACAGGCTCTTGCCAAGTGCAGGTCCAATGTTCGAATCTGCAGTTGCCGCATATGCGAACAAGAACAATGCGCCACCGGCCATGGAGATGTTCTTCATGAAGCCGATCATTTCTGGCTGCTTTGCTTCGCCCTGTGCGTTCCAGAAGTCGTGCATCTTCAACGCCATAGCGACAAGCAAGATTGCAAGCACCAAAGCGCCGAGGTCTGCGTAGACGCCGAGGATGATAGAAAGTCCACCGAGCAACATGAGTACACCTGAAAGAAGGTTTGCCAACTTAGGGGCTGGGACTTTCTTGTATGCGGCGTATCCAGCCATTGCCTCTGCTTTGGCGAGGTGATTGAATCCGCTCATTACGAACATGAAGGCAAACAGAATTCTGCCTACGAGCATTACTGCATTCATTGATTTTCTCCTTGTAGATGAAACGCCTCCAGGTCGGAGATCGTTGCGATAGCAACTATAGGGCAAAAGTAGTTGCGAGCGCAACTATTACGGTAAAGTGACAATGTGGCAAACGCAAAGTGGCTAAACGAGGCCGAAATGAAGGCTTGGCGCGGATTCGTTACCACGGCTGCAGAGCTTCACAGAGTCATCGAGTCTGACCTTGCCCAGTTTGGTATTGACGGAGGTGACTACCAATTGTTGGCGATGCTGTCAGAAGCCCCCGAACATCGCATGCAATTGTGCGAGTTGGCAGAAATGCTTCGGCTATCACGAAGTGGGCTTACGCGTCGAATGGAAGGCGTCGTGAAAGCGAAGTTCGTTGAGCGCGTTGCTGACGAAACGGATCGTCGGACCGCTTATGCCCACCTAACAGATAAGGGATTTTCATTTCTTAAAAAGATTGCACCATCACATGTAAAGAGTGTGCGAAACAGGCTGATTGATCATTTGAGCGAGAATGAAATCAAGGCATTTGGAACGGCATTTAGCAAGATTGGAAAGAGTCTGAGCACTCCTGAATGAAGTTGCTGTGCTGATAGTTTCAGTACATGGACATTCGTAAAATTGTTACAACATGTGAAGACATTCAGGCCGAGCTTGGCGAACCAACAGGTCGTATCGTTCGCAAAGCAGTTGCTAGCGCGGTGATTGATAATCCGCTTGTGGGGAAGCGTCACAATGATCTCATCATTCTTGAAGCAATGGGAGCTGAGATTTCGGGATTGCTTGCAGAGCGTGCGCTTGCTGCCCTTGGTGTTGAGGCAAGCGAAGTCACCGCATATGGCAAAGGCGCAATTGTGGGAACTGCCGGAGAAATTGAACATGCTGCGGCATTGATTCACCCTCGTTTTGGTGCCCCTGTGCGCAAAGTAGTCATCAAGGGCGACGACATCATCCCTTCCACGAAAAAGGTTGCTGGTCCGGGAGCATCGCTCACCATTCCAATTACGAACAAAGACGACATCTGGTCATTCAATGAAATGGACTCGATTGAAATCTGCATCGGCGATGCACCTATGGCCCATGAAATTGTGGTCAGCGTTGCGTTGGCTGTCGGCGGTCGTCCATTCGCTCGCACTAAGAAGCCATCATGAGTTTTAAAGCGATCATCTTGCTCACGCGCGCAGAAGGCGCAACTCACGAACAGTTTGCTAACTGGTGGTTAAAGCAGCACGCACCATTGGCAAAGCAGTTGCCAAACTTGCGCAAAGGTGTATTCAATTTGGTGGATAACCCAGTTGAAGGTGACCCAGATGGAGTTTCTGAGCTGTGGTTTGATACTCAGGCAGATTTTGAAGCTGCTTACGCAAGTGAAATTGGCAAGTCCGTTGTTGCCGACTCGTTGTCAAATGTTTCCGGACGTCGTCGTATGTTCGTGGTTGAAAACCCCATTCATTCGTAAGAAAACATGAATCGCCTTGGCCTCGTCACCTACGTGGCGCGTGAATATGACGAAGCAATTGGATTCTTTGTAGGAAAACTTGGATTCACTCTCGTTGAAGACACCGACATGGGCGACGGCAAACGTTGGGTAGTGGTTTCAGCCGGAGAAGGCGCATCGTTACTCATTGCGCGTGCAGAGGGTGACCGACAAGTAGCCAGCGTGGGTAATCAAACAGGTGGGCGAGTGGGTTTCTTTTTGCAGACCGACAACTTTGATCGTGACTTTGCAGAGTGGACATCACGTGGGGTTGTATTCCGTGAGCAACCACGGCGCGAGGTGTACGGAACGGTTGCCGTGTTTGAAGATCTGTATGGCAACACGTGGGACCTCATTCAGCCAGCATGACAAGTAAAACGACACCGTTTGAACGATTAACACCGTGGATATTTGTTGCGTTGTGGAGCACAGGTTTTGTGGTTGCTCGTTACAGCACGCGAAATGCTGGGCCGCTTTCGTTTCTGACAGTCCGAATGTTATGTGCGGCTGTGTTGTTATATGTCATTGCCAAAGTTGTTAGGGCTCCAAAGCTTGCACGGGGTTCGTGGTCAACTTCCGTAATAGTCGGAACATGCATGCATGCCATTTATTTGGGTGGCGTGTTCTATGCAATAAAAAAAGGACTTCCCTCTGGTCTAAGTGCATTAATTGCGGGGCTGCATCCGGTGGTTACCTCTGTTGCTGGCCGAATCATTCTGAAAGAAAAACTGCGACGTAGCCAATGGGCAGGTGTGCTGCTTGGAATTTCTGGAGTGCTTGTCGTTGTTGTGGACAAAGTGCGTGACGGACTTGGTGACGTAACTAAGCCTGCATTAATTGCAATGGTTATTTCTGTCATTGGCATGTCGACAGGAACTTTGGTGCAGCGCGCTCGTGGAAAAGACATGCCACTCGTAACTGGAACTGCAGCGCAATACGTGTCGGCAGGCGCTGTGTTACTTGTTGCGTCAAGCTTGTTCGAGAAGTGGGAGTTTCACTTGAATGGTGAACTGCTGCTTGCGCTGCTGTGGTCGGTGTTTGTGCTGTCACTTTCGGCAGTGATGTTGATGATGCTGCTCATCTCGCGCCATTCCGCTGCACGAGTAAGCAGCTTGTTCTTCCTCACTCCGGCACTCAGCGCAATTGAAAGTGCCATCTTGTTTGGTGAGCGTCTAAGCCGATTGGCACTTGTGGCACTCGTGGTAGCCCTGACAGGGGTATGGCTCACCATGAGAAACCCCGTAGTTACGCCATCTCCCGAATCGCTGTTGGCCGACTAACCATAAGTGCAGCTGGGCAAAGCCTTGTTTTTTAGGGCTCGCAACTTTATGTAATGTAAATGGCGTCATATATCAGATGTGTATTACTGGGGGATTAGCGATGGCACTTGCAGAACGTTTAGAGCGACTCGGAACCGAGACCGCATTTGCTGTTTCACTTGCTGCAGCCGAATGGGGTGCAAAAGGAAATCGCATTTTTCCATTTCACCTTGGTGACTTAAACATTGCGACTCCACAAAATGTTGTCGATGCAATGAACAAAGCAATTAAAGATGGCAAGACGGGTTATTGCCCAGCTGCAGGAATTCCACAATTGCGCGAAGCTCTCGCTGAAGATGTCGGCGGTCGTCGTGGATTGAACTTTGCACCAAGCAATGTTGTTGTGCAACCAGGTGGCAAGCCAGTAATTACGAAGTTCATTCAAACGGTGATGAACCCGGGTGATGAAGTGTTGTACCCAAACCCTGGTTATCCAATTTATGAAAGTCAGATCGAGTACTTCGGTGGTGTTGCAAAGTCGTATCGCTACATTCCATCGTCAACCGGATTCAATATCGATCTCGATCACTTGAAGTCGCAAATTACTTCAAAGACCAAAGCAATTATTTACAACGACCTACAGAACCCGATTGGCGCAGAGTCAACCGATGCAGAGCGCGAAGCAATTGCCGAGATAGCTATTAAGCACAACCTGTGGGTGATGTCAGACGAAGCCTATTTTGAAATGCGTTATTCAGGAACTTCAAAGTCCATTGCCTCACTTCCAGGAATGCTGGAGCGAACTGTCATTTTGTACACCTTCTCAAAGAAGTTCGCGATGACGGGTTGGCGATTGGGTGCAGCAATTGCTCCAACTGAACTTGCAAACCAGATTGCGAAACTGAACACCAACGACGAGTCGTGCACTACGCACTTCGTGCAATACGGCGGAGTTGAAGGTGTGCGAGGCGATCAGTCTTCAATTCCAAAAATGTTGAACACGTTGAAAGAGCGCCGTGACATTGCGGTGAATATGTTGAACGCAATGCCTGGCGTAAGTTGCCACTCGCCAGAAGCAGCGTTCTATTTGTTCCCAGACGTAACCGAAGCTATGGAGCGCAAAGGAATTGACGATTTGGCAGTGTTTGCCGAAAAAGCACTGCATGCGACAGGAGTATCGTTCTGCACACGTCGCCACTTTGGTCGCCCGCAAGCTGGCGAAAAGCGCAACTATGTGCGCTTTGCATTCTCGGGAATCGATAAGCAAGACATTCAAGAAGGCATGGACTTGCTCGGTAATTGGATTGCTGAGTAATCATGGCAAAGGTAGTAATCACCGGCAAAATTCCCACAATTGCAATTGAACGATTGCGAGCTGAACACGAAGTTGTTTCGTGGGATGAGCCTGTTTCGATTACGCGAGACGAGTTGCTGAAGAGAGTAAAAGGAGCAGATGCAATTGTTTCTTTGCTTACCGAAAAGGTAGACGCTGAACTGTTAGATGCTGCTGGCCCTCAACTGAAGGTGGTGTCCAACGTTGCCGTTGGTTACAACAACATTGATGTGCCTGCCTGCAAAGAACGCAATGTGCTGGTGACGAATACTCCAGGTGTGCTTACCGAAGCTACAGCCGATATAGCAATGGCGCTTATTTTGATGACCACGCGCCGTTTGGCAGAAGGCGAGCGTGTTATTCGTAAGCAAGAGCCATGGCAGTGGGGGATGTTCTACATGCTTGGCTCGGGAATTCAGGGAAGCCAACTTGGCATTGTTGGAATGGGCCTCATTGGTGCAGCGGTTGCGCGTCGCGCAAAAGCGTTCGGCATGACCATCGCGTACACGAAACGATCACCGCTCGATGCTGCAACAGCCAAAGAACTAGACGCCAAGCACATGTCAATGGAGGAACTGTTGGCAACGAGCGATGTGGTTTCTCTACATTGCCCGTATTCGCCTGAGACGCATCACCTCATGAACGCAGAAACCATTAGCAAAATGAAAAAGTCTGCGTACCTCATTAACACTGCACGCGGACCCGTTGTTGACGAAGCTGCTTTGGTGGACGCACTGCGCAGTAATGCGATTGCTGGTGCTGGACTCGACGTATTTGAGCATGAGCCAAAGGTGCATGAAGGCTTGCTTGGCCTCGACAACGCGGTACTCATTCCGCATTTGGGTTCTGCAACTGTTGAAACGCGAACAGCAATGGCAACTACCGCGGCGACAAACTCGCTTGCAGTGCTTGCAGGTAAAACCGCACCAAACCTTGTTGGCTAGTGAAGGCTATTGACCAGCAGTGGTCAACGCATCAAGCAAGGTGTTCCAACCAAGCGTTGCGCACTTGATGCGAACTGGAAACTTGACGACACCTTGTAGTGCTTCTAAGTCTCCGAGGTTGAGTGATTCATCGACAGGTGTCTCGTCTTCATCAACGGTCATCATGGACTTGAATTTCTTCACGATGGCTTTCACCTGATCAACAGGCTTGCCCTTGATCGCTGACGTCATCATGCTTGCCGAGCTTTGGCTGATTGAACAACCAGAGCCGTTGAAGCGAACATCGGTGACGATGCCATCTTGAACATCGACAAAAATACGAATCTCGTCGCCGCACAATGGATTGTGACCTTCTGCGCTTACGGCAGGGGCATCGAGTTCGCCGCGGTTGCGAGGCGTGCGGTAGTGATCAAGGATGATTTCTCTGTAGAGGTCTTCAAGTCCGGCCATATTCGCTCCTTGGTCTACTCAGAAGATATCTGACGCACTGTCGAGCGCGTCGGCCAGCATGTCGGCCTCTTGTTGGGTGTTGTACAGGTAGAAACTCGCACGTGCAGTGGCGTTGGCTCCGAGAATTCGCATCAGAGGCTTGGCGCAGTGGTGACCAGCGCGTACACACACATTTGATTGGTCGAGCACTTGGCTGAGGTCGTGCGGGTGAATGCCGCGGAAAGCGAATGAAAAGGTTGCGCCACGAAGTTCTGGGTTAGTTGGTCCGTGAATGGTGATGTCATCGCCGAATCGATCGGTCAGCGAATTCAATACGTAGGTACTCATTTCAATTTCGTGGCGACGAATGTTTGCCATGCCAAGGCTGTCGAGGTATTTCACCGCTGCACCAAGCGCAATGACCTCGGCAATTGCAGGAGTTCCAGCTTCAAACTTTGCAGGTAAATCTGCGGTGGTAAAGCCGTCTAAACGAACGTCGGCAATCATGTTGCCTCCGCCAAGAAACGGTGGGAGTGCTTCAAGAAGTGCTTCACGACCCCACAACACACCAACACCCGATGGTCCGCACATTTTGTGCGAACTAAAGGTGACGAAGTCTGCGTCCCATGATTGAACGTCGGTTGGCTGATGCGGAACAGACTGGCAGGCATCAACTATTGCGATCGCTCCTGCTTTGTGGGCTGCTGCGCATAATTGTTGCACTGGGTTAATGGTTCCCAACACATTTGACATTGCCGTGAACGAAAACACTTTTACGCCTTGGAGCAACGAATCAAGATTCGACAGGTCAAGTTGCCCATCGCTGGTGAGCGGGATCCACCGCAATTGAATACCGCGTTCGGCTACCAGCATGTGCCATGGAACGATGTTGGCGTGGTGCTCCATGTGCGTAAGCAGCACGGTGTCGCCGGACTTCATATTTGCGCGACCCCACGACAAAATGACCAAGTTCAAAGCTTCGGTTGCGTTCTTGGTGAAGATGACTTCGTGAGCTTTTGGCGCGTTGATGAACTTGGCTAGCGCTGTGCGAGTTCCTTCAAATAAATCGGTTGCTTCTGCAGCTAGTTGATATGCGCTGCGATTAATTGGCGCATATCCATGTGACATGAAGTTGGAAAGCGCGTCAATTACTACCTGTGGTTTTTGCGACGTGTTAGCGCTGTCTAAATAGACAAGTGGTTTGTCATTGATCAATCGATGCAAGACAGGGAAGTCTTTGCGAATGGAAGCGACGTCTAGAGACACGACAGGCGTTATTCCTTGTACGCCTCGTAGCCAGATTTCTCGAGCTCTTCGGCAATTTCCATTCCACCCGACTTCACAATGCGGCCATCAACCATGATGTGCACGAAGTCCGGTTGCAACTCATCAAGCAAACGCTGATAGTGGGTAATCAACACGATGCCCATCTTTGGGCGTTCTTTGCGAACTTCGCGGATACCAGCAGCAACAATTCGCAAGGCGTCGATGTCGAGGCCAGAGTCGGTTTCGTCAAGAATGGCGACTTCTGGTTCAAGAATTGCCATCTGCATAATTTCGTTGCGCTTCTTTTCGCCACCAGAGAAACCTTCGTTGAGATAACGATCTACGAATGTTGAGTCCATGCCAAGTCGCTTCATCCACGACATTGCAGACAGTCGAAGTTCAAGTACTGAAAGATCGATGCCTTTGCGCGCTGAGAGTGCTTGGCGCAAGAACTGAATAACCGACACGCCAGCAATTTCTTGTGGGTACTGGAAACCCAAAAAGATGCCGGCCTTGGCTCGAGCATCGGTTGGCCACTCGGTGATCTCTTCACCATGGAAATAGATCTTGCCTGACACCAATTCGTATTCAGGAGAGGCGAGCAATGTGTTGGCGAGAGTGGACTTGCCAGAGCCGTTTGGGCCCATGATGGCGTGAACTTCGCCTTCGTTGACGGTGATGGAAAGGCCACGGAGAATCTCGGCGTCGCCTTCCACCGGCTTGGCGTGGAGGTTGTCAACCCTGAACAGTTCGGTCACGGGATCAAGTGTATTCAGGGCTTCAGTAATTAGCACTACGGGCGTAGTGGAAATTAAATGTGACCTTAGGCGGCGCGAAGGGCTCGCCAGATAGCGCGGTAATTGGGGTATTCGTAAACATCGTTCACGAAACCCGAACTGCGCAATTCGGCGTGATATTTCGGCAGTGAACGGAATGGAATTCCGGCATCTGAGTGATGTGCAATGTGCCAGCCCAAGTTGAACGGCACAAAAAGAAAGCTTGCAATTGGATTTTGACGCACTGAATGAGTGGTCACTCGACGATCGTCGTCTGCGCGCAAGCCACCGTGTTCGGCAATGGATCGCAACCGGTTCATCACCCGCCACACCGTGAGTTGAGGAATGAACCAGAACGCTACGTACACGAGTGGGTGAGACACAAGTGAAATTGCAATGAGCAAGACAAGTTGGATGGCGAGAATTTTCGCTTGTGTTCGTTTGCCGAAACCGTCTTTTCGAAATGGATGGCGGAATTGACCATAAAGCATTTTGTATCCAGTAATTCCCAATGCGTCGCGGCGCATCTTGCGCCAGAAGCTGTCTCGAGTAATTGGGTAGTTGGCGTACAGCGGAATATCGGGTTCGTTTGGTCC
>JBEGJW010000019.1:0-15713 GCA_041184445.1 Actinomycetota bacterium | reverse complement strand
TTCTTCGGGTGCCGCAATCTGGAATACCGTCACGTATCGACTGCCAGTACCGTTTGTCTCGGTACCAGTTACAACGATGGTAAATACGTTTCCGAATTCAATACTTGGAACTGTCACCGTAAATTCGGGAAGTGTTGAAACCAGAACGCCTTCAGCTTCAATGGTCCACGTACATTCGCCGCAATTAGCTCCAGTTCTGTCGCTTACGGTCACAGATTCTTGATACGGAAGAAATACCCGAGTTGGAGGATCTAAGGCATGCAGCGCACTTGCCGTTGCGAATAAGAACACAAATACACAGCCAACAAACGCTGCCCAATCACGGGCGGTCCTACTGCGGTACCAGTTTGAGTTCATACAGATTCGCACGGTATGAGCACTCCGAGGGTTACCGCCGAGTAATCACAAGGGAGAGTATTAGCCCCAACAGGTTGGGTGATAACCCTTATTAGGTAAATTGCCTAAGCGATGAGTGGGCGCGACGGGACTCGAACCCGGGACCCCTACCATGTCGAGGTAGTGCTCTAACCAACTGAGCTACGCGCCCTTACGCAACACATACTAACTGCTCGATTGCGAACCGCGCAGTCGAATACTGACTTCATTCGCCATGAGACGACCCGCCCGAGTCAATACATATCGGTCTTCGTGTAATTCAATTAAACCCTCAAGAAGCGAGCGGTCGTCTGGGGAAAATGCCGAAGTGGGCACACCCTCGCGCGTGCGAATGAGCAGTTGCATTTCCTCTAGCGATTTAGTTTCTTCATTGAGTACTTCACTAGACGAAACAGGGACCTCACCTGCATTGATCATTTCGATATAGCGGTCCGGAGTACGCACATTCCACCAGCGAGTTCCGTCTTTGTGCGCATGAGCAGCGCAACCAATGCCGTCGTAGTTTCCCTGCATCCAATACAAATAGTTATGCGCACACTCGTGCCCAGGAAGCGACCAGTTGGATATCTCGTAGTTCAACATTCCCGCTGCAGCAAAGCGCTGGTCTACCCACTCATATTTGTCAGCTTGGTCGTCATCGTCTGGGTGTCGCTCTGGCTGTGACGCAAGTGGGGTGTTTGCTTCAATAGTCAACCCATACGCCGACACGTGTGGTGGTTCTAACGCAACAACGTCTGCAACAGTCTGTTGCCAATCCGCAAGCGACTCACCTGCCGCGCCATACATAATGTCGAGATTGAATGTAGAGAAACCCGCTTGTTTTACATGGGCAACAGCGCGCTGCACATTTTCTGGATTATGAGTGCGACCAAGCGACTGCAACACATGGTCAACCGTTGATTGCACTCCAATACTCACTCGATTCACTCCGCCACGCAAATACTGCTGCATCATGTCGAGCGTGATGTCGTCTGGGTTGCATTCAACGGTCACTTCAGCACGCAATGCCAAAGGAATTTCCGCAATCACACTGAGCAGTTCTTCTGCGGGAAGCATGGTCGGAGTACCTCCCCCAACAAACACACTTGTCGCTGCCGGCATGCCATCTGTAACAAGCGAACGAATGTGTTTACGCAATGCCTGCACATATTCGCCCTGCAAGTGGTGCCTGTCGGTAAATGTGGCAAATGCGCAGTAGTCACAACGCTTGGCACAAAACGGAATGTGTACATACACGCCGTGAAGGCCGGCAGCTTGATTCATCGTTAACTACGCGGTAGGTGGCACGAATAGCAGATCGAGTTCGGCAAGCTTGGCGCCAACATCGTCCACTGCAACATCCAAAATGACCGCAATTGCCCTGGTGTCGTGTGCGCGCACGGTGATTACTTTGCCATTGAAGTCCTGTCGTTGCACCTGAATCATTCGCAATAAGCGCTCGAGCATCTTGAACTCTTTGGCGTCCCGCAATGTGAGCTTGGCAACATCGATTCGCAATTTTGTCGGCGCTGCATTGTTAGTTTGGGTGTCCCCTTCGCGTTGCTTGTCTCGCGGAAGAAGTTGATCGACGGTTACACCATAGAAATGAGCAAGGCGCTCAAGTCGTGGCACAGAAATCATTCGCTCACCGCGCTCGTAAGCGCCCATCACCGAAGCTTTGAACTCTTGATTTGTTGAGCTTTCCACTTCACTGAGTGACAACTTCTTCTGCTGACGAATTTGACGAAGTCGTTCACCAACTAAACGCGCATAACTGAGCTCATCGAGTGATTCGTTTTCCGCTGTACTCACTGAAGCTCCCTACTAGCCCTCACCATGAGCGCCCCAGCAACTATTGCAGCAGTTTCTGCTCGCAGGATGGATTCCCCCAATGAAACAGTTGGCACGTGAGTGGTGAGTTCCTCAGGAGCAAATCCGCCCTCTGGGCCAATGATCACAATGTGATGTTCGCTTGCGATTTCACTTCCGCCAGGTTCGGCAATTGCGCAACCAGGCATGGCCAACACATCAGCCAATGGGGTTATGGAGTGAATCGAAGGTAGCCAGGTTCTACGACTCTGCATTGCGGCTTCGCGAGCAATTTTGCGCAGCCGATCTTCATTCTTTGCTGCGCGTGCATCGTCCCATTTCACTACTGATCTACGTGTTGGCGCGAGTGGAATGATTACATCGATTCCTAGCTCGGTCAGCTTTTGCACAATCACCTCAGGCTTTTCCCCCTTCACAGGTGCAAAGGCAACAGACAGCAGATGTTTGCGCACTTCCGTTACAAATATTTCGCTAAGCGGGTGAAGTTCGCCATGCTTATCTAACTTTGCCGTAATCCAACTGCCCCGACCATCGCTCACCGTCACAATGTCGTTTTCGGTGATGCGCAGAACTTTTAGCAAATGGTGCGCATCGTCCTTCTCCAGTACAGGGGATGCCAACGAACTAATGAACACATGCGCCGAAGATTTGCGCAATATGTCGATCATGAAAATGCTGACTTAATTTTTGACTTTATGCCGCCTTCATGATTGGCGACCTGTTCGCCACGACTTTCGGCGTACTTGCGCAATAGATCGCGCTCCGTATCGCTCAGTTTCGTAGGAACAGACACAACGATTCGAGCGCGCAGATCACCACGACCACGCGAGCGTCCGCCCTGCGAAAGTCGAGGCACGCCACGACCTTTCAGAACAAACTCTCGACCATGCTGAGTACCCGAAGGAACATCCAGCACTTCGTCGCCATCAAGTGTCGGCAACGAAATGGTTGATCCAAGTGCAGCTTGTGCAATGGATACTTCAATGTCTGTTACCAAGTCGTCGTCTTCGCGTTGATACATATCGTGATCGGCAACACGCATGTGCACAAATAGGTCTCCTGCGCTTCCACCTCGCTGGCCTACCGCGCCTTTGCCTGTCAGTCGAAGTGTTTGACCCGTGTCAATGCCAGCAGGAACTTCAATTGGGTATGAAACTTCCTTGATGATGCGACCTTCGCCCTTGCACGGTGCACATGGCGACGCAATACTCTGACCCGTACCACTGCATCGATTGCATGCTTGCGCTGTCACCATTTGACCAAGCATGCTTTGACGTACTCGTCGCACTTGGCCAGCGCCGTTGCATTCGCTACACGTAGTCGGCGAAGTTCCGGCCTTTGCGCCAGAGCCATCACAGTCATCACAACGAACTGCAGTACGTGCCTTCACCGTTGTCTGGCATCCGAATACCGCTTCCTCAAACGTGATGTCCGCAACAGTTTCAATGTCTTGACCACGAGGCGGTCCGCTGGGGCCCCGTTGACCGCCACCAAATGGTGATGATCCACCAAAGAAAGCCTCGAAAATGTCGCCGAATCCACCAGCTCCACCGAATGGGTCTCCGCCGCCGCCCGAACCACCAACACCTGCTTCACCGAATTGGTCGTAACGAGCTTTCTTATCAGGGTCAGAAAGAACCTCATACGCGCGCGACACTTCTTTAAATTTCGCTTCTGCTTCTGCGTTACCCGGGTTTGCATCAGGGTGTAGTTCGCGCGCACGCTTGCGATACGCCTTTTTCAACTCTTCTGCGCTTGCTCCCCGCGACACTCCAAGCAACGAATAAAAATCTTCAGCCATTGCTTTCCTCAGCTATCCGCAAGCCTGCGACCGAGACGATCGCTTACTACTTCGACTGTTGCCAACGCCTGTGGATAATTCATGCGTGTTGGGCCAAGAATGCCGACGGTTCCAAGCGTGGTTCCATCGGCGATTACCGGAGCAAGTACCACCGAGCATGCGGCTAGCGGTTCAACACCGTGCTCAGCACCAATTGCTACCGACAATCCGCGATTCAACATGTCGCGCACCAGTGTCACCATCACAAATTGTTGCTCAAGTGTGTGCAGCACCGACCGCACAATTTCTACTGCGTCAAAAGCTTCAGCCATCGCAGAGGCTCCACCTACGAACACCGACTCATCTGTTCGGCGACCACTCATTGCTGTAAGTACTTGTTTCGCCAACGTATCGACGACTACGTCACCAGTTGCCGCAGTCATGACCATGTCGCCAAGTGCTTTACCAACCATTAACCGAGAAAGAAGTGCAGTGGTGCGCAGCATTTCGTCTTCCGAAATAGTTGATGCAAGCTCTATTGGTTCGCTTTCAACTGCACCATTAGACAACACCACAACTGCTGTGGCTAGGTGAGCCGACAACCCAACAAGTTGCACCGACCGAACCACAGCAACTTCCTTTTTGGGACCAAGTACTACTGCTGCATAATTCGTCATTTGTGCAAGCAAGGTGCTGGTTCTCTGCAAAGTTTCTTCAAGCCTTCCTGTTGCAGTATCGAAGAACTCGCCAACCTTCATTTGGTCGGCCGCACCAAGGGTCCCATTTGGCGTGAGATGATCTACAAAGAATCGGTAACCCTTGTCCGTTGGAATTCGCCCGGCCGACGTGTGCGGCTGGGCAAGATAGCCCTCTTGCTCAAGGAACGCCATGTCGTTGCGAACTGTTGCAGATGAAACCTGCACGCCGTGTGAGGCGGCAATATGCGACGAACCCACGGGCTGTGCCGTGGCGATGTACTCCTCGACTACTGCGCGGAGAATGGCGGTTTTGCGGTCGTCAAGCATGTGGGGATCCCTCTCAGGATACCGATAACTGCTTATAGCGAATGAGCGATTCCTGTCGCTCGGCAGCATGGTCCACGATTGGCTCGAGATACGGGTTCAACAAACCCGCTAACCATGGGGCATGCACCACATCATCTGGGGTGTCTGCAAGCTCGGGAATCCACGTACGTACATACTTGCCATGTGGATCAAACTTTTCGCCTTGTGAAATTGGATTGAATATGCGGAAATACGGAGACGCGTCGGTTCCTGTTCCTGCTGTCCATTGCCAACCATGTTGGTTAGATGCAATGTCGCCATCGACCAAATGCTCCATGAAATACTTCGCGCCCCACTGCCACGGTAAATGCAAATCCTTGACCAGAAAGCTGGCGACGATCATACGCACACGATTGTGCATCCAACCTGTTGCCAACAGTTGCTTCATTCCTGCGTCAACAATTGGATAACCCGTTTTACCTTCGCACCACAATGCAAACCGTTGATGAGCGCGTTCGTCAGTGTCAACCACTATCGAGTCCATCTTGCGCTGTAAGTTTTCGCGAACCGTTCGTGGCTGATGGAACAGCACATCTGCGTAAAACTCACGCCATCCAAGTTCGCTGCGAAATATTGCATGCGCTTTTGTTTCATTCAATTCTGCAAGTAGGGAACGTGAATGAATTAACCCAAATCGCAAGTACGGAGAGAGCATGCTTGTTCCGGCAACATCGGGGTTATTGCGTGTCTCGTTGTATTGGTCGAGCGCAGTATCACGGAATTTCTCCCACATGTTCCACGCTGCAACTTCACCTGGTTCGGGCAAATTCGCAGCACACGGTGGCTCTTGCGGAATTACCTCGCTCGAAATTTTTGGAGCACCGTGCCACTTCACCACAGGTACGGCAAACGGCGCAGGCCAGCCGTGCTGAATCCAAATTTTTGAAAATGGCGTGAACACTGCATATGGAGTTCCATCGCCTTTGCGCACCACGCCAGGTTCCACTGCATACGACGAACCAACCTGATGAAAGTCGATACCTTCAGTCGCAAGTTTGCTGGCAACTGAAGAGTCGCGTTGCATTCCGTACGGCGCAAAGTCTTTTGCACACACCACTCGCTTGGCACCTGACTCGCGACACACTTGAGCAACAACTTCTTCTGGGTTGCCCGTACGCACAACGAGTGCGCCACCCATTGACTCGTTCAAAGCCCGCAGGTTACGAAACAAAAATGCAAGTCGTGGCGCGCCAGAGGTTGACAGAAACCGAGGATCCAGCACAAATAACGGAACTACTTCACCTAGCCCCGCGGCAGCACACAGCGCTTCGTTGTCTGTAAGACGCAGGTCGCGACGAAACCACAACACCGATTTAGACATGGTCAATTCGTTTCATGAGTAGCCAGATAAACATATATAAACCTGCGACAAGCGTGATGATTCCACCATAAGCAAGCGACCAGGAAACCCCAATATTGTCAGCAATCCATCCAGTGATCGGACCACCAATTGGGGTCGAACCAAGAAATGCGACCGCGGTCAGCGCGAGCATGCGGCCCCGCATATCGGGCGGCGCTTCGTGAGTGATAATCGAGTTAGCACCGGCAATCATTGCCGCTCCTCCTGCTCCTAATGGCACCGCCCAAACGAATGCGACCCACACATTTGGCGCAATAGCCATTCCAATGTTTGCGACGCCAAGGATGAGCGCTGCACTTGCAACCCACTTATACGTTGTGAGGTGCAACCGTGCAGTTGACAATGCACCAATCAAACTTCCCACGCTGGTCATTGCCAGAATCCATCCGTAGTATTCGGCATTCCCCCATTTGAGGTCGGCCAATTTCGGAAGCGAAACTCCGTAGTTGAAAGCAAACGTGCTGACGACAGTGAACACAACAAACAACGGAAACAGCCGTTGATGCGTACGTACGAAACGAATGCCATCGCGTACAGGCGTGCCGCCCGCGGGGCGTGGTTCGGGAGTAAACATTTCCGATTTACGCAACCCGGTAATTCCATACAACATAAATGCATACGAAATTCCATTAATGATGAACAGCCAACCCGTGCCAAGCGGTCCAACCAACATTGCTGCCAACGCAGGACCGAAAATGCGCGAACCGGTCATTACGGCCGTGTTTAACGACATTGCATTACCAATCTCATGCGCAGGCACAAGCTCGGTAACTAAGCCTCTTCGTGAAGGATTATCAATTGCCGAAATAAGCCCAAGCAGCGCTGTCAGTACAAACACCATCCGCACATTGATGATGCCGGTTACGTCACAAACGCCAAGCACAATTGCCTGCACCGCCATGAGCGATTGGGTGATCACCGTTGTACGTCGGCGATCAAACCTGTCGGAGAATGCTCCAGCCCACGCACCCAAAACAAGAGTCGGCAAAAACTGTAAAGCCGCGTTAATACCGAGATCGACCGAACTACCTGTCAATCGATACAGCAAAATTGACGTGGCCGTCAGTTGCAGCCAAGACCCAATATTTGAAAACAACAAACCAGCGAAAAACAATCGCGCATTTCTATTGCTCAACGAGCGGAACATTCCTCCGCGCTTTGCTTGGCCAACCTCAGTCATCGAGTTTGAGTGCAGAGATGAATACGTCGCCAGGAACTTCCACGCGACCAATCGACTTCATCTTTTTCTTTCCTTCTTTTTGCTTTTCAAGAAGTTTGCGCTTACGAGAAATATCGCCGCCATAACATTTTGCAAGTACGTCTTTGCGCTTTGCCTTTACGGTTTCGCGGGCAATGATTCGACCACCAATGGCTGCCTGAATTGGCACATCGAACATCTGTCGAGGAATGAGCTCGCGCAATTTGCCACACATGCGGTTGCCGTAGTTGTAAGCCTTATCGCGATGGACGATGGTGCTAAACGCATCTGCCGGCAATGCATTCAACAAAATATCTACACGCACCAAATCACTTGGGCGGTAACCGGCTAGTTCGTAGTCCAAGCTGGCATAACCCTGCGAACGGCTCTTCAACTGGTCAAAGAAGTCAACCACTACTTCGGCAAGCGGCATGGTGTATTGCATATCCACGCGTTCTGGCGACAGATACTCCAACTTGATCAATTCGCCACGGCGCTCTTGGCACAGTTCCATCAATGATCCGGTGTATTCCTTTGGCGTAATAATGCTGACTCGGAAAAATGGTTCTTCAATTGATGCGATGTAGTTCGGCAGCGGCAAGTCAGCTGGGTTGTCTACCTTCAACACCTGACCATCTGTTCTGTGCACCATGTACTCCACCGAAGGAGCAGTAGCAATCAGTGCGAGGTTGAATTCGCGCTCAAGACGTTCCTTCACAATTTCCATGTGCAACAAACCAAGAAAGCCGCAACGGAATCCGAAACCAAGTGCGCCAGACGATTCTGGTTCATAGGTGATGGATGCATCATTGAGTTTCAAACGCTGCAAACTTTCACGAAGGTTTTCGAAATCATCGCCATCAATTGGAAACAGGCCGCAAAACACCATCGGTTTCGGATCGAGATATCCGTCAAGCGCCTGTTTCGCTGGGTCAATGAAGGTCGTTACCGTTTCACCGCTTCGTGCTTCACCGACATCTTTAATTCCTGCAATGAGATAACCCACTTCACCTGGCCCAAGTTCGGCGACAGGTGTTGGCGCCGGCATGCGCGCACCAATTTCCAACACTTCATGCGTTGCTTTCGTTTGCATGAACAACAACTTGCTGCCGCTGCTCATGCGACCGTTCATTACGCGAACGCTGGATACCACTCCGCGATAGGTGTCGTACTGAGAGTCGAAAATAAGTGCTTGTAGTGGCGCATCGATATCGCCCTTCGGAGCGGGAATACGTTCCACCACGGCATCAAGCAATTCAGGTACGCCAACACCTGTCTTCGCAGATATTCGTAAAATATCTTCGGCAGGAATGCCCAAAACTTTTTCAATCTCCATTGCATAACGATCGGGGTCAGCTGCCGGTAAGTCGATCTTGTTCAACACTGCAACTATTTCTAAGTTGCTTTCAAGTGCTAGGTAACAGTTGGCAAGTGTCTGCGCTTCAATACCTTGTGCAGCGTCCACCACCAACACCACTCCCTCGCATGCAGCAAGCGAGCGACTGACTTCGTAACCAAAGTCCACGTGACCCGGCGTGTCGATGAGGTGTAGCCAATTGTTTTTCCATGGCACGCGAACGTTTTGCGCCTTAATTGTGATTCCGCGCTCACGCTCTAAATCCATGCTGTCCAAATACTGAGCACGCATGTCGCGCGACTGCACCGCCCCGGTGATCTCCAAAATGCGGTCAGAGAGGGTCGACTTGCCATGGTCAATATGGGCAATGATCGAGAAATTGCGGATGTTGGCGAGATCCATGTGGGCGATGCTGTTCTGCTGGGCCGCTGGTTTGGGGTGAGAAACGACGCTTCAGCCCTCAAATTCTACAGTTGGGGGCTCGTGGGTGTCGCTGTTAGCCTAAAGAGTCCCGAAATTCACGGAACAACAGAACGAAAGACGGTTACTCGAAGTGGCAAATATCAAGAGCCAAAAGAAGCGAATTCTCACAAACGCCAAGGCAACCTCGCGCAATCGCGCGACCAAGAGCGAAGTTCGCACCCGTATCAAGAATGCTGTTGACACCATCGGAACCGATGACAACCCAGAAGCACTTCGCATCGCTGTAAAGCGCCTCGACATGGCTTCGGCAAAGCGTGTGATTCACCCAAACACGGCAGCTCGCAAAAAGAGCCGCCTGATGAAGAAGATCAACGCCGCGAAGTAACTCGCTGTGCTCCTCCGCCTAAACGGCAGAGTCGAGCAATCAAAATTTCCATCGTCAATTCTTCTTCTAGGTCTTTGCCTCCGCGCAAGTCGATATCTGCACGAGCCAGCAACTGCACAGCTGACGAAACATTGCGCGAGCCCATGCGCTGATACGTGCTCAGATATTTCTTTGCCTGGAAGTCGCTTTTAGAACCGATAAGGCTCATGGCGTCTTGAGTGGAGCGCACGTCGGGGCCATCAAGCTTCATCAGTTTTGTGTAATGACCGTGCAAGAGCGACATCACTTGCAGTGGGTGATATTCACCGCTGCGCAGCATGCGGCGCAACATCACCAGCGCAGTATTGGAATCGGACTTATCGATGGCATCGGTTAAGTCCCACGGCAGCACACTTCCCTGATCGCCAAGGAACGGTTCGACATCTGAGCTACTGAGTTTCTTTGTAGTGCCATAGGTAGACGAAAGCACATCAATGAGCGAAGGCAATCGCGCTTGGTCTTGCCCGAGCCACTCGATGATTGATGCAACCGCAGCAGAGTCGAGCTTGAGGCCAGCTTCGGTGAACTGCTCCATGAACCATGTGGTGAGGTCGTTCTTGCGACTTGGAGGCGAAGTGTTAAACGTTGTGGCGCCTGCAGCCTTCAATGCATCGGTTGTGGACTTCGCCAATTTGCCTTCAGCGGTAATGACCAAGTGCGTAACTTCGAGTGGTCGCTCGAGATACTTCACTAATGGTTTGAGTTGATCGACAGTGGCTTCTTGCAAGCCTCGAAGCACGACTACACGTTGATCGCCAAACAGCGACTCGGTTTGCGCGCCCATGACGGCATTTGCAATTGCTGACTCTCGCTCATCGGCGGTGACCGACTCGAGATCGTGACTCTCGAACATGGTGTTGCGATCACCATCTCCAATGAGATCAGTGGTGAGGTCGGTGAGTTTCGATGAGACCAATCGCGAATCACTGCCCGTAATGAGATACACCGTCACGTATGTATTCTCGCAGATCGGTGTAGCACCACAAGTAAAACGCTCCAAACCACCCACAACAACGCGTTCGCCAATCCATGAGGAGACATGCGCTCTCCCACCACTGCCACCCACCACACCCAGCGAGTTGCACATTGAATAGGCAGCATTGCCACCGCGCACAGCGGGCTTACGGCAGGACCGAAAAGTGTGATCAACAATCCACACACGAATGCAAGCGGAAGCCCTACGAGCATGACAAACCCAGCAACTGGTACAGCAAGCAAATTGGTGAGTAATGAAATTGCAGGCGCAGATGAAAACATCAACAGTGAAATAGGCAGTACACCCAATTGTGCGCCAAGTGTTGTGGTGAGTGGTTCGTTAATCCACCGAGGTATGCGCAGATGCTGTTTCAACAATGGTGTCACAAAAACCAACCCACACGTAGCCAGAGATGACATCCACATGCCAATAGACAACACGAGAAGCGGATCGATGGCAAGTAGAGCCAGCACTGAATACGCCAACGCATGTTGCGCCGAGAGTTCTCGGCCACGTGCAAACGCCACAGCCGACATGGACGCCATCATTGCCGCACGAAGAACCGAAGGCTCTGCCCGTGTCATCACCACAAACCAGCCAAGCAAAAACAGCGTCAGCCCAAGCCGCCACCAGGTACGCGCACGATTGATGTACGCGCCAAACACGGCTAGTACGAATGCAACGTTCTGACCAGAAACTGCAGTCAGATGCGAGAGTCCAGATTTGCGAAATGATGTGATCATGCTGCGCGGTTGCGCCCGGTCGTCACCAATCACCAGGCCCATGAATAGAGCTGCGTCTTTACGAGGCATGAGCTGCGATGCACGCAGCATGGTCGCACGTGTTTTGTTTGCACTGCGAAACAAAGGAGACGCAGGAAAGATTTGTTCATCTACGAACTCGACGGTGAACGTTCCAACGATGTGCCGAGATGCATAACGCAGTAACGATGTGCTTGGCATTGCAGCACGCACCCCACCAACGCGAATCACATTTCCTGCCTCGCTAGCCAAAATTCGTCTACCGGCAACCGAATGCGCCAACGCGAGATATCGCTTCCCTTCAATTTCAAGCACCACTTGCGTGCCACCAAATTTTGCAACTGGGTCTTCAACGACTCGGGCATCGCCGCGAAATGGTGCACTCCTTGCTGAATGTAGTTGTGACCACTGGAAACCCCCATGCAGAAGCAACGCCACACAGCACATGCCGAGTATGACTACCCGACGATGCAATAGCCCAGAAAAGCCCGCTATTGCTCGTACGATTACAGGGTGATGCACGACGGGATTGTTTTTCACCGCACACAGGTACGCCAGCGTGGCGGCCTGATTGCAGTTGGAGCATCGCTCGCCATTTCGCTGGTTGGATTACTGCTGGTAGCACTGCCAGGTTCGTTGCTAGGAATACTCGGATTTATGTGCCTGCTAGTTGCCCTACCCGTTTTGCCGATGCTTGGAGTGCCTGCAGTTTCTTCAAACTCGGCATACCTGCTGGCATTTTTTCTCAGCATGGTGTTGTGGTTTGCCGTTGGACATGTTTCAGCTTTGCGCGCAACACGAAAGGCAGTAACTGGCTGGCCTGAATGGCTGCAAGAGGTTCGACCGTTTGCAATTGGTATTTGGGTTGGTGCGTTGCTTTCGTTGGCGATTAGCACAGTTGTACTTGGCGCGTTGTAATTACGCATTTACACCCCAACAAGTTTTCGCATCGCTTCGAATTTCGCGGGGCCAATTCCTTTTACATTCAATAAATCTTCAGGCGATCCAAATGGGCCGTGTGCAACTCGATACTCCACAATTGCTTGAGCAGTCGATGGACCTACTCCAGGAAGTGAGTCGAGTTCAGTCACCGATGCGCGATTGATGTTGACCAAACCACCTGCATTCGCACTCGCACTGTTTGAACTCGACACAACGCCATTGATGCCTGGCTGGGGACGCGCAAACGTTGGGTGAGTCGCTACTCCTTTTGCGGGAACATAAATTTGCGAAGAGTCAATAAGCGGCGTCGCCAAGTTAATGACTTCAAGGTCGGCACGGGCTGTAGCTCCTCCTGCCGCAGTAACTGCATCAATCATTCGGGCGCCGCTTGGCAATGTGTACACACCTGGGTTCTTCACTTCCCCAGCTACATGCACAACGATGTTGAGCGAAATTTCAAAAGTGACATCCGGAGAAGAGTTCTGGTTGCGAGCAACAGAAGTACTCGTAAAGGAAATGGTGGATTCAATGGGAACAGGGGGAACACGAACCACCCACCACGCACCCGCTCCAACGACCAGGACCGCAAACGCACTGGTAACAGCCCGACGAACGCCGAACCACTGAATTGCCCCAAGAAGCCGCTGATACACGGCTACATGTGTGCGAAGTTAAAAGAGTTGTGCAGTCAGTTTTCTGCGATGTCCGGCAGTTCGCGGATCATCTACACCCATGATGTCAAGGATTTCTAGATAACGAGACTTAGCAAGCTCGTCGGTCTTGACCTTCGAAAGCAAACCTGCAAGTTCATTGTCGAAGTCGTCGTTAACAACAAATGGCTCAGGTTCGGTGAATCCCTCTACCGCATCTGGCTGCAATGCCGCCTCCCCTTCAGGAAGCAGTGCTTCTACTAACTCCTTAATGACATGCTCGGGTTTCATGCCTACAAATCCGTCGAGAACCTTGCCGTTTTTCATAATGAATACAGCTGGAATGCTTTGCACTTGAAAAGCCATCGAAATGGACGGATTTTCATCGACGTTTACTTTTGCTAACACCACTTGCCCGTTCGTGGCATCACAGTGTTTTTCTAAAATCGGTCCGAGTGTTTTACACGGCTCGCACCAAGGCGCCCATAAATCCACAATGACCGGAACCGAATTCGAACGATCCAGAACTTCTACTTGAAACGTTGCGTCAGTGACGTCAATGGTCATGCACGGAACGCTACAGCCAATGCCCAGTTTGGCTTCGTAAAAGTTGTGGGAAATGACTAGTTTGGCGGTGATGGATTTGACTCATTCAGTGCCCGCCGGAATACGTGAGGACCGCGTTTCTGCATGGTTGTCGGCAAACATTGCTGGAGCAACCGCGCCATTTGCTTTTGATTTGATTGCGGGTGGGCACTCGAACCTCACGTTCAAAGTGACCGATGCCTTAGGTAACCGTTATGTGTTGCGACGGCCGCCACTGAGCCATGCACTTGCCAGCGCACACGACATGGGTCGCGAACACCGCATTATTTCTGCCCTGCACGATTCGCAAGTTCCCGTTGCTCCAGCCCTTGGACTATGTGTGGATACCGAAGTGAACGATGCGCCGTTTTACGTGATGGCGTTTGTCGATGGTCTCATCATTCGCGATAACGAAACCGCTCGACGCGAACTAACTGAAGCAACGCGATTGCATGCAAGCAATTCACTTATTGACACCATGGCAAAAATTCACCAAGTCGTACCCGCCGAAGTTGGGCTTGGCGAACTTGGACGTCACGAGGGATACATCGAGCGACAGCTAAAGCGATGGTATGGCCAATGGAATGCGTCAAAAACCCGCGAACTACCGGCAATCGACCGCGTGCATGATGAACTGTTGAAGCGAATCCCCGAGCAAGGCCCGGCAACCATCGTGCACGGCGACTATCGCTTAGACAATTGCATGATTGATGCACAGGGAAATATCGCTGCAGTTTTGGACTGGGAACTGTGCACACTCGGCGACCCAATGGCCGACCTTGGTCTGTTGATGGTGTACTGGACTGGCCCAGACGACGATGCTGGCGCAAATAATTTTGCCACCACCACTGCTCCGGGTTTTCTCAATCGCCAACAACTTGCCGAACGCTACGCACAAGCATCTGGCCGTGACATTTCACACCTTGACTTTTATGTTTCGTTTGCGTTCTGGAAATTGGCGTGCATTATTGAAGGCGTGTACGCCCGTTATATTTCTGGCGCCATGGGAGAACACGACCCACAAGCATTTGATGCATTTAAAACACAGGTAGAAACTGCCGCAGAAAAAGCCGAGCAGTTGCTTTCGCGCCTACACTGACGCGTGGAATGACCGACTACAAAATCTCCCCCGATTTCGACGGAAAACTGCCTGAACTAAAGCAACCCATCTTGGTTGCCATGATGACAGGTTGGATCGATGCAAGCGCCGCCGCAGCTTCTGCGATGGAAGCACTGATTACCGAAACAAACG
Organism: Actinomycetota bacterium; assembly: GCA_041184445.1. Lineage (GTDB taxonomy): Bacteria > Actinomycetota > Acidimicrobiia > Acidimicrobiales > Ilumatobacteraceae > UBA3006. The sequence goes on along the minus strand of JBEGJW010000019.1, from coordinate 736 downwards.
CGATCCCGCTCATTGAATTTGATGGCGACACATTCGTGGATTACCGCGCGCGCCGACCGCTTATGCAATTGCGCGATGGCGTGATTACCAAACTCGATTGGTCTGCTCCGCGCATCATGGTGGGTCACGACGTAAACAACGAACCGATCTTGCTACTCACCGGACCAGAACCCGATTCGCGTTGGCAACACTTCGCACAATGTGTTGTAGAGCTGAGCGAAAAACTCAATGTTCGCCGAATGCTGGGATTGGGTGCTTACCCAATAGCCACGCCACACACCCGTGCCGTGAAAATTTCATGCACCTCGCCGGACGCGCATCTGTCATCGCTCCTTCCATTCATTAAGAGTTCAGTGGATGTACCTGCAGGCATGGAAGCCGTCCTCGAGCAAGCCATGTTCAATGCCGGAATTCAATCTGTCGGACTCTGGGCACAGGTGCCACATTATGTGGCCTCCATGAGTTATCCGGCAGCAGCAGCAGCCCTTATTGCTGCAGTATGTGACACCGGAGGTATCTCGATTAGTGGTGAGGGACTTCGCAATCAAGCAGACGCACAACGCGAAAGGCTTGACGAGTTGGTTCGTGGCAACAGCGAACACCTTGCCATGCTTTCCCAACTAGAAACCGCGTTCGACAACATGCACAGCGACAATGGCATGCCAACGTCGGGGTTTGGTGGAGGGCCATTGCCAAGCGGTGATGAACTGGCCGCCGAACTCGAGCAGTTTTTGCG
>JBEGJW010000018.1:0-16262 GCA_041184445.1 Actinomycetota bacterium | reverse complement strand
AGTGTGGTCGTTTGTACCCACTTCACACCGTCGTGACTGCGTGGATCTGGCGGAGTAATGGAAACTGCGTAACGGTTTGGTCCAAGGTTTGGAATAACGATGTCGCCGTAGTGATCGGAAAGGCAAGTGGATTCGGTACCTGCAAGTGATCCACCAGTGGTGCCGCCATCGCCGTAGACAATCGGATTAGGTGTGCCGTCGTTATTCAGCAGCACATTTCCATTGCTATCGGTTTGGTATTGCGTACAGAGTGGATTGCCATAGACGTCCGCAGTGACAGCACCGAGTACGTCGTTAATGCGAACGGAGAACCCGGACATGTCGGTCAAAGGGTCGCCAACGAGTGTTGCATCTGTGAAATTCGGACAATTCTTTTCTTGAATTGCTGTTGGTGTGTCGCCATCAGCAACTAAACACGTAACCAAGGTTTCTGTCTGACCATCCCATTGACCGTTGGTTGATCATTGACCGTTGGTTGATGCATTGTCGTTGTACACATGAACACGCAAAGTTGTCGTTTTCTTAGGTAGTGGATTCATGGTCACGATGAATGGTGAATCTGCTTCTTCGTTTACCGAAGTAACTACCTTGTTCGCAATAGTGAAGTGAACACCGTCAATTTTGAAACCAACCGAAGTTACAGAAATGAGATATCTGCCGTCTTCAAGGTTGGCAAGCGCGGCGATGTCGTCTTGATTTCCAGAAGCAACTACCTCTGAGTGGCCCTGAGCAGCGTGGATAGATGGCCATGGACAATCAGCAAGCGATGACGTTTCACCTGCAGGTAATGGAGCATTCGCTCCACCTGCATGAAGGTAAACCGATAACGCTGGACTCGAACTTGCTGTTGCCTGATCTACTGCTGCACTTGCTGGCATGCAATCAATCACGCTGCTTTCCGTAAATGATGGATCACCGGTGTTATCTGCGTTGATGAGCCAATCAAATTTCGTGATGCGATCGCCAGCTTTCACTCCCGTGATGTACGGCTCTGCAGTTGCACCGTCACTCGAGCTTTCAATACACAAAGATTGAGGATCTGTTGTAGCAAACGTTGAGCATCCAGATGCAGCAGCATGAACCGCGCTTACATTGCTGAATGAAAGTGCTGGTGCCACAAGTGCCACAACGACGCAAATAGATATTGCATGAGTGATTCGAACCCGCAGCGTATTTGCGCTAGTGAGAATGTGTTGAAAACTTTTCATGTGTTTTGCGCTCATGTTTCTTTTCAAATTCGTCTTGGAAATAAATTGGGTGTCTCTTGGAAATAGCAGGCAGTGAGTGTGACGAGATTTGGATCAGAATTGGATTTTGATAATCCTCAATTTGTGGCAACTATCCCTCAAACAAAATGGGATGATCAGACAAAACTTCTGTAGGTCAATGAAATGCCACTTGTAGCCTTCGAAACATGAATACGACTTCATTAACGAATCGATTTGCAATTGATGCACCTACTCGATCCATATATCGGACTGTGCTAGTGACTATTGCGCTGGTCTTGCTGTTTTGCGCAACGTTGATTGTTCGTGGATGGAACCCAATTCAACAAAACGCATCTCAGATTCGGTCTGCAGTAGCTCCGAACATGCCAGTAAGTACTCAAATCGAAGATCAATTTGGTGTTCGCTTCTTGGGAGTAGATGTCACGGCAGGCGGCGGCATGTTGCAGATTCGTTATCAGGTGATTGATAGTGCAAAGACAGAAGCGTTGCACGATGAGCAAACGGCTCCATTTGTTTTAGATAACGCAGGGCACAAATACGCTGATCCAGGCATTGTCGGACACAGTCATATCGGAAAAACTAAAGAAGCGGGGTCAACTGATTTCATCCTTTTGGCAAATGCACAAGGTGGAATTGAAGCAGGCATGTTTGTCACCATTCAGGTAGGAACATTCACTCTCACTCAGGTACCGGTCCGATGAAACGCTTCTTACTCGGGTTCTTTGCATTTGTGCTTGCTGGTTGCGGGACGTGCTCGACAACGTGCAAAGAGGGCGTCACATTTAATGTTGCTGAAATTGCGGGATCCTTGGCTCGTGGGACTTCACAAGAATTGAAAATCTGTTTCGATGGCTCGTGCAAGAACGTTGTGGTTTCGCGCGACAATGTTGGTGGATCAGTCTTCGTTCCGTTCGGTGGCGTGGGAGACAGTGGCGATCACAAAGTAACGGTTGACGGATCTGCGGCTATCCATGGCGAATACATTGGGAAAATCGAGAGTTACAAGCAAGAGCTAGACAACGGTTGCGGTACATGCAGATTGGCAACGATCAAGATCTCCGCAAACGGAACGCTTACTCCAGCTACTTCAGTCCAGGGATGATTCGTTGGTTGCGCTGGTGCGCTTCAGCACTAGTCGCCTTTATTGTTTTGCCGGCAAGCGCTGTTTTCGCACATGCCGCTTTCCTTGGAGCGTCAATACCTGACGGATCGGTAATCGCGCAATCACCGTCAACAGTTGAGTTTGCCTTTAACGAAAAAGTGCTTCTTGGTGCTAGTTCTGTTGAACTGGTACTCGTTGGCAGAAACGAGACTGTGCATCTTTCGTTGGGCACGAAGGTTTCTGGCACGGTACTAGTTGCAGAGCTGCCCGTTCTCGTAAAGGGTCAATACTTGCTTCGATTCACGGCAGTAGATCCTGCTGATCTTCATAAGACTGTTGGAACAATTTCGTTCGGTGTTGGAGTGTTAGCTCCAATGTCTAAGGCATCCGAGCAAATCACGAGTTCGTGGTGGATAGCAGCGCTAAGGGCGATGTCGGACATTGCAATTTTTGTGTTGATTGGAATCTCGCTTCTTGCAGTGCGAATAGTGAAATCAAACAAAAACCTGGTTGATGAAATCGCTCTATGGGTGACGCCGTTGGCTATTGGATTGGCGTCAATTTGGCTTGCGCTAGTTGCGCTGGACATTTCAAGTGTCGGCGTAACGAACATCAATCTCATATCGCTGATATTCACCAGCGACCCTGGCCGTCGTGCAGTAATAGGAATCCCGCTGGCTTATTGCCTCGTCATGCTGTCGAAACAATTGCGAGCATCGATTGTTGATGAAGCGACACAGTATTTGTCGCGTGTGCTGTGCGGAGTTGGAGTGTTATTGGCGATCATTTCTTCGATGGGCGGACATACGCCAGTCGGAGGCAACGCTTTCACTGGACTGTTAATACACAGCGCTCACATGTATGCACTTGGCGCATGGGTTGGCGTAATAGCAGTGGTATTCATCGTGGTTCGAAGCAGCCCTGAATATGGATGGCTGTGGGGCAGCACATCGCGAATCTTCACCATTTCAGCTCCGTTGGTCATCGCTACGGGGATTTTGCTTACGGGTCGCGTCGCTGTCACTGTTACCTCACTGTTATCAACCAATTACGGATTGCGGCTTATTGGCAAAATTGCAATCACCGTGGTGATGCTGATGTTCGGATTCATCGCTGGCAGAAAAATTAGGAACGGATCACACCCGCGCTTCGTTGGTGGTGATTTGGCCTTGGCATTGATCGCCTTGTGTATTGCATCCACCATGGCAACCAGTGCTCCAGCAGTAGGCAAGCAGTACGAGAAAACCGTTGCAGCAGCTCCACAAATCCTTACGGGGAACGCCGAAGATCTGACCGTAAATGCTTCGCTTGTTCCAGCACAAACTGGCCCGAACATTTTGCAAGTACGGGTATTGAACACTCGTAAACCCGCACCTGGCGTGGTGAGCAACATTTTGGTAACGCTGTATTCGGGTGATGGAACGGCGATTGCCCAGCGAAGTTCAACTATTGAAAATGGCGTTGTCGAATGGAACGACATCGACATTTCGGTACCAGGGGATGTAAAGATTCGCGTAGATATAGATCGTCCAGAGTCTCCGGTTGCTCCATTCTTGTCAAATTTCAACGTGCTATCGCCACCAACAGCAAAAGCGGAAACTGTGATTTCTGATATGCGACTTCAGCCGCTAACGACATTTATTGGATTGCTGGTGTTGCTGTGTGTGATGGGCATCGTGGTGTCGGGTGCTGTTCAAAACAGGAATCGCACAGTAGAAAGCGCTTCCGACAATCACTGAGTTCGCAGTTATAGAAGTGATTAGTAGGTGAATTGCAGTAATCACATTCACCAATTACCGATGCAGAAGGACTGAATTCCAGATTCAGACGCGCATCGAATACGTACAGCGACCCTTCCCATAGACCTCTATCTCGGTATTTCTCGCCGTAACGAACAATCCCACCATCAATTTGATAAATCTCTTTGAACCCGCGGTTCTTCATGATGAGCGACAGAACTTCGCAACGAATACCTCCAGTGCAATACGTGATTACTGGTTTGTCTTTAATGTGGTCGTATTTTCCGCTCTCAAGTTCGGCAATGAAATCACGTGTGGTCTCCGTCTGAGGAACGATCGCATCTCGAAACTTGCCGATTTTCGCTTCAAATGCATTACGTCCATCGAAGAACACCACGTCATCTCGTGTAGCAACGAGCTCATTTACTTCTTCCGGCTTCAGGTGTATGCCACCACCGACCACACCATTTTCATCTACAACTATTTCGTTGGGAACACCGAAGGTGACAATTTCGTCGCGAACCTTTATTTGCAAGTCGGGGAAATCTTCCTTACCACCATCTGACCATTTGAATTCCATCGGTTTGAAAGGTGGGTAACTTTTCGTCACTCGAATATATTTTTTAACTTGGTCAATTGGTCCACCGACGGTGCCATTGATCCCGTGCTTGGATATAAGAATTCGACCGTGCAATCCGAGGCCTTCACATAATGCCCGTTGCCACAGCCGAATCGCGTCAGGGTCAGCTATTGGCGTGAACTTGTAATACAGGAGGATTTTCGAGGTACTAATAATTTCAGTTTATACGCTGTCGTTATGGTGATTGACTATGACTGACATCATCGTTCGCGATCTACGCGTTACTGATCTTGAAATTGTGTGGTCAATTAATCAAGAGAACGTACCTGCAGTTGGAGAAGAGACACTCGCAAATCTCTCGAAGATTCATGAACAATCAGCAATTGCATTAGTTGCAGAAGTGTCTAATCAGATCGTTGGATTCTGTATGGTTTTGCTGCCTGGCGCTGACTACGGCAGTCCAAACTATGAGTACTTCTGCGAGCGCCTAGTTGATTTCATTTACCTCGACCGAGTAGCTGTGACCGAAAAGTTCCGGGGCATGGGAATTGGGGCAGCGCTCTATCGCGAGGTGGAAATGAGAGCGAATGCCGAATGGTTTGCGCTAGAGGTCAACACAAAACCCCGGAACGATGGGTCACTTCGTTTTCATGCCCGAGAGGGCTTCGTCCAAATGGAAGAATTGGAGACGCGACCGGGGAAAATGGTCAGCTTGATGGTTAAGAAATTGAAGGGATGACGACGATGACTCAGGTTGCAGTAATTACGGGTGCCGCGCAAGGAATTGGGCGCCGAACAGCTCAGGTGCTCAATGAACAAGGTTGGAGTCTTGTTTTGCTTGACCTGCAGTCTGTAGATGCGTCCGAGTACAAATCTGCATTAGCACTTGCGGGAGACATTTCCGATGAGCAATTTGTTGATTCAGCTGCACAACAATGCATTGACAAGTTCGGACGCGTTGATGCTTTGGTGAACAACGCCGGTATTTCATGTATCAGTTCGGCACTTGACACATCTGCAGAGTTGTATCGGAAGGTTATTGATGTCAATCTGGTCGCCCCGTTTCTTTTGGCCAAAGCGTTTGGGCGTGTGATGATCGCAAACGGATCCGGTGCGGTGGTTAACGTCGCATCGGTCGCAGGATTGCAAGGTGTGGCCGACCGTTCTGCTTACAACGCGAGCAAGCATGGACTAATTGGTCTCACGCGCACACTTGCTGTTGAGTGGGGCGCAAAGGGTGTACGTGTAAATGCCGTTTGTCCTGGATGGGTGAAAACCGAAATGGACCATAAGGATCAAGCGGGTGGTAGTTATAGCGATGCCGACATTATGGAACATGTGCCAATGGGTAGGTTCGCCAAACCTGACGACATAGCCCAAGCAATCGCCTTTCTGTGCGATTCGTCGAAATCTGGATTCATCAATGGGGTGTCACTGCCAGTTGACGGTGGCTGGACTGCCGATGGTTCGTGGCAGTCGCTTCGTTTGAAGCACCGTTAGCACTAGGTTGTAAGTGTCAAAGGAGCCATCATGGCAAACAAAGAACAAAATAAGAATAGCAACCAGAAAAAAGAAGCGAAGTTGACGTTGAAAGAAAAGCGTGCGAAGAAGGCTGAAAAGAAGAAGAGCTAAATCTTCTTAAAAATCACCACGCGCGCTTTGTCTCCGAAGTGCTTGCTGCCTGCGGCGTAGATATCAACTTCTTCGTACTGAGGCTTAGTGATGGTCTTATTGTTGACCGCTTCAGTAATCGCTGAGGCAAAGTCGTTATCTTCCCAGTGTTGCTGGTTGACGCCTGCAACGATGGTTGCTCCCGATCGACATACTTGGATTGCGTCGATGAGTTCATAAGCGCCAAGGTGTCCAATGGTGAATGCTCCGGCACTAACTAAAAAATCAAAATAGTTTGCTGCAAAGTAAATCGTTGCTGTGAGATCGGCCTCATGGAGATCTTCGTAAACCTTGGTGCCATCGGTGCGCAATTTAGTCGCTGCAACCGCAAGCATTTCTGGCGATATGTCAACGCCTTCAATAACGCTTTTCGGGCGAATCCTTGCAACTTCTTCGCCAACAGCGCCAGTGCCGCATCCAATGTCGATGACACTAAAACTTCGATCTGCCGGCATGTGCTTGGCGAGCACTGCAGCGATAGTGGCTGGGTAGACATATTGATTTTCCTCAATAAAGGTCTTGTCATATGTAGGTGCCCACTGTGCGTATAGCTCGCGGCTGTCATCGGGGGTGACGAGGTTGTAAGCGTCAGCGAGAGTGATCTGTTTCTTTGATTTTTCGGCCACGCGATTATTGTAACTGCAGTCGTTTCACGCGAGCCGGGGGGTCGTCATGAAGGTGCCGTTAACGGTTGTAGATCATTTGCGCCGTGCTGAACAGGTGTACGGTCATCGAACGGCGTTCATCGACGAACCAGATCAGCCGGCTGAATCTTGGGGTACGCAGACGTACGCCGAAATGGCACGCCGTGCACGTGCGCAAGCTGCGGCTTTGGACAAGTTAGGTGTCTCTCAGGGTGCACGCGTTGCTGTGGTTAGTCAAAATTCTGCGCGACTGCTCACAAGTTTCTTCGGTGTGAGCGCTTTCGGACGAATTCTGGCGCCAATCAATTTTCGATTGTCCGCCGAAGAGGTTGCTTACATAGTGGAGCATTGCGGAGCGGAGGTGCTCATCGTCGATCCTGAACTTAATGAATCATTGAAAAACGTTTCTACAAAGCATCGCTTTGTCATTGGCGCCGAAAGCGATGAACTGCTGTATGACTATTCGACAGAGCCACGTCCCTGGATGCCCGATGAAGATGCGACAGCAACCATCAACTACACCAGCGGTACGACCGCGCGCCCCAAGGGTGTTCAACTCACGCATCGAAATCTTTGGTTGAATTCCGCAACATTTGGTTGGCATATGGGAGTGAATGATCGCGACGTGTATTTACATACGTTGCCGCAGTTCCATTGCAATGGATGGGGAATGGTGTACGCGGTAACGGCCATGGGTGGCACTCATGTTGTGTTGCGAAAAGTTGATGGCGCCGAGATTCTGCGTCGAGTGGACAAACATGGAGTCACGTTGATGTGTGGAGCGCCTGCTGTTGCGAATGCGATTGTTGATGCATCTCACCAATTCGATTCTGGTGTTCCGGGAAGAGGAACTGTTCGGATGGTTGTGGCTGGCGCGCCACCTCCATCAAAAACCATTGAACGAGTGGAGACCGAACTTGGTTGGCAGTTTCATCAGATCTACGGATTAACTGAAACCTCACCAGTGTTAACGATCAATAGTCCTCGTATTGAAACGGATCACCTAACGCCCGCCGAGCGTTCGGTGGTATTGAGTGCAGCAGGCGCTCCAACAATTGGAACGCAAATTGCAACCAGCAGTAGTGGCGAAGTATTGGCCCGTAGCAACACAGTGATGGATGGGTATTGGAACCAACCTGATGCAACTGATGCGGCAATTATGGATGGGTACTTTCACACAGGTGATGGTGGAAGCATCGGCGATGGCCACGTACTGACAATCAGTGACCGTAAGAAGGACGTCATTATCTCTGGTGGAGAAAATGTCAGTTCCATTGAAGTTGAAGATGCACTGTTCTCACATCCAGATGTCACCGAAGTAGCGGTAATTGGTATTCCTGACGAGAAATGGGGAGAGCTAGTGCTCGGTCTGGTGGTGAAGTCTTCGGGTTCTTCGCTTACGGAAGATGATTTGATTGCCTATTGTCGAACGAAGATCGCCGCCTATAAGTGCCCGAAGAAGGTCGAATTTCGAGCTGAGCTAGCGCGCACGGCCACAGGTAAGTTGCAAAAATTTAAACTCCGAGCCCCATATTGGGACGGCTACACGAAACAGGTGAATTGATGTTGAGTGAACAGGCAATTAGTGCGGCAATTGAACAATTTCACGATGAGGGCTACACGATCGTGCGCAATTTCTTTCCCGAGAAGGAATTAGCAGAGTTGCAGAGGAAGACCGCTGAGTTGCGTGAGATAGCACTTGAACATCCTGTGACATATCGCCATGGAAACTTGACCTACGAAATACTTCCCGAGGAGCATTTTGGTAAAAGGTATGTCATCCAGGCGTACTGGTTTGCCTGGGCAGACGCGTACTTCGATCGTTTCAGAAGTAACCCTCGATACCTGCAACTTCTTGAACCACTAATTGGACGGAATGTCAAACAAGTAACTCAGCAAATTCACTGGAAGCCGCCTGGGGCGCGCCTGACCGGTTATCGATTCCATCAAGACTTGCGATTTCGTGAGAGTAGAGAATCCTATGAAGATGTCGTTCGCGACACTGTCACCATGGGCCTCGCTATCGATAGGGCAACCGCCGAAAACGGATGTTTGAAAATTGTTCCACGCAGCCACACCATGGGTTATCTCGGTCTTTCCGACAATGGCGACGGCCAGATCATGAAAGGTCTTACGCAGGACGACGAGTTGATTCACGTTGGTATCGAGCCTTCGCGGGTAATTGACGTGGAGCTTGAACCCGGTGACCTCGTCGTGTGGGGTCTGATGACCGTTCATGGTTCGTTGCCGAATGAGTCAGTTCACGAGCGAGCATTTGCCATTTCAAGCTATGTACGAGGCGAAACATCACAGCGCGGTGAATGGGCATTCAAGGATGGGAAACCTCAAATGTTGGGGAACACTCCGCAGTTGTGCAAAAACGAAAGGCTGTTCGACAATCTGGAGCCGCATTACGACGCGACCAAGTGGTTTCTCTGAACTAGCCTGCGCTCATGATTTCAAACACATTGCTTAACTCGGTAACGGTCATTGTCGCCAGCATGGTGCTGCTGTGGATCGTGAGTTTGTTGAAGAAGAACGCAGCAATTGTCGACGTTTTTTGGGGCTTGGGTTTCGTTGTCGTTGGATGGGCGAGTGCGATCAACGTTGATCACGTATCGTCGTTAGGGAAAGTGATTCTTGCCCTTGTCACGTTGTGGGGGCTACGTCTTTCGCTGTATCTAGGAATTCGTAATCACGGCAAGCCAGAAGATTTCCGTTATGTGGCAATGCGCAAGCATTATGGAGCACGCTTTCCGATTATCAGCCTGTTCACCGTGTTTCTATTGCAGGGTGCAATCATGATGGTGGTTTCACTGCCTGTGCAAATTGCACTTTCCGATGCACAAGCTTCGCTGTCCTTTACGGCGTATGCAGGCATAGCTCTATTCGCACTCGGTATTTTCTTTGAAGCAGTAGGCGACTGGCAACTAGCCAATTTCAAGCGCAATCCTCAAAACGCTGGTCAGGTCATGCAAACCGGCTTGTGGAAGTACACCCGACACCCGAACTATTTCGGTGACACCTGTGTGTGGTGGGGAATTGGCGTTGTAGCACTTGGCGCAAGTTTTGGATGGTGCGGACTTGTTGGAAGTTTGCTGATGAATTTTTTCTTGGTTCGCGTTTCTGGAGTTCCAATGTTGGAGCGTTCCATGACCAAGCGACGACCTGGCTATGACGAATACAAGCGTCGAACCAGCAGCTTCGTTCCTCGTCCGCCTAAGAAGTAGGGGTTAACGCGGGTTGCGTCCGCGTAGTTTTGCCCACTCACCGAATTGAGTAAGTGAAGCAACAGTTGCACCCATTGACTCCGGTGCAACCGGATGGCTAATGAGATAACCCTGAGCTTTTGCGCAACGAAGTTCTGCTAGCGCTTGCAGTTGGCGCACGCTTTCAACGCCTTCGGCCACCATGTCAAGACCTAGGGAGTCACCCATGGCGATGATGGTGCGCACCAACGAGCGGGCACTCAAATCATCGGCAACACCGTTGACGAATGAACGGTCAATCTTTAACCGCTGAATCGGGAACTTCTGGAGAAGCGAGAGTGACGAGTATCCGGTTCCGAAGTCGTCAATGGCAACGCGAACGCCAAGTGCGCACAGTTTTGTTAATGCTTCTAAGGCTTGTTCTGGCTGTGCAATCATCACGCCCTCGGTGACTTCAAGCCATAACTGATCTGGTGCGATGTGCGAGCGAAGCAATGCCTCGTGAACAACAGGCACAAAGTTTGGATCGTGAAGTTGACGTGGACTCACATTTACTGACATGGTTGCTTCGCGGCTGCATATTCCTTCATTGATCCAGCCACGTAAGTGAGTAAGCGCCTCGAGCAGAGCCCAAGCGCCGATAGGAACGATGGTGCCTGTTTCCTCTGCAATGGGGATGAACTCTGCTGGAGAAATAATGCTTCCGTCATCACGTGTCCAGCGCATGAGCGCTTCAAATCCAACAACATCGCCAAGTTCGATATCGACGATTGGCTGATGAACGAGGCGCAGCTCTCTGCGTTCAAGTGCACGGTACAAAGCGGTTTCGACGGCAAGACGCTGGGTAACGCGCTCGAGCATGGACTCGTCAAAAATAGCGACACAATTTCGGCCAGCATCTTTTGCTCTGTACATTGCCGTATCTGCATGGCGAAGGAGGTCGTCTGCATTTGATGAAACATGTTTTTGGTATGTCGCCACGCCGATGCTTGTGGAGACAAAAACATCGCCTTGACGCAGAGAAAGCGGCTCGTTGAAGCTTTCCAAAATCTTGTCGGCAACGATCATGGCATCGCTTGTGCCGCGAGTGCCAGGATCCAATATCACGAACTCGTCGCCGGAAATGCGTCCAACGATGCAACGATCAGGAAGAGCATTGTGTAAGCGCTGTGCAACCGCTACCAGCACGTTGTCACCTGCTTGATGGCCGAGTGAGTCGTTGATGTTCTTAAAGCGATCGACGTCAATGAATAGCACCGATGGGTGGCGCTGATCTTCTTCAGCAAATTCGAGTGCATTCTGTACGTGTGAAAGCATCAGGCTTCTGTTTGGCAAACCGGTGAGTGCATCGGTTTGGGCGGAGTGAATAAGTGATCGCTGTGTCTTGGCGTTGGCGCGCACAGCGTGAATGACACGGGCGGTAACCGCGATGGACAAAATGAATACTGAAATTGCACGAACAATGCGGTCGGTTTGATCAGCTGCTTCTGTGAGCGCAAGCACGACAACTGGAATGGTGAGTGCTGCGGTGGTGACAATGAGGCGGCCGAGCAACGGTCGTTGCGTGCGGATAGAACCGTGTTCGGTGATTGTGGAAATGGATTGGTGAACGAATGCTGCCGAACAAAGAAACAGGCAGAGCACATATGAAGCATTGATGTATTGGTTAGCAATTTCTATTCGGCCAGATTCGTTTGCTGCATACAAGAAGTCACCCGCCAGTGTGAACGTGATTGCGCCGGCAATTAGCCAAACAGCAGGTGTGCGAGATGCGTCGCCGAACAGCAAGGTCGCAAGTGAAAACAAAACGATTGCACTAATCGCCAGAGTTGCTCCCTGGATTCCTGTCACCAACAACACCGAAGTGTTTGCATCAAATGTTGGTTGTAGAAAAACCACCCAAATGAGAAACCAAGCACCTAGTGCCACGATCAGTCCATCGCCGAGGACGCTTACTGGGTCACTTCCAATGCGACGACGGATGATGAGTAAGAGGCCAAATGCCAGCGTTATTTGGACGAGTAAAAACAGTGATTCGGGAATGGCTTGCAAGTTCACATTCGAAAACTGGTTATCCAATATTTGGGCAGTTGACGAAGACACCGCAATAACGAATAGGGCAGGCCACAACACTTTGTCGGGCTTATTAAATTTGGCAGAGATCCCAAGAAACACCATCACCTGAACTGTGGAGATCAGGTAGGCGGTATTACTGAAGGACTGAGAATCGCTCGTTGCAACGGCGATAGCCAACGCCAGGCCGACGCCAGTTAAGCCCCAAGAAAGGCGTGAAATAGGCGCAGAATTCACTTGGCAAACGGTACAGCATCCCTTTTCTTACACGGAGGATGGGTTACTTTGGACGCAGGGCGGAGAACCCGTAGCCGCGTAAGCGGTCTGTTTGGAGTTCCCCAAAATGTTCGTTACCCGCCACAGTCCAGTCACCGATGCGGTGCTCAAGGATCAGTTGTGGACGCTGTATACCCGTGCATATGCACGAACTGCGGAAGATGCAGTAACGCACGAAATGCTGGATCGCTTTGAATTCAATGACCAGCTAGCGGACCCAACAAATCGCGCTTGGGTCGTGTGGGAAGACAATATGCCTGTTGCTATGACGATGATCGCAACAGATGTGCGTCGGACTCGATGGTTAAGCGAGCACTACTTCAAAAAGAATTACCCACAGCAATTCGCAACAAACAACGTGCATTATGTGGTGTGGGCAGTTGTTGACCCGTCGTATGTCACAAAGGGTGTCAGCATGTTTATGGCGCGCCAAGCAATGGCGGTAGAAGCACGCGAAGGCTCGTTGTTGGTGTTTGACATGCCAGAGTCAAATCAACCACATGAAACTGGCGGAGCTGCCGAATTAATGCATCGAATGGCCAAGCAGGTTGGTGGAGCTCGTTTGGTGCCGCTCACCGTCCAGCGGTACTACGCACTTGATTTCGCTCCTTCACTGGCAGAAGATCAGATTGCAAGCGAACAAACACCGAGTTCGCTTTCTGATTCAGTTCTTTAGCCAGTAAACCCCGCTAGATTTGGGGGCGATATGGCAGTCACGTTTGTTGTGCCCGGCGCACACCTCATGAGCGGACTCCTTGGCGAACGCGACGAGCATTTGCGCTTCATCGAAGGCGAATTTGAAGATGTGGCAATCCGTGTGCGCGGTAATGAAGTGACAATTTCTGGCCCGCAATCCGACGTGGTTTCTCGTCTGTTTGAAGAGTTGACTGCTCTGTTGCAACGCGGTGAATCGCTGGATCGCTCGGTGCTTTCAAGGTCGATCGTGATGGTGCAAGCAAATGAGAAGCCAAGTTTGATTTTGACTGAAGATATATTGCGCACCAGCAGTGGCAAGAATGTTCGAGCGAAGACCTCTGGACAGCGAAAATATGTTGAAGCCATTCGGGACAACGTCATCACTTTTGGCATTGGTCCTGCGGGAACAGGAAAGAGTTGGCTCGCTGTTGCTATGGCGGTATTGGCACTCAATACAAAGCGAGTACAAAGAATCATCCTCACGCGCCCTGCGGTTGAAGCAGGGGAACGTTTGGGATTTTTGCCAGGAGATCTCACAGCAAAGATTGATCCGTATCTTCGTCCGCTGTATGACGCTTTGCACGACATGGTTGGAGCAGAAACGGCTAAGACGTATCTAGAAAAGCAGATTGTTGAAGTAGCACCACTTGCGTTCATGCGCGGACGTACGTTGAACAACAGTTTTGTCATCTTGGATGAAGCCCAAAACACCACACCAGAACAAATGAAAATGTTCCTTACGCGTATTGGCTTTGGTTCCAAGGTGGTGGTCACCGGAGACACAACTCAAGTTGACGTACCCGATGGTCGTAGCGGGTTGCTTGGAGTTGAACGTGTGCTCACTGGTATTAAAGATTTAACGTTTGTGCACCTGGATGCAACCGATGTGGTTCGACATCGAATCGTTGCTGACATTGTTGCGGCTTACGAAAAGCAAACACCAAGCCATGGCTGAATCGCGTCCAGGCGTTTCTAAGCCACGGCGTGTTGGAGGCGACGGCGAGCCAGAAGTATTTATGGCCGACGAGCAACAGGATCTTGAAATTGATCTTGGTCGTTGGCAAAACTTGGCACTAGAGGTATTGCGTGCTGAAGGCGTGAAGGGTTTAACCGAGATGACCGTGATGTTCATTGACGCTTCAACCATGACCGAGTTGAACTCGCAATACATGGGCAAGGCCTATGCAACAGACGTACTCTCGTTCCCTCTTGATGCAGTTGAAGCTACGCGTACTCCTGGCCCTGGAGCGATGTCAAAATCTCCCGAGCCGGCACCACTCGATGTTTCGGAATTGCCATTGTTGTTAGGCGATGTCGTCATTTGTCCGAGCGTTGCTGTGGCACAGGCTCCGCGTCATGCGGGCACGGTTGACGATGAAATCGCTTTGCTTCTCGTGCACGGAATCTTGCACGTGCTGGGTAACGACCACGACAATCCAGAATCTGAAGCAGCCATGCACGCGCTTGAGCGAAAGCACCTTGAGGCTTTTCATTGGGGTCACGCAGCACCAGAAAATTTCCGCCACATTCAGGAGATAGAAGAAAAATGATATTTGCCCAAACGCCAACGGCAATCGACTATTGGATGCTTGCCGGCATCGGGATCATTCTTGTAGTTCTTATTTTTCTCTCGCTTGCCGAAATGAGTTTGTCGCAGTTGACAAAGCCGCGTGCTGCAGCACTTGCGGAAAAGGGTGCCAAGTCGGGCAAGGCGTTGGTTCGCCTTGCAGCAGAACCAACCATGTGGGTGAACCCCTTGTTGCTTACGGTGAACGTCTGTCAAACCGTTCAGGCAACCCTGATGGGAATCGTGGCTGGTCGATTATTCGGGCCAGCAGGAGTTGCGGTTGGCGTGGTGATCAACGTGATGTTGTTCTTCGTGCTTGCAGAAGCAGTGCCAAAAACATATGCATTGCTCAACCCTGTTCGTGGTGCGAAGGTAATTGCATTTGCGAGAAATTTTTTAGATCAATCCGCACCGTTGGCGAGTGGATCGCATGCCAACGCAACAGCGTATGTTGTCAATGCAGGTCAGCTGGCCGTTACGCTTAAGGATGGCAGCACGGTCGGTTTGAAAGACGCGGCAAAATTTATCGGCTATCAAGGTGAAGCATCGTCACCTTCGTCGGTGCTATTAAAAAATCACGGAATTCATATCGACATCCGCATTGATCGCGCTACACCGATTGGAAAAACCGATGCCGCAGGCGTATCGGATCTGGTCATCGAATCAGCATTGTCAACTATTCTCGATCTCGAAGACTCCGTCACCGTGGTTGATGGCACAGATAAAGTAGTGGCCTATGAAAATTGGTTGGGTATTTTAAAAGGCACCTTGGTTGAAAGTGTAAGTAAGGGCGGCAAAACATTTGACCGCACACTGAATGCTGATCGTGAGTACAAAGGTGCAAACGGACAAACAGTAAAACTACATGGCCGTTCATTGCTGTTTTTACGCAATGTTGGTCATCTCATGACCAATCCAGCGATTCTGCTGGCTGATGGCAAAGAGATCCCTGAAGGTATTTTGGATGCGGTGGTGACAACGACGATTGCGCTGCATGACTTGAAGCGCCCTGCAGCTCAGACAATAGGAAATACACGCACTGGTTCGGTGTATATCGTTAAACCAAAAATACATGGTCCCAAGGAAGTTGCTTTTGCAGCGGAATTGTTTGGCCGTGTTGAAGCCATGCTTGGTTTGAAAGAGAACACCGTTAAGTTAGGCATCATGGATGAAGAGCGTCGTACATCCACCAATTTGAAAGCCTGTTTGAAAGAAGCATCAAAGCGCGTTGCTTTCATCAACACCGGATTTTTAGATCGTACTGGCGACGAGATGCATTCATCCATGACCGCAGGGCCGATGATGCGCAAGGGCGATATGAAAACATCGACCTGGCTCTCCGCGTATGAACGCAGTAACGTATTGACCGGTCTTTCATCTGGCATGCGCGGTCGTGGTCAGATAGGTAAAGGTATGTGGGCGATGCCTGATTTGATGGCCGCAATGCTTGAGCAAAAAATTGGTCATCCTAAAGCC
>JBEGJW010000017.1:0-16215 GCA_041184445.1 Actinomycetota bacterium | reverse complement strand
ACACCATCATGTTTTGAAATGTCGAATATTTTGAGTGCTTCTCGTGCGAGCACCCTGGCGGATTCGGTGCCAGCAAGTGTGAACACGCTGCGGTTGTGATCTGCATCGCTGTGCAGATCGAGCAGGTCGGACCCGAGAGTGGTGGACAGGGCCTGGAGGAGAGCGGGGTTACCTCCCTCGCTGATGTTGATGACGCATTCGAGCATCTCTCTTGCTTATCGCATGTAGAGCACCCCGTGCTACCCTGTAAGCATGTTCTCCGGTTGGGAAGGTATCGTCGTCATCGTTATCGCTGTTGCCTTGTTTGGCTCGCGCCTTCCAAAGATTGCTCGCAATCTTGGACAAGCACAGCAAGAGTTCAAAAAGGGTCAGTCTGCAGGCGCAGCCAAAGATGAAACCCCAAAGAACGACACGCCACAGGCGTAGTTGTGCTCTAGCTCTTTGAGCTAACGATTTTCAGACGCTTATTTAAAACGTTGCTCAGCAGCGCCTTGCGATCATTTGCTGCGTACTCAATGAGGTCCGTTTCCAGTTTCTTGGTGCATGAAAACTCGATGATGACATCGTCTTCCGAAATGTCTACCGACACTTTCTTCACGCGACCATCATGAGTGCGGTCAAGACCTACTGAGATTCGCAGTATTGCGGCAAGCGAACGCACGATATGGCGATCGTTTTCGTTCAGCGCAGCAAATGGTGCATGATCCAACTTCGGTTCGCCTTTGCGGTGATAGCGAGCAATTTGAGCAATGAGTTCTATTTCGCGGTCACTGAGGCCAACGAGCTCGGAATTGCGAATGACGTAATAGGAGTGCAGGTGATGTTTGGAGTGCGAAATAACCACTCCAACGTTTGCCAGCAGTGAAGCAGCCTCTAGCAATCTTCGCGAATCGGTGTCCAAGTCGAGGGCAGTTTGCATCTGGTCAAAAATCTGCACCGCAAGTCGCGCAATACTTTCGGAATGTTCAATGCGATCATCACATCGTTCCGCAAGTTGACGCACGCTATGGAGCGCAGGGTCGTGGTCATTCGATTGAGGACCAAGTCCACGGCGTCGAAGTGTGTCTATGAGCACGCCCTCGCGAAGCGCGTAATCGCTAAACATCAACGTGCCAACGCCGTATACGTCACAGATGGCTTCGAGAATGATTGCCCCAGCCAAGATGATCTGCGCACGACTCTTATCGATGCCAAACTTTTTTTGTCGTTCTTCGACTGTGGTGCACGCAGCAAGTGCCTTCACGGTTTCTGACACTTGAATACGAGTGAATTCGAATCGATTCATGGTCTTTGGAGCTGGTTCGCCCGAAAGTGCATGAATGATTCGGGCAACGGTTTCGGCGGTTCCTGACGATGCAACAGCAATGTCGTAACCCAGTTCGGCGATGTCGGGTTGAATCACCATCAGCGTGGAACGCACAAAGGCACGGCAACTGCCGACAGCGCTTGGGTGCAGCGTTTCAGAAGCGAAGAACCTGTCGGTTAAGCGCACGGCCCCAAGCTTGAAACTTCGGGCGAGCATTTCTTCGTCATCGCTGCCAATGACCACTTCGGTGGAGCCGCCGCCAATGTCGCACAAAAACATTGCTGCTTCTGGTCGACCAATTCCGTGCAGTGCTCCAAGGTGAATAAGACGAGCTTCTTCCACACCTGAAATAACTTGAATGTCGATTGCTGCTTCACGCCGTGCTCGGCGAATGAATTCGCCCTTGTTTTTTGCTTCGCGTACTGCACTCGTTGCTACGGCCACAATGTCGGCATTAAATGATGCGGCCACTTGCTGCATGCGCGATAAACAAACAATGCCGCGATCCATTGCTTCAAGTGAGAGTTCTTTCATTTCACCAGCGCCATGGCCAATGCGAACGCTTTCTTTTTCACGGGCGATGACTTCGAATCCTTGGTCTACGACTTTTGCGACGACCATATGAAAACTGTTGGTACCAATGTCGAGGGCAGCAATGTTGTTGCTGTTTGTCCCTGATGCCACGTGGCGAGCCTACTTTGAGGCAATCTTTAGATAGAGACTGCCTTCACCTCGATGCGGCGACGCTTAGCAATGCGACGTCGTTCGCGTTCGGAGCATCCGCCCCACACGCCGTGATCGATGTGTTCTGCAAGGGCATATTCCAGGCACTGCGAAGTAACAGGGCACGTGGTGCAAATCAAACGGGCGCGGTCAACGCCTGCACCATCAGCCGGGAAGAACACCGCAGGAGGGAAGTTCCTGCAGTTGCCTTCGTTCATCCACTCGGTAGACCGAATTGAATTGTTCATGGGGTTGGCCTCAACATAGCCCATTTTTGGCGATATCGTAAGGGTTGTGTCAGAAGCAACAGCAGTCATCGAACCCTCCCGCGGACATGCCCGAATCGTGTATTTGGGCCCTGCATCGCCTCATTGGGAGGTCTACAGCGACCATGGCGACGCCAACCTCCTCGAGGAGTTCCGCGCCCGCGTACTAGCCCGTTTGGTGCTGTTGCCTCGCAATGACCCACAGTTCCGTCGCAATCAAGAGCGTGTGAATCGGGATGCTGAGCGTGAGCGCATCAGCGTTGAGTGGGAACTCGGCTACAACGACGCTGAGTAACTCTCGGTAAACAGCCAATGACATCTTGGCGAAATTTCTTTAAAACCCGAATCGCCCAACAAAGCGGTTCTTACGATTCAGGCATCGACGCTCGAATCATTAATCGTGAGCTCAGTTGGCTGGACTTCAACGCACGCGTACTGGCAATGGCTAGCGACACGGGAGTTCCGCTTTTAGAGCGTTGCAGGTTTGTTTCAATTTTCAGCAGCAACCTTGACGAGTTCTTTCAAATTCGAGTTGCAGCACTCAAAGGTCAAATTGCTGGAGATGTTCATGTCAAAACTCCAGATGGCCGAACACCACAACATCAGTTAGACGACATTCGCAGTATTACCAAGAATCTTGTTGCCCAACAAGAACGCGTGTGGATGGATGAACTGATTCCACAACTTGCTGAACACAACATTTGCATTTCAACATGGATGGAATTGTCGGCTGTAGATCGCGAACATCTCACAGGAGTCTTTGAATCACGAATTTTCCCTGTGCTTACGCCACTAGCTGTAGACCCAGCGCATCCGTTTCCCTACATTTCCAACTTGGCACTCAGCCTTGCCATTGTGGTGCGCGACCCAAAGTCGGGCGAAGAGCGCTTTGCGCGAGTAAAACTGCCGCAAACATTCCCACGTTTTTTCCAATTGCCAGATTCGTTCACGTTTGTGAGCATCGAGGAAATTGTCAGCGCCAATTTGCCGCGCTTATTCCCGGGAATGGAAATTGTGCAGTGTCATGCATTTCGCGTAACCCGCAACGCCGACCTTTCAGTAGATGATGAAGACGCAGAAGATTTGTTGGTTGCTGTGGAAATGGAATTGCGTCGTCGTCGCTTCGGCAAAGCGGTGCGATTGGAAGTTCCCGAAGCGATGTCAAGCGATCTCGTCGCACTACTTATTGACGAATTGGAAATTGAAGCTGACGATGTTTCACGACATGCATCGTTTATTGATCTCACTGCTCTCAATCAGTTTGCAAACCTCAACATTTCACAGCTTCGTCATGCGCCGTGGCCGCCGCTTACTGCGGGTCGATTGCAGGCTGTAGAAGAGGGTGAAAAGTCAATATTTGCTGTCATTCGCGAGCGTCAACTACTGGTGCATCACCCACACGAATCCTTCAGTACTTCTGTTGAAACCTTTGTTAAGCAGGCAGCGCTCGACCCGAATGTGCAGTCCATCAAAATGACGTTGTATCGCACGTCGGGTGATTCGTCCATTGCCATGCACCTAATTAAAGCTGCGGAAATGGGCAAGCAAGTTGCGGTTGTGCTTGAACTGAAAGCACGCTTCGACGAAGCACGAAACGTTTCGTGGGCCAAAGAACTTGAATATGCCGGTGTGCACGTGACATACGGACTAGTTGGTTTGAAGACGCATGCGAAGTGCATTCTGGTTGTGCGCAACGACCCCGACAAAATGCGACGCTATGTGCATATTGGTACCGGCAACTACAACTCCACCACTGCGCGTCTATACGAAGACATTGGTTTTTTCACAAGCGAAGATGCCATCGGTTCCGATGTCGCAGAACTGTTTAATTTCCTAACTGGTTACGCACAAGAACCTGACTATGAGGTGTTGCTCGTTGCGCCGCATCAATTGCGGGATCGTATTGTTGCTCTCATTGATAAGGAATCAACGTTTGGTGACGCTGGGAAAATCACCATCAAGATCAACTCAATTTCTGATCCGGCTGTAATTGAAGCTCTGTATCGCGCAAGTGGCGCGGGAGTGAAAATCAATTTGGTTGTGCGCGGAATATGTTGCATTCGTGCAGGCGTTGCGGGAATGTCAGAAAACATCTCGGTGCGATCAATTCTTGGTCGTTACTTGGAACACTCTCGCATTTATCGCTTTGAACACGGCCTCGATAACAACGAACCATTGCACCTCATTGGCTCTGCCGACATGATGGGGCGCAACTTGGACGGACGTGTAGAAGCACTTGCACCACTTACACATCCAAAACACCGAATGTGGCTCGATACGGTGCTCGAATTCTTGCTCGATGATGCGTCAACCCATTTCCTCCTACAAAGCGACAATCGATGGGAACGCATTGGCTCCGTTGCAGAGTCTGGTGATGCTCAAAAGAAGTTGCACGAGTGGGTCGTTGCCACTCAAGTGCGATAAATCAAGTTCGTTTACCTCGTAGTAATCTGTAGTTCGGTTGAACGTAACCCTGAGAGAATAGGTTGGTCACGTGGAAGAGCTTCGCAGTACGTTTCATAAAGAGATTGAAGAAATTCGCAACGAGGTAATGCAGCTGGGCAATTCAGTCATTGCAGCCATTCCACGTGCAACTGCCGTATTGCTTACCGGTGATTTAGAGGCTGCCGACTATTTGATTCAGGCAGATGATGAAATTGATGCCCGCGCAATTGAAGTTGAAGAGAAATGCTTCCAGGAATTGGCACTGCAGTCGCCAGTAGCTGGTGACCTTCGAGAACTCGTCTCCATGATCAAAATTGCCGGAGAGCTTGAACGCTCTGCAGATCTTGCAGTAAATATTTGCAAAGCAGCACGACGCATTTACGGTCACAAGATTGATCCTGAACTGAGTGACCTCATCGCAAAAATGAGCGAACAGGCTCAGCAACTTTTTATTTCCACCATGGAAGCATTTAAGGATCATGACGCAGCAAAAGCTGCAGCAATTGACGACATGGACTCGTTCCTTGATGGACTGCATCGCCGATTCATTGCCGAAATCTTCGAGATCCATGCTCGTGAATCAATCGACTTG
Source organism: Actinomycetota bacterium (assembly GCA_041184445.1). Classification (GTDB taxonomy): domain Bacteria; phylum Actinomycetota; class Acidimicrobiia; order Acidimicrobiales; family Ilumatobacteraceae; genus UBA3006. Next base: position 10,883 of record JBEGJW010000017.1, on the reverse strand, counting down.
CAAGTTGCTGTTCAACTGGCAATGGTCGCTCGCTTCTACGAGCGCATTGGTGACCATGCAGTCAACGTTGGTGAGCGCACTCGTTTCATCGTTACGGGTTGGAAGCCAGAACTTAAGGGCGCTGCTCGTTTCCAGGCTCGGCTCGACGCAACCGGCGAAATTCCTAGGCCATAAGTTCCCATGTCGGCCGATCTTCCCGTTGTCTTCCTTGTTGAGGACGAAGAGACGTTTATTGAGGCCCTTGAAATTGGTTTAAAGCGCGAAGGTTTCCGTGTGCATGTTGCTCGCGATGGCGCTGAAGCTCTCACCATGTTTGAAGGTGTGAAAGCCGACATTGTGCTGCTGGACGTGATGCTGCCGAAAATTTCGGGCACCGACGTGTGTCGCGAAATTCGCAAAAAGAGCCAAGTGCCAATCATCATGGTTTCTGCCAAAGGTTCCGAAATTGACACCGTGGTTGGGCTTGAAGTTGGTGCAGACGACTACATCGTGAAGCCGTATCGACTTCGCGAGCTTGTTGCCCGCATTCGTGCGGCTTTACGTCGCAGTTCGCTTACACCAACAGAAATTGAAGAAGTCGGAATTGGCACGGTCAGCATTGGCGATGTCTCCATTGACCCTGAGCAGCACATCGTTACGGTGCGTGGCGAAGTTACCAAGCTTCCGTTGAAGGAATTTGAATTGTTATACGTGCTGATGGCCAATGCAGGGAGAGTGCTGACGCGCGAAACGTTGATTGACCGCGTGTGGGGCACCGATTACTACGGCGACACCAAAACTCTTGACGTGCACATTAAGCGACTGCGCTCCAAGGTAGAACTAGACCCAGCAGTGCCCACACGTGTGGCAACCATTCGCGGGTTGGGCTACAAATATGAGAAAGTTGTTGCATAGCAACGCTGACTAGTCCGTTACAACGCCTATCGCGCGTTCACATCATGATGGTTGCTGGTGAAGCAGCACTTGCGGTTTCTTTAGCCGACTCACTATTTCTGTCGATTAGTCCTGATGCTGCGCGAAGCAAAGTGCTGTTGTTCTTGGCGTTTAGCTTTGCCCCGTTTGTAGTGCTGTCAAAAGGCATCAGCCCGTTCCTCGATCGCGTTCCCGGCGGCAGAAGAATGACGGTATTTTTCGTTGGAATTTTGCGTGCACTGGTTGTTTTGGCAATGGCCAGATATTTGCAGTCATTACTGCTGTTTCCGCTGGCATTTGCGTCATTGATTTTGGCCAAGGTGTATCAAGTTTCGCGCTCGGCAATGACGCCGACCGTGGTGAACAGCGATGCCGAATTGATGTCGGCTAATGGAAAATTTGGCAGGCTCACGGGAATTGTTGGTTTTGTAGCAGGTGGACCTGCGGTGTTGCTCCAACACTTCGATACACATTTGTCACTGGTGATGTCGGCGATTGCGTTTGTGCTTGCTGCAACAATGACATTGAAATTGCCACGTCACGTAGCTGCAGTAACGAGCAAAGCAACTCGTGCGGAACGCGAGGAAATGAGCACCCCAGAAATCATTCGCGCCGGAGTTGCTATGTCGTCGCTTCGAGCAACAAGCGGGTTCATGATGCTGCACCTGGCGTTTTGGTTGCGCAATGAAAAGGCGGGTCTTGCATGGTTCGCATTTGCCCTTGCTATCGGGTCAGCGAGCACGCTGCTAGCTAATTCAATTGGTGCGTCATTGACCCGAAAGCTCAATCACCACAGCATTTTGGTCAGTTCGCTGTGCGTGATTGCAGGAACGGGAATCATTGCTGCTCTGAATGGAAGTATTACTGCAGGAATTGTGCTTGCTGGAGTGGTGAATGGTTTTGGTGCAATTGGCAAACTTGCTTTTGATTCCATTGTTCAAAAGCACGCTCCAGATGCCAACAGGTCACGCGTGTTCGCGCAGTACGAAACTCGGAACCAGCTGTTCCAAGTTGGCGGAGGCCTGCTTGCAGTGCTGTTCGTACCAAGTGGTGCGGTGGGGTTTGCATTCGTGGGCGCTTATGCCACCATCGCTACGGCCTATTACGCGTTTAAGTATTAACTACTCGTTGATATCGCGCTGCTCGATGTTGAGGCGAGCAAGCCATAAACCAGGTGCATCTAATTCATTTGGTGTTGGCAGGTTTCCCGCAGCAGCAAACAGTGCTGCCAGTCCTTCATGGCCAGCACGCTCCACCACACCTGTGGCAAAGGCGTGTCCTCGTTCAACCTGCTGGCGGGTGAGACGCAGGCCAAGCAATTGCTCAACAAAGGTGTCGCTGGGTGAGGCTTCAACTCTGCGGCGACGAACCGCCTCGCTGATTTGCGAACTGCCACCAAGCAACGATGCCGAAACGGTGTCAACTGCGTGGTCGATGTAGCCAATGATGGCTGCGATCATGGCGTCTAGCGAAGGAGCCTGGGCTTCCTGCGAGGCTGAGCGCACCGCTCCAAGAATGATGGTGGGATCAGTGAGAAATTTTTGCATCATGGCCATGGGGTCAGTTGTGCCCATGTCCAAACTGGTGAGTCGTTCCATGAGTGCGTTCGGGTTCGGAGAGAATCCACCGATATACGAACTGATTGCGGTACTTACCGCAGTGCGAATATGTGGAGAAGTAAGCACAGCGTGCGAAGTGAGTTCATGAATGAGCACCCACATGCGCATGTCATCTGCGGGAATGCTCCAGTTATTGGCAAACTCGTCAACATTTGTTGCAACGATGAGCATGTGGTCGCGCGGTTCGCGCGGAAGAGGCAAGTCGTATTGCCCGAACGACTTGAGTGCCAGTTGACCAACCATGGTGCCCACTGACATTCCCATCATTGCTGGGGCCATCATTTTGTTTAATGACGCCATCATGTTCATCATTGGGTCATCTTGTGAAATGTCGAGCGCGTCTGAAGTGTTAACTGGTGATCCACTTAATGAAGTTGCAAGTTCGTTGAACAATGGTTTGTACGACTCAAGCGTGTGATGCACCCACATTGATCGATTCACTACAACTACGTGAGGCTCTTTGCCGGCTGGTGCGGTGTCGAGGCCTGTGTGATTGCGTACGTGCAGGTCGGCAATTGGTATCAATCGCTCGATACCCACGCGGGAGGCCGGGTCTACGTTGGGCTCGGAGGAATTGCCAGAAAGGGCTGTCATCATTGCCGTTTGGCGAGCTACATCCCATTGCAGCGGCCCCTGGGAACTCATGGCTTTCGCCATGTCGCCAAAGAATGGCAATCCCGAAAATGGGTTTTCGTTAGGGCTGTCCGACATTGCTTTCCAGCCTATGGAGTACGTCAACTATTTGGCGAGTGGGCACTACCCAATGAGCACCATTTAACTCGACACACCAACCAATGAATTGCTGTGCCACATCGAGTGCAGCACCACGACAGTGGTCGTGCATGATGTAATCGATTGGCCACAGTTGTTGTTGTAACGAAGTCGCAGTGGAAATTGCAATGCGTGCATCGTTCATTCCTTCTGTTGGAGAAGCGATAAAGAAATGTTGACCCTGACTCATTTCGCTGAGCACTGTTGATGGTGGAGTTAGCCCTTGCGCAAGGTTGGTCAATTGATGCGTTGACGCATCAATTGCGTGTAGCCAAGCGATACCTGTAATGGGGTCCACTTCAAGAACACGAAGCAACACCGTTGTGCCATCTGCAAACTGTGCTTCCACTTCGTTGCGTGGGAAAAGGTTGCTTCCGGTGCCCACGAAGAATCCAGATGTCGAAAGCGGAACGACCATGTCGCTTGCAGATGACATGGTTCCCAAGGAAAGTGGTGCCCGTGTGGTTTGTTGTTGCGTTGAGACCAGCACGGTTTGGCGAGCAACAGTGGGAGACGATGGGTGTGACCGAGGGGTAACTACCCACAGCAGAACGAGCGAGACGGCAAAACTGGTGGCGGCTGCGTACGAGGCGATAGATCGAACGGTTCGCGACGGAAGTTGTGGCTCCGGACTTGAACGTTGAACCTGCTCTGCCACTTCGCTGGGGTGACGCCACTGCCTTTCATACGGCGGAAGCGGCGAGTTGAAAACAATTTCACCTGATGGATCGGAATTCTCCGAATGTTCATCGTTGTGGTGAAAGTTTGACACGAGGCGAAGGTTAGTCATGCCAACTTCACAAGGCACGTCGCCCACCTCGGGTACGATGACTCTGTGACTGAACGCCGAAATCTCCATAACGGCGACACATGGATTGAGCTCACCGAGCAGCCATTGCAGGTGGGGGCAGCATATGACTGGGCGTTATTGCCTCGTTGTGGTGCTGTAGTGGTGTTTTCGGGAACTGTGCGTGATCATTCGGACGGGCGCACCGATGTTCGCACGCTTACGTACGAGGCGTACGAAGAAGAAGTTGTGCCAAAGTGCATTGCCATTGTTGATGAGATGCGCCGCCAGTGGTCAGACATTGGACGTGTTGCTCTGTTGCATCGAATTGGAGAATTGCAACTCACCGAATCTTCGGTATTAGTAGTTGTCTCATCACCGCATCGACCCGCAGCATTCGAAGCAGCACGTTTTGGAATTGATGCATTGAAGTCAACGGTTCCAATTTGGAAACGTGAGTCGTGGGGTGATGGTGGAGATTGGGCGCAAAGCGCACAACACATCACCACCATCGAAGAAGTTGCGAAAACGAAGTCGCGTTCATGATTGCAATGGCACCGTTCACCATTTTGTTTGCATCTGTTTCTGTTGTCTCTGCACTCACGCTTGCGTACTTGGTGTGGCAAGAGGGTCAGCGTGTGAATAAGAACAATGGAATGGCGGCTTTTCACAGACATTTAGATGCGCTTTCAGATGATTCACGATCACATTTGCGCCAGCAACTACAGGAATCTCGCGAACGGCAACAGAGGCGGTAATCAACAGTGGCACGTGACTTAGCTATCGACCTTGGCACCGCAAATACCTTGGTGTACATGCAGGGCCGAGGCATTGTGATCAATGAGCCTTCAGTTATTGCGGTTAATCGCAAAACTGGAGAAGTGCTCGCAACTGGCCAAGAAGCATGGGGAATGATCGGCCGAACACCTGGCTACATCGTTGCGGTTCGACCACTTCGCGGTGGTGCAATTACTGACTTTGAAATTACAGAAAAGATGATTCGACTGCTCTTGCAGCGTGCAGGTGTATCGCGATTTTCGCGACCAAAAGTTCTGATCTGCGTGCCTTCGGCAATTACCGAAGTAGAGCGTCGTGCTGTTACCGATGCAACTCGTCGTGCAGGTGCGGCAGATGCTCAGTTGTTGGAACAACCGATGGCAGCTGCAATTGGTGCAGACCTTCCCATTAACGAACCAGTTGGCAACATGGTGATTGACATTGGTGGTGGAACTACAGAAACCGCAGTGATTTCATTGGGCGGAATTGTTGCACTTGAAGCAGTGCGTGTTGGAAGTTTTGATATTGACGCTGCAATTCAAAGTCACGTGCGTCGTGAACATGGTTTGGCTATTGGTGAGCGAACAGCAGAAGAAATCAAAATCAGTATTGGTAGCGCAATGGCAACTGCAGAAGACCGCGATGCAGAAGTGCGTGGTCGCGACTTGGTGAGCGGATTACCTAAGACCGTTATTTTGACTGCGCAAGAAATTCGCGAAGCAATTGAGGATGTTGTTGCACAAATGGTGGCTTCGGTTGTTCGTTGTTTGGCCGTAGCACCACCGGAGTTGTCGCAAGACTTCCTTACTCGCGGAATGTTTTTAGTTGGCGGTGGAGCATTGCTGCGCGGCCTCGCTCAACGTATTGAGCGCGATACACGCGTACCGGTGAATATGAGCGACCAGCCGCTTGAGGCGGTGGTCTTGGGTGCCGGGCACTGTGTGGAAAACTTCTCCGCACTTCGCGGAATGTTTATGGACTCTCGTCGCTAGAAGCGACGAATCATTTAGCGAGTCGCGTTAATCCTTCTTGCACCACGGTGACCGCGAGTTTGCCGTCTTTGGTGAAAATATGCCCCTGCGCTAGTCCGCGTGACCCAGAGGTAGAGATTGACGACTGCTGGTACAGCAGCCATTCATCGGCGCGGAATGGGCGATGGAACCACATGGCGTGGTCGAGACTGGCCATTTGTACCGATCCATCTGTCCATGCCAGTCCATGTGGCAGAAGCGCGGTATCGAGCAATGTCATGTCGCTGGCGTACGTAACGATGCAGGCGTGTAACACGTTGTCGTCGGGCAAGGTGCCATCGGCCCGAATCCACACGCGCTGACCAGGCAGGGGGTTTCCTCTGCGGCGGAATGGGTCGCCGTCCACATATCGCTGGTCGATAGGGCGTGGTCGGTCATACCAATCACCGAGTTTGTCTTTGTACGGCTCCATGCGCGTTTTGAAATCGGGGAGTGACTCGGGTTCAGGCGTGCCTTCCATCATGGAAATTTGATGTTCCAAACCTTCTTCATGTTTTTGGAAGCTGGCATGCAAATTGAAAATGTCCTTGCCGTGCTGAATTGCAACAACACGGCGAGTTGAGAAACTCTTGCCGTCGCGAATGCGATCCACTTCGTACAGAATTGGTACGCCTGGGTCTCCTGCGCGAAGGAAGTATGCGTGCAGTGAATGCACGTGGCGTCCTGGTTCGTCAATGGTGCGTGATGCGGCAACAAGTGCTTGTCCAGCAACTTGTCCACCGAAAGCACGTTGCCGATTTTCATCAGGCGATTGGCCGCGAAAAATATTGACCTCAATTGCCTCGAGATCGAGCAGGGTGACAAGGTCTTGAAGGGGGGAAGCCATGCCTCTATGTTGCCAGTAAAGAGACCACGTATCGAACTGCTGTAGCGTGAAATGTTGTGACACAGTTGAGTGGAGTTCAGCGAGAAATTGCATTGAGCACCACGGGTTTCATGCCAGAAAATGAAGGGGACGCACTTTTTTCTGCCGCGCTGAGTGCTGGAGAGGCGTGCCCTGGACTGCCATTTGTAGAAATTGGCTCGTATTGCGGCAGAAGCACCGTGTGGTTTGGCGAGGCTGCGCGGTTGTCGAACACCGTGTTATATGCGGTTGATCACCATGGTGGCTCTGAAGAAAATCAGCCAGGTTGGGAATGGCATGACCAAACATTGGTCGACCCTGCAACTGGTCGCCTGAATACGCTTCCACATTTTGAGCACACCATGCAACGAGCAAACCTCACCTTGGTAGTGAAAGCAGTTGTGGGAGATTCTCCTGTGATTGCCAGTTCATGGAACGAACCAATCGGCATGCTGTTTATTGATGGCGGTCATGGTCGTGATGTTGCGCGCAATGATTATGTGGCGTGGACTCCACATGTTGCTATTGGCGGAACTCTTGCTATTCATGATGTATTCAGCGACCCGGAACTTGGTGGCCAAGCGCCATACGAAGAGATTTATCTTGCAGCGATTAACTCAGGGAACTTCGTCGAAACGTCGTGCACGGGTTCACTGCGAATTTTGCAGCGAGTGAAGTAACGAATCAATCAAAAACTGTGCTGCTCAGAAACAGCTTGCTTGCAGGAGTTGCCTGCGAAATCGCATCTGCAGCAAGAATCACTGCAGCAGCGGTGTATGCACTGCGCTCGTCGGCTGGAAACACAATTCTGCTTGGGTAAACAATTCCGGTGAAGTACGAGCCATCGTCGTTGCGGTGTGCGCGAGTCCATGACAGCAATTCTTTTGCCTTGTCAATTTCACCCGCTGCAGCATGAGCAAGTGAACACTCTGCAGTTTCTGCTGCGGTCACCCAATCTTCGTCGTTTACGCAACGCACGCCACGGCCATCAATGATGAACTCATCCCATTGGTTGAGCAAGCGGGTTTTGGCTTCTGCTCCAATGGTTGCGCCGGTGAGTACTGGGTAGTACCAGTCCATAGCCCAGCGCAGTTTTGGCTCAAACACGGTTTGATCCGTGCCAATGAGGTGGTCAATCGTGTCGGCTGCTGCACGCCATTCGGGCTGGCTTTCACCAACGATTGCACCAATGTTTGCTCCCGAATGGAGAGCGTGGCGAATAGAAGATGATCCGGTGAGCAACGAGTAATTCCACGGACGTGAATCAACTTCACATGCCCACAAAATGGTTCCGTCGTCTTTACGCATGCCGAGTACCCATGTGAGCGCGCGCTTCACAGTTGGCCACATCACACGAATGAATGCTTCGTCAGAGGTAACTAAGTAGTGATGCCAAATACCCGTGGCAATGTAGGCACACACATTGGTGTCTAGCTTGGCGTCTTCAAGTGAACCATCTGGCATGTAGTAGTTGTGCCAGCTGCCGTCTGGTCGTTGAATGTCGGCGAGCCACGCGTAAGCACGGCGCGCTTCATCGTGCATGCCCATCACGTCAAGTGCCATCGCTGTTTCAACATGGTTCCAAGGGTCGCAGTGGCCGTTTGGAAACCATGGAATCATTCCGTTCGGAAGTTGCAACGTAGCAATGGTGTTTGCGGTTGCTACAAGTTCGTCGGTTGTGATGATGTCAACGAGTTCATCGTTGGATTGACCAGGAAAAATCACGATGCGCGTCCTGGCTTTTGCGAATACACGATGTAGCTCTTGCCAAGTGCCGGCGCCAGCACTTTTTCAAGAGTTCGTGTCAACGTTGGAGCAGAGACAATGTCCCACTCCAAAAACTTTTTATAGGCATTGACGAATTTGTTGTCCTCGCGTGCCGGGCCAACTGCGCAGCGCAGCCACCAGTACGGAGAATGCAAACCATGTGCACGGTGCTCGTCTTGTACAACGAGCCCAGCAGCGCGCAGCTTTGCCTTCAACTCTGTACCTGAATAGATGCGTACATGGCCACCTTGCACAAATGGCGCGTGATATTCATCTGACAACATCCAGTTGATCTTCTCGGGAAACCACGACGGCACGGTCGCTGCTAGCACTCCGCCCGGCTTCAGCACACGCGAGAGTTCGTTTAGTGCAGCCACGTCGTTTTGAATGTGTTCGAGCACTTCGGAAGTGACGATGCAGTCGAAAGTGTTGTCGGCGAAGGGAAGTCGAGTGGCATCGCCGCGCAGCACAGCGACCAGATTTTCCGACTTGATTTCGCCTGCTTCAAACATTGCAGCAAACGTTGCGCGAGTGACGGTGGTTTCTTCTTCTGCATAGTCAAGCGCCACGACGCGTGCTCCGCGGCGTGCTGCTTCGAACGCATGTCGGCCAAACCCTGCGCCGGCATCAAGAAACATCGAGCCTGGGCCAACAGGTAATTTGTCAAAACGTACGGTCAACATTGGCTATTTCGCATCCCGTTTGCGCAACTTTTCTACGTTGTGGGGCATGCTCAGGACTTCTCGGTATTGATCTACGGTGAGCTGGGCGCAATGCTTCCAACTCCATCGCTCCACTACGCGAGTACGTCCCGCGGCTCCAATGCGATTGCGCAGCTCGGCATTATCAAGACCTCGACGAATGGAGGCTGCCAATGCATCGGCGTCACCTGCAGGGCATGACAATACGGTGTCGTTATCGACTCCGGTCACTTCAGGTAATGCTCCGCCGGTGGTTGCAACTAAACAAATTCCGGTTGACATTGCCTCGATTGCCGGAAGGCTGAAGCCTTCGTACAGGCTTGGCACCACTGCAAGTTCGCTCTCTGCATACAACTCAACAATTCGCTCATCGCTCACGCCCGAAACATGGGTAATGCAATCGGTAAGGCCGAGCTTGCGAATGAGGTCGGCATTTGCGCCTTCGCGTGGGCGACCAATGATGGTGAGGTGCACGTCGCGCTCTGTACGAATTTTTGCAAGTGCCTCAAGTAGGTACGACAAACCCTTCAGCGCAACGTCTGCAGATGCAGTGGTGATGAGGTGTCCTGGTTTACGCGAAATGTGTGGAAGTGGTGTGAAGAGGTCGGGGTCAACGCCAACAGGCACAAGTTTCATGCGATCGAGCGAGACCTTCATATCGGTGTGAATGTCGGCAATGGAGTTTTCGCTCACCACGACAACTCGCGGCATTTTGCTCGCAACTTTTCCTTGCATGTTGACGAATGAATACCAACGACTAATTGCTCGACGCTTAAACCACGTTTTCGTGTGTTCCATTTCCAACTTGCGATCTTTGGTAATGGGGTGGTGCAAGGTGACAATGGTGGGAATCTTCTTTTCAATTTTCAGAATTCCATATCCCAAGCACTGATTGTCGTGCACGAGATCGAATTCGTTTACGCGCTTGCTTAGTTCGTTGTATGCACGAATACTGAACGCGCGTGGCTCGCCAAAAGTTCCTTTAAGAAACTGTGCGGTTTCAACAAAACTTGGCCAGTCTTTAATCTCCCAATATGCAGGAAATCGGCCGGGGTATTGATCGTTAAAAATGTCAAGGCTTGGCAGCTTGTGCAGCGGTATGCGCGAATCAAGAATCGGGTATGGCTGTCCGCCGAACACTTCAACGTGGTGGCCAAGGTCGACCAATGCTTTGGTGAGATGTCGCGTGTACACGCCCTGTCCGCCAACATGAGGCTTACCTCGATACGTGAGGTAGGCGATGCGCAGTGGGCCGTTGGGGTCAAACGGCGACGACATAAGGCTCTCAGCCTACCTGTGAGTAACTTTCTACGACTGAGCGGAAACTCTGCGTTTACGGGCAATAAATGCAAGCGAACCAAGCAATGCAACCATCGCCACAATGAACGGCAGGTCGCCAAGGTTTGAATACAACGTGCGACCTGCGCGCAAATTAATGGTGCGTTCAAGCACTCGTTGCTCACTCACACCAGTGCGGTCGAACACATGACCGGTTGGCGAGATGAATGCGGAAAACCCAGTTGGTGAAACCTGCACAAGCCAACGCCCATTTTCGATTGCTCGCAAACGAGACGAAGCAATTTGTTGCGTTTGTAAAACAGTTCCGGTGTAACTGGACCCATTCGTTGGGTTTACCAACATTGATCCACCAGCTTCAACGCCTTCGTTGGCGCG
>JBEGJW010000016.1:0-25844 GCA_041184445.1 Actinomycetota bacterium | reverse complement strand
TCGAAATCTTGATACTCACGTTTCCGAGAATTTCCTTATTCAAACGATCGCGAAGGTGGCGACTGGTGAGGTATTTGCCGTCGCGGCCTGCATACGGTGAAGTATTCACTCCGAAACTCATACGTAGGACCGGCTCGTCAACTTCAAGACGCGGAAGCGCAACAGGGTTATCAACCGAAGCGATGGTGTCCCCTACTTCAACTTCTTCGATGCCAGAAAGAATGAACAAGTCTCCTGCAACAATTTCCGTTGCATCTGCACGTTCAATTCCCGAAAATTCGAACAAGCTGCTGAGCTTGCGCTTCAAAACCGGTGCCGGATTCGAGTCATTTGGCTTTTGACAAACCGCAACGTTCTCGCCCTTTCGGAGAACGCCAGAGATAACGCGGCCGATTGCGAGACGACCCAAGTAGTCCGATGCATCCAAGTTGGTCACCATTGCTTGCAATGGTGCAGTTGGGTCGTTGGTAGGCGCGGGAATGTGTTCAACAATGGCGTCAAGCAATGGACTTAAATCGGTGTCCATCGGTGGCATTCCTAAGCCCTTCATTGCACGACTCTCACGTGCAACTGCCGAGTAAACCGGGAACGCAAGGTGATGGTCTGCATGAGCAAGATCGAGGAACAACTGCTCAACTTCTTGAAGTACTTCTTCTTTGCGCTCGTCTTGACGGTCAACCTTGTTGATTACCAAAATTACTGGAAGATCAAGTTGTAGCGCCTTCGACAGTACGTAACGCGTTTGTGGCAAAGGGCCCTCTGCAGCGTCTACGAGCAACAGAATTCCGTCGACCAATGCAAGAGCTCGCTCCACTTCACCACCGAAGTCGGCGTGACCAGGCGTGTCTACCAAGTTGATCTTGGTTCCCTTCCACTCAATTTGAGCGGCCTTAGCCAAAATGGTGATCCCGCGCTCGCGTTCTTGATCGTCATTGTCCATGACGCGGTCAACTACTGCGGAGTGCGCGGCGAATGTTCCTGTGCTGCGCAAAAGAGCGTCTACAAGAGTGGTTTTGCCATGGTCTACGTGCGCCACTAGGGCGATATTGCGCAAATTATTCGATTGTTGTGTCATTTGTTGGGGGTGATGTGAAAAAGCCGGTATTGGCTGATTTAGATCTCTTCCTCTTCGCTTTCTTCGTCGTCTTCATCGAATCGCACTCCATAGCGTTCCGCTATGGCTGCATACTCGTCCTCTTCGGTCTGCGGCGAACGCGAACGACCACCAAAACCCAAATCTTCGGCCGTAGGCCCTGATTGCTTCAATCTGCGCGCTTCTTCAAAGCGACGATGACGACCCTTCTTCACGGTAGGGGCTCCGAACTGTGCTCGGACGACTACCGCTTCGGTAGCCGCCTATTGAATAAACATCGCCGATTACTCTAGCCGTTGAAATGGCTCAAAATGGGCATTATTGCAAGGTTGTTGGCAAAAGTCGCAAGCGTCCACGCCCATCGAAACTGAGTCCAGCTTCGCCCGTGAGGATCTTGTCAATGTCTCGACCAACGATTTCTGCGCGCCAGCCTGTGGATAACCGTGACGCCTTCGATTTACGCAAGAGGTCCATAATGTCCTGCCTCGTACCAAGCAATGTTGCATCTACATGATGCTCGCGAGCGAGTTCGCCAATCCACGCTGCGATCAAACTCATTGCTGGACGAAACTCTTTGTCAACATCGTCATGCTCGGTATGCGGAAGCTTCACTTCTTTGTTGCGGCCAGCTGCCACCGCATCAACGATTTCTTGTCCAACCTGCCCGCCTATTTGTCGGCTTTCAAGACCGCGGATTGACGAAAGGTCGCCAACAGTGTGGGGCATCGCATGAGCAATGCCTAGGAGCGCAATATCGGAGAGCACTCGACGCGGCGGCATGTCGTGTTGCATCGCCTTGCGTTCACGCCATTCGGCCAAAGATTGCGCTACACCTCGTGAGGCTGGTTTCAACGTGCGCACTTCTTTGATCCTCAACCATGCATCAGATGGATCTTGAGGACCATTGGGTCGTGTGCGCAATTCCTCGCACGCCTCTGCAGCCCACGATGCTCGACCTAATTCGGTTAGCCGCGCCATGATGCTGTCATGAAGGACAAACAAATAATCAACATCACTCGCTGCATATTTCTGTTGATCGGCAGTGAGTGGCCTGCGCAACCAATCCGTCAGTCGATCTCCTTTTGGTAATGAAATTTTGAGTTCATTTTGAACGAGTGATGCAAGCGATGGGGTCGACATTCCGATAAACCCAGAAGAAAGTTGTGTGTCAAAAATTCGCTTTGGCACCGCTCCAGATGCGTGTTGGAGGACTTCAAGATCTTGCTGTGCAGCGTGAATGATGCACAGAGAATCGGCTGCGAACAACCGGACGAGCAATGTGGTGTCAATCGCAAGTGGATCAACTAGCGCGGTGGTATCGCCAATTCGAATTTGCAGAAGGGCAAGTTTTGGGTAATAGGTTTTTTCGCGATGGAATTCGGTATCAAGTGCATAGCGCTCTGACGACACCGCCTGATCGATGAGCGCATCGAGCGCTGCATCATCATCAATCCACATCATGCGATTAGCGAGCTATTCGGTTGCAGCAACAGCGTTGCCTAATGCGAGCCAACCCGAAGTGCCACCGGCGACATTCACAAGATTATTGATATCGAAATCGGCAAGATATTGGCAGGCACGCATGCTTCGTCCACCCACTTGGCAAATTACGTACACCGTTCCGTCATGGCGAAATTCGTCGACACGATCTTGAACTGTTGACAGCGGAATCGAAATGGCTGTCGGCACATGACCTGCTGCGTATTCATCGGCTTCGCGCACGTCAATGAGCAATGCCCCATTTGCAAGCAGGGGCGCTAATTCTGAAACTGAAATTTCACCAATCATTATTCATATCCTATTGCGCATCTGCTGGTGTATTTATGTTCATCAGCACAGCATTTTCATAGCGATGATCAGCAACATTGAGACCTGTTATTGCACGATGAATTGCACGCTCTCCAGATGAAAACGCATTAACCATGTGGCTGCGCGTTGCTTCCACGTTCCAACAACTCAGCAGCCAATGTCGTAAATGCGGAGGGTCAATGTCTGTCGCCACCACGACATCGTGCTTGGTCGTTGATGCAATCAAGGACTCAAAATGTGCGGATGTGAAGTTAGGGGTATCACAAGGAGCGAAAACAACCAAATCAGTTGTTGCAGATTCCAAGGCATCGCACAAAGCGCCAAGTGGACCTTGACCTTCTCGATTACCTGAAAACTGAGCGAATGGAGAAAAATCTTGGTGATCGATCACCGGACCAAGAAAACAGACATCACCATCGACTGCGGTTTGCAGATTGTTGTACACAACGATTCCCATGCAGGTCTCATTGATACGGTGGAACAATTTATTTGATCCAAAGCGAGAGCTGCTGCCCCCAGTGAGAACAAAACCTGAAACGCTAGGTTGCATCGCGTTGCTTAAGGCCTGCCGTTTGGATCACACTGCAGTAAAAACTGCGAGCATCGAGTTGCCTCATCGGTCTCGCCGATCACTGAAGCGGTACGAGCTAGACCGTCAAGACAATTCAGAAACCCATGATTGGACTTCGCTGACCAACGCACGTAGCCACTGCCCTTCCAGCCATTTGCCCGCAACGCATCGAGACCTCTGTGGTAGCCAACTCGATATGCCATGTAGCTCTCAATAGAGTCTCGCGCAACGTCTCCCAGTGCAGCCCATGCCGCCAAATAGCGCGGATGATGAGCAACTACACGAGCAACGGCATCTCGCCTGTCGCGCTCGGGTGAGGCAAGAGCCGCATCGAGTTCTGCTTGCATAGCGCTATCCACTTCCGGCAGGACCACGTTTGGCGGTCCAGTTCCTGAAACATTTACCGTTGAGCTCATGGGTCAACCGTATACGAGAAGCAGTTGGTGCTGTGGTTTTGCTGGCAGAATATGTCGATGATTGCAATTTCATTTAATGCAGACAGCGTGAAGAACTATTCACTGATGGCAATGGGTGGATCATTCATTGGTTTGCTGCTTGTGCTGAAATTTGCAAAGTCCATTGTCTCGAAACTGCTGTTGCTCATCGTGTGTATTGGTATCGGGGTCTTGGCATTTACTCAACGCGACGCTGTCAACGCTTGCGTGGCCACAGCAAATAAACAAGCTCAGGCTGGTACTCCGTTTGAAACCACATGCACCTTCTTTGGTCAGCAAGTTTCGCTTTCTGGAATCACTCAACAGCCATGATCAACAGTTTTCTTGAGCACATTGATGCCTCTCCAACCGCCCACCATGTAGTGAATAGAGCAACATCAATTTTGGTGGAGAACGGATTTAATCAGGTTCCTCTTACCACGACATTCACTGGTAATCATTTAGGACATGGATTTGTAGTCAGTGGCGGAACCATCATTGCGTGGAAGAACGCTGCTTCCTTGTCAGAAAAAGGAATTCGTATCGTTGGCGCACATACCGATTCTCCTGGTTTGCATATCAAGCCAAACCCAGATTCTCAATCTCTCAAATGGCAACAATTGCAGGTGGAGGTTTATGGAGGTCCACTGCTTAACTCGTGGCTCGATCGCGATTTAGCGATCGCAGGACATGTAGTGCTTCGTGATGGCACAACTTCCCTGTTTTGTTCACCAAAACCTGTTGCGCGAATTCCGCAACTTGCAATCCACCTAGATCGCGAAGTGAACGATAAGGGTCTCATTCTCAATAAGCATCAACACCTCACACCGGTTTGGTCTATTGGAAAGCCAACAACATCATTTGCTGCGTGGATTGCGCAACAGAACTCGGTTTCCGAATCGCAAATTGCTTCATGGTCCGCCCAACTGGTCGATACACAAAAGGCACAGATTTTTGGACTTAACAACGATTTCATCGCATCGTCACGGATTGATAATCAAATGTCGTGCTGGGCAGCACTTTCATCGTTAATCACTGCACCGGGCGAACAACCAATGATGATTGCACTATTCGACCATGAAGAAGTTGGATCGCAAAGCAGCACCGGAGCTGGTGGGCCTTTGTTAGAACATGTTCTCGAACGTATTGCTTCCGCTTCGGGGTCTACACGCACCGATTTTCTTGCAGCATTGCAAAAGAGCCATTGTGTTTCAGCGGACAATGCACACGCGGTACATCCGAACTATACCGATCGACACGAATTGAACAATGCCCCGTTTGTGAACGAAGGTGTTGTGGTAAAAAATAACGTCAATCAGCGTTATGCAACTTCGCCTAGCTCGCTTGTTCCTGTGGTTCACGCTGCAGCTACTGCTGGTGTCCACCTGCAAACGTTTTCTTCGCGTAACAACATCGCTTGTGGGTCAACAATAGGTCCGATCACAGCAACTCGCTTGGGTATCGAAACCATAGACATCGGAGTCCCGCAGCTATCAATGCACTCCATTCGCGAAATGTGTGGAACGAAAGATCCTGTAGATCTCGTCGCACTTCTCAGCGCATATTTTTCGCGGAGCTAGAACGTTTTCGTCAACTGATTAAACGGTTGGCTTCATCTAGCAGTAGTTGGAGATCGTGTTGCAGTCTGACGGTTAACTCTGCAATCTGTTCACGCGATGCCCTGCCGCCGCCTGGAACTTCTGCAGCAATCGGCTTCCCAATCACCATTCTGCACTTCTTGAATCGAATGGCTTTCGATCCCGAACTCATCACATCTTCAGTACCCGCGATACCAGCGGGAACAATTGGGACGCCAGTTTTCAATGCCACGTAGGCCGCACCATCAAACAACGGTTGAACTTCAGGGCCAAAATGTCGCGTGCCTTCGGGAAACATCACTAAAGGCTCCCCACTCTGCAACACAGCAATACACCGCTTCAGAGCTTCAAGGTCGGCAGACCCGCGTGTAACCGGAAATGCGCCCAGACCAGTCATGATTTTGCCGATGGGTTTGTATTTCCAGATCGTGTCTTTGCCCATAAATCGCATGCGACGTCGAGTTGCTGCCGAAGCGACAGGAATATCGATTGTTGACCTGTGGGTTGGCGCAAAAACAAAAGCTCCATGCTTTGGAACATTCTCTAAGCCAACTACGCGAAGACGGAGATATGAGCGACATATTCCTACAACGAGTGCTCGTATACACGCATAAAAAACCTTTGTCGAGCGTGACTGCCCAACAATTCGCGAATCAACAACCGCCACTACTTGGTCCTTTCCAGGAAAAGTCCCTCAATTTCATCAACAACGTCATCTATTGCTCGATCGCTTGTATCGACCACAACTGAATCGTTTGACGAGGCCAGCGGGCTGTCCGCGCGAGTGCTGTCGAGCAAGTCTCGTTCGGCAATGGCTGCTGCTATTTGAGCAACATCTCCACCATTTTGATCCACACGCCTTTGAGCTCGCACTTCTGGTGATGCTGTGAGGAAAACCTTCAACACCGCATTGGGAAAAACAACAGTTGCGATATCGCGACCTTCTATGACGCCTCCGCCGTGGGCACTTGCCCACTCTTGTTGACGAATTCGCATTTCGGTTCTGACGCCAGAGTTTGCCGCAACTTTGCTCACGCTGCCTGTAACTTCTGGGCCACGGATGGCAGCTGTTGCATCATGACCGTTGATGATGACGCGATCAATGCCTACGTGGAGATCGCATTCTTGCGCCAAATTGGTGATGAGTTCCTGATCGTTGAGGTCAAGTTCGCGCAACATTGCTTCGAAAGTAACGGCTCGATACATCGCGCCAGTATCTAAGTACTTCATACGAAGGCGAGCAGAAAGTGCTTTGGCAATGGTTGACTTTCCCGCACCTGCAGGTCCATCAATTGCGATGACGCGACGGTGTGCGTCAACTACCAACTTGTATCCCTTGGTCGTCCTTCTTCGTATCCAGACGCACTTTGAATGCCGATGATGGCGTTCTGACGAAATTCAATGGTGTTGCTGGCACCCGCGTATGTGCACGATGAACGCACTCCAGCAACAATTTGATCAAGAATGTCTTCAACACTTGGACGCTCAGGATCGAGGTACATCCGTGAAGTGGAGATGCCTTCTTCAAACAGTTCCTTACGAGCTCGTTCGACGGCCGATTCGTCTCGCGTACGGTTTCGAACCGCGCGATTAGATGCCATGCCAAAACTTTCCTTGTACAAACGTCCATTGGTGTCGCGAAGAGTGTCGGCAGCCGATTCATAGGTTCCTGCTAACCAAGACCCAAACATAATGTTGGCAGCACCTGCTGCGAGGCCCAAGGCAACATCTCGTGGATGCCTTACACCACCATCGGCCCAAACATGTTTGCCAAGTTGAGCAGCTTGTTCAGAGCACTCGAGTACTGCTGAGAACTGCGGCCGACCAACTCCGGTCATCATTCGCGTTGTACACATTGCACCTGGACCAACACCAACTTTGATGATGTCTGCACCAGCATTAATGAGATCGCGGGTTCCCGTTGCAGTCACCACATTTCCGGCGACTACAGGTAGCGATGCAACGTTGGCACGAACTTGTTCGATTGCCTTCAGCATGCGTGTTTGATGCCCATGCGCTGTATCAACAACTAAAACGTCTACTCCCATTTTTGCCAAGGCTTTTGCACGTGCTCCAGGATCGGCATTAATTCCAACTGCAACACCAATCATCAATTGCCCATTTTGGTCAAGTGCAGGCTTGTAAATGGTGCTTCGCAGAGCTCCTTTGCGAGTGATGCAACCCACCAATTTTCCATCGTTATCGACAACTGGAGCAAAGGAAATACGACGCTCTGTCATTTCATCAAACATCGCCTCTGCACTCATAGCCGAATTTAAGGAAATGATTTCTCGGCTCATTACGTTCTGCAATTGGGCAAAGCGATCAAAACCAACCGAGTCATGCTCGGTAAAAATTCCAGATGGTCGCCCATCGTTATCGACAACGACTACTGCCCCGTGCGCCCGCTTGTAAATAAGGCTGAGTGCTTCGCCAACCGTTCCATCTGCAGGCATGGTGATGGGTGTTTCGTAGATGGTGTTGCGCGATTTAACGAATCGAACAACGTTTTCTACTACATCGAGTGGAATGTCTTGAGGCAAGACAACAAGGCCTCCGCGACGCGCCACGGTTTCGGCCATACGCCGGCCCGCAATAGCTGTCATGTTGGACACGACTACCGGAATGGTGGTGCCCAAATTGTCTGTAGTCCGCAGATCGACGCCCTGTCGAGATTGAACGGCCGACAGGCTTGGAACCATAAATACATCGTTATAGGTGAGGTCGTAGTTCGGCGTTCCGTTCAAAAACTGCATTGCGTTACCCCTTGTGCACGATTGGGCTTATTTGCTAAACCCTGCTTTACGACCGCTTTAGGCTACTCCGTATTTGTAGTCTCATATTCACATGACTTCAATCGTTTTCAGCCACAGCACCGGTGCGGCTCTTCGAGCAGCCGAAGTGTTGAATGCAGGCGGTCTGGTGGGTTTACCGACCGAAACCGTCTATGGGCTTGCGGCTCGCGCAGACCTTGACGATTCAGTACGAAAGATCTTTCGCGCCAAGGGGCGACCTGCAGACCATCCATTGATTCTGCACATATCGCACAGCGTTGATCTTCTGCGATATGCAGTCAACGTTCCACCAGAGGCACTGGCACTCGTCGAACAGTGTTGGCCTGGTCCACTCACACTGTTACTCCACAAATCTGATGAAGTTTCGCATCTCGTCACAGGTGGTCGCGACACCGTAGCCATTCGTGTTCCTGCAAATGACTGCGCAAGAAACATCATTGACTTGTGTGGACACGCAGTAGCTGCTCCCTCGGCGAACGTATTCGGACATGTCAGTCCTTCGACAGCACAACATGTGTACGACGACCTTGGTGATCACGTAGATCTCATTATCGATGACGGAGACTGCACGATTGGTGTTGAATCGACCATTGTTGACTTCACCACTCCCCAACCACAGTTGCTTCGACCTGGTGGTCTGGCTGTGGAGGACGTCGAATCGATCATGAACCAAAAATTGGGAATGCCATCAGGCGAGTCGCGTGCATCAGGCATGCTTGCTTCGCACTATGCACCCAAATGCACTGTGGTTTTAGCGGAAAACATCGCAGACGCGATAGCGATGCACGATGCCACCCCGAACTCTCGGATCCTTGACCATTGGGACAATTACCCGCTCTATGCCGCCACGTTGTATACCCAAATGAGGCAAGCAGACACCGATGGCGTGAGCGCAATCATTGCCGTGTTACCCCCAAGTACAGGGCTTGGTTACGCCATTGGTGACCGCCTGAGCAAGGCGTCATTCCTCTAGGCTTAGGAGTCCAAACCCAGGGTGGCACCCGTCACCCGACTCCTAGGGGGAGAAAAATACATGAAGAAAACAACTAAGCGCCGCTTCGGTGCTCTCGTTGTCGGTCTCAGCCTTGTTGCTGCGGCTTGCGGCGGAAGCAGTGATGGCGGATCAACAGCCACAGCAGGTGGCGAGTTGGAAGGAATGAAGGGCACCATGCCACTCGTCAACCTTTCAGCTGAGTTCAAAGATGGCCTCAATGCGTTCTGGACAGGTGCCGGCAACGCAAAGCTTGAGGACTTCTCATACGCTGCAGAAGCGTTTGACTCAGTCATGCTCACCGCACTTGCAGCAGAAGCAGCAAAGACTGACGGCAGTGCACTTGCTGGTCAGATCCAAGCAGTTTCAGCACGCGGCGAAGCTTGCAGCGATTTTGCTGCATGCGTAGCAATCATCAAAGCTGGCGGAGACGTCAACTACGAAGGTGTATCTGGTCCACAGGACATGAACGGAAACGGCGAACCAGTTAATGCTTCGTACGGCGTTCTTACCTTTGGTGCAGACAACCGCTTCAAGTACGAAGATGCTTCATACGTTCTTGCAGATGCTCCAGAGTCGGACATTGTTCCAGCTACTGCTGTAACTGTTGAGCGTAAGGGTGATGGCGTATTGAAGATCGGTTCACTCTTGCCAGAAACCGGTTCACTCGCATTCCTCGGACCACCAGAATTCGCTGGTGTTGAGTATGCAATCAGCCTCATCAATGCGGCTGGCGGCGTTCTTGGCAAGCCAGTTGAGTACGTTCAGGGTGACTCGGGTGACACCAGCACTGATACAGCAAGCACCACCGTTGACCGTCTCCTTGGAGAAAATGTTGACGCAATTATCGGTGCAGCTTCATCTTCAGTGTCATTGACCGTAATCGACAAGATCACAGCTGCTGGAGTGATTCAGTTCAGCCCAGCAAACACGTCTGACAAGCTCTCTACCTACGCTGACAATGGTCTGTACTTCCGTACCGCACCAGCTGACAAGCTTCAGGGTGCAGTGCTTGCAAACCTCATCGCAGGTGATGGCGCAGCAACTGTGTACATCATGGCTTTGGACGATGCTTACGGAACGGGTCTTGCTGACTCGATCGAAGCAAACCTCAAGGCAGCAGGTGTGAACGTTGTGGGTAAGAAGATCTACGACCCGAAGGCAACGACATTCGATGCTGAAGTTGGCGAGATCAAGACAGCAAACCCAGACGCGATCATGCTCGTTACTTTCGACGAAGGTTCACGTATCTTGCGCACCATGGTGGAGCAAGGCATCGGACCTAAGAACAAGAAGGTTTACGGATGTGACGGCAACATGGGTAACGCACTCGGCGAAAACTTCGACTCGGGTAAGTAATCCAACGTAGTTAAGTTACGAAAAGGCCCCCAGCCGAAAGGTTGGGGGCCTTTTTATTTGTCTGAAAATGGAAAGAAAGCGTCAGCCACCGGTCATTTTGGCGAGGGTACCCAAGTACAACTTGATTACATTTGGGTCTTCGAGAAGCTGGCGCCCTGTGCCGGTGTACGCATTCTTACCTTGGTCGAGTACATAACCACGATCGGTTACTTGCAAGCAGCGCCGAGCATTCTGCTCAACCATCAAGATGGCAATACCTTCAGCGTTAATGCGCTTGCATTGAATGAACACTTCGTCTTGTAATGCAGGAGATAAACCTGCACTCGGCTCATCGAGAAGCAACAGCTTAGGCTCCATCATGAGCGCTCGGCCCATAGCAACCATCTGACGTTCACCACCAGATAATGATCCTGCGCGCTGATGAGCACGCTCGCGCAATTTAGGAAACAACGACGTGACATACTCAAAACGCTCGTTGAACACACTTGGCTTAATGAAGCAGCCCATTTCAAGATTTTCTGAAACCGTTAAACTTTGAAACACGTTTTGAGTTTGTGGCACATAGCCAACACCTTGTTCAACAAGTTCGTGGGCCTTCATGCCAGTAATGTCATTGCCCAGGAAGTTCACCTTCCCACCACGTACGCCACATTGTCCGAGAATTGCTTTAAGCACAGTTGACTTACCTGCACCATTTGGACCGATAACACCAACGAATTCGCCTGCGCGCACCTCAATGTTGCAACCGTTCAGAATGTTTACTTCCGGCACGTATCCAGCGATGAGTTCGTCTACAACGAGAATGCGATCGTCAGACATTATGCATTCTCCTCTTCAAGTAGTGATTTTCCTTGGTGCGTGCCAAGGTAGGCCTCGATCACTGCAGGATTCGATGAAATTTGATCCGGTGTTCCCTCAGCAATGATGCGACCTTCTGCCATAACGATTACCCAGTCAGAAATGTCATGCACCATGTCCATGTCGTGTTCAACGAACAACACGGTCATTCCGTCATCTCGTAGACCACGGATGTGCTCGTTAAGACTTTGTTTGAGAGCCGGGTTGACACCGGCCATCGGTTCATCGAGCATCACGAGACGTGGATTGGTCATGAGTGCACGTGCCATTTCTAGAAGCTTTCGTTGGCCACCTGAAAGCGTGCCAGCGTATTGATCACGCATGTGGTCAAGTTTGAATCGTTTCAGCAATTCATCTGCACGACGCTCGATAATGGCTTCCTGTTTGCGATAACGAAACGGCAGCAAGCCGTTCCACCACTTCTCGCCCATCTGATGGGTTGCTCCGAGTTTCATGTTTTCAATTACCGAAAGCTTTGTAAGACTCTTCGTTAACTGAAATGTACGCACCATGCCAAGGCTTGCAGTCTTGTGTGCAACAACCTTCTTCAAGTTCTTACTATCGAACATCCATTCGCCGGCGTCAGGTGTATCGAACCCTGTGAGCAGGTTGAACAAGGTGGTCTTGCCAGCGCCGTTTGGACCGATAAGCGCGGTAATTGAACCCCTCTGAACTTCTAGGTGCTGGACATCTACCGCGGTGACACCACCGAAATTTCTGCGCACATTTTCGGCAAGCAAAATTGGATCTGGTTTCGCAACTCCTGGAGATGCGTTTACCGATGACAACGCCGTGCGTGCCCGCTGAGCGAATTCCGAATACGTGCGATCAGCGTCCATCGAGTGCCATCTCTTCTTTGCTGCCAAATACACCTTGAGGTCTAAAGGTCATCAGCAACATCAGTCCTAGACCAATCAACATGTAGTTCACTGGTCCAACTTGTGCCTTTTGAATAATGCCAACTCCAAAGATGCTGAATGGCTTGTCCTTGGTGAGTTCGCGAAGGAAGTTGTCGCTAAACACATACAGGCCCCAGAACATCATCGGGCCAATGACCGATCCACGAACCTTGGCTACTCCACCCAATACAAGAGCGGTGAGCACATAGAAGGTCACATCTCGGCTGTAGTTGTCTGGCTGCACCGAGCCGCGGTCGAGGGCAAAGATCATTCCCGAGAACATTCCAACAACACCACCAATGATAAGCGATTGCATTTTGTAGCTATACACGTTCTTACCAAGGCTGCGTACCGCATCCTCATCTTCGCGAATTGCCTTGACCACGCGACCCCATGGACTCTTCATCAACATGTACACAAGTAGAGAAAAAACGATGACGAGCGACCAGCCAACAATCATCGTCCACAATGAATAGCCACTGTATTGAAATGGCCGTATGCCGTATTGTGCACCGGGATCAAATGGGCTCAAATTTCTAAACGATGTACTGAAGCTGTTGATTCCATCACTTCCACCGAAGTATTGCTTGAACCGCACGGATCGAACAATAAGTCGAACAATTTCAGCCGTTGCAATAGTCACGATGGCCAAATAGTCGGCGCGTAAACGAAGTGTTGGAATACCAACGAGGAGTCCGAGAATGACCACTAGTGCAAGGCCAATGAGAATGCCCCACCACATGCCAACACCGAAATACTGAGAGGTCATGCCAAGGCCGTATGCGCCACAAGCCATGAACGCGGACTGACCGAAGTTCAACAAGCCCGTATATCCGAACTGGATGTTGAGACCAATAGCCGCCAACGCGAAGTAAGCAGCATCGATGCCAAAGAAGGCAGCAATGGTATTTTCGAGAATCTTGATGATGTCCATGTCAGCCAACTCTCTGCTTGCGACCGAGAATTCCCTGAGGTCGAACCACTAACACAATGATCAAAATCAACAGCGCGGGCGCGTTTTTGAGCTCAGCTGGAACTACGAGTGAAGCAAGTTCAACGAGCAAGCCCACCAGAAAGCCACCAACAAGTGCACCATAAGCGGAACCAAGACCGCCCAAAGTAATTCCAGCAAACATGAGGAAGATCAGTCCAGATCCCATTTCGAAGCCAACTTGCTCATCCAATCCGCGGAACAAACCACCCATTGCTGCAAGTGCACCGCCAGCAAACCATACAATGCGAATGATTTTTTGTGTATCAATGCCGGTAGATGATGCAAGTGACGGGTTGTCTGAAACAGCACGAATCGCTTTACCTGTGCGCGACCGCTGCAGGTATCCAGCAACTACAAGTAACACTATGAACGAAATGATGGTTGTACTGAGGTCTCGAATGGTGATGCTTACAGGCCCAAAGTGTTTCGCAACTTGCAAACTGAAATCATCTAATGGACGTGTGCGACCACCGAATTGGTAGAGATACATGTTGCGCAACATGATCGAAAGTCCAACAGAAACAACGAGTTGCGATATAAGTCCAATTCCACGTTTACGTAACTTCGCGAATATCAAACCATTCATCGCAAGACCAAGCACGCCACCCAGTGCGATGACAATTGGGGCGGCGATCAGCAGCGGAATACCGAGCAATACATTGAACCAAAAAGCCATCATTCCACCGAAGGTGACCATTTCTCCGTGAGCGAAATTGGTAAGACCAGTTGTTCCGAAAATGAGTGACAGACCAACCGAACAGATGGCAATGATAAGACCGAGTCGCACGCCGTCTACCAATCTTTGAGCAATGCGATCTGTGAGACTGGCGCCAGATTCACCAGATGAACCCGCAAAAAAGGTGACCCGTTTTGCGTTTGTTGTAAAAGCGTCTTTAGCGATATTGACTATGGTTTTCGTGCCTTCAACTAGAGTCACGCCACTTGGTAACGACGCGACATCCAGTGTCACTACGTAATCGTCCTTTGCAGGAACAGTGATAGTCGCTAATCCAGAGCTATCGGTTACGCCTTCGCCAACGGAAACACCAGATGGGCTAGTCACTGAAATCTTTACACCTACAACTGGCTTCTTTTCAGACACACCATTGTTGTTCGCTTGATTTTGCACCGAGACAATAATCGAATTTTCCGAATCAGCGGCGTGAGCTACGCCGGGAGCCGAGAACATAAACATCGCCGCCAGGACAACTGCAAACGCCCGACCTACAGCAAAGAAGCGGGATTTTGAATTTTCGTTTTCAGCCACTACTTCCCCAAACTTTGTGTGCATCTAGTCAAGCACAAGCAGGGTGCTGGCAGGAAGAAATACTGCAAAAGCACAGAGCCACACAGTGACCGATAGAGCGACGTGTACGGCTACCAATGGGGCTGGCACACCCGCAAAATATTGAACGTAGCCAATGAAACCCTGTGCACATAGAGCTGCCAACAGACGCAGCATCTGTGGTCCCTCGTGAGCCCAACGTGCTGACTTCTTTCGGGCGCGGATAGTGATCAGCACCGCCATAAACACCATGACCCAAACCGCAACAGAGTGCATTTGAGTTGCATGTTTAACGCTGATCCCAAGTCGAGTGGCTTGTTCTGCCCCCGAGTGTGGTCCAGCTCCCGTTACCACGGTTCCTAGGAACAACACTGCGCTGGTGACTCCAATCAGACACCACCGAAGCCATTTATCGTCACATTTTCCCTTATTTATCGGTGTAATGAGTGATTCCACTCTTTTCACCAGAACAAACGCCGCTGATACCAAAACAATGGACACCAAGAAATGCGCCATATTGGACCAGGGATTCAGTCCAGTGAGCACGACATACGCGCCAAGTACCACCTGAATCAGCACTCCTAGAACCAGAAAAGCGGCGTTAGCGATAATTTGCCTTGATCGTGGTCTCAGAAGGGCCGAGCTCGAAACCGCCAGAATCACAGAAGCAGCTACAACGCCCGTGAACAGCCGATTGATCTGCTCAATGGCGGCATGCCCGGTTGACACGTCGACGAATTTGGTGGAATTGCAATTTGGCCAATCCGAGCAGCCCAAACCAGAGCCCGTCAAACGCACTAATGACCCAGTAACGATGATGGCGTAGAGGGAGCCAAAGGCCACCCATACGACCATTCTGTACCTCTGCAGGGAAAATTCCGGTCGACGCATTGACGGCACGATAGTCCTTCTCCTGCTCATCATTGGCTCGGGAGCCCTAAAAATACCCGTAGATCACCATTTGTGGTGGTTTAGCCACATCAACCCCATAAACACCACTCTAAGCGTTTATGAAAACATTTTCTGTGTTTTTTTCCTCAAGTTCCTCTGATTCTGGCCGATCCCTTATGCGGGTCTCACACCAGCAAGTCAAGGGAGCAAAACATGAACGCAGGAATCATTCGCAAGGCAATCGTTGCAGTAGCTGTATCGCTCAGCGTTGCCGCAGTGGCCACGTCAGTCTCAGTAACACCAGTTGCTGCACAGTCTGTCAATGCAAAGTCGACATCACTTCCAAAGTTGGGCGAATCCGGTCCAGAAGTGACTCGCATGCAACAAGCAATCGTTGCACGCGGCTTCACCATCAAGGGTGGAATTGACGGATCATTTGGTCCTGCAACTCAAGTTGCATTGAAATCATTGCAAAAGGTTGCAGGCTTCGCTCCTACAGGAACACTTGATGCAAAGACCGCAAAGTTTTTGGGTCTGGTGGATGTTGCTCCATTGACCAAATCAAACTTTCCAACTGTTGGCGCTTCGGGCGACGCAGTGTGGTCATTGCAACAAGCACTTATTAACAGCGGAGTCCAAGTTAAAGGTGGAGCAGACGGAAAATTTGGTTTGGCTACTTCAATCGCACTTGGAAAGTTTCAGTCATTGAAGGGCCTTGCAGTTACTAAGGCAGTAGATGAATCAACTGCAATTGCACTTGGATTGCTTGCCGCACCAGTACAGAAGTCAACTTCAAAGAAGCCTGTTGCTGCAGCATCTGCACCGGCAGCAGCTCCTGCTATGGCTGCCGCTCCAGCTGGTGACTCTTCAATCACCATTGACTCGCTCCCAGTGCGCGGTCAAAAGAGCGAGAGTGTTCGTACCTTGCAGAACGCTTTGATCAACGCAGGTATCGAAGTTAAGGGTGGTGCAGATGGAGTTTTCGGAGTTGCTACTTCAGTATCAATTGGTAAGTTCCAATCAGCGACTGGCCTCAATGTCTCAACTGTGTTGGACGCTCCAACAGCAGCAGCCCTTGGATTGATTCCATCACTTGCTGAATTGGGCTTACCAACATTGCAAGCGTTCCCTGTACAGGGACGTTGTGGTTTCTCTGACACTTGGGGCGCTGCTCGTAGTGCAGGTCGTACACACGAAGGCACCGACATCATCGGTGCACGCGGACTTGCGTTGTACGCAGCAATGGACGGTGTCATTTCAAAGATGGCAACTGGTGGAGCACTTGGTGGAACTTCACTTCGACTTACTGCAGCCGATGGCACGTACTTCTACTACGCACACCTTGACTCATTCGCAGCAAACCTCGTAAATGGACAAGCAGTTCGCGCCGGTCAGATTGTTGGATACCTCGGTTCAACTGGCGACACCAACACGCCACACTTGCACTTCGAAGTGCACCCAAAGGGTGGCGCTGCTGTGAACCCTTACCCAATCCTCAAAGCTGTTGACGCTTGCAACAACACGGAATTGCTCCCGCAACCGTAATTTTGCAGCAGAACAAAAGCTGAGTGAGTCGATGACGTTACATCGCTTAATCGTTCGAGGCTAAACGCGTAACCATCACCAAGTTTGATTGCCTTGATGGTGGTAATTGACGCGTGGTTGATGATAAATCGCTCCCATTCCCATGGCGTGGCTGAAAGTCCCAACAAATGGCAAATCAAAACGCTGTTTGTGCCGGCATGCGCAAAGAAAGCGAATCTTTCGCCGGGCTCGTCAATGTGCCACACAGGCAATTCGGTTTGTAGTCGATGAACTCCATTGCGTTCCAGGAATTCTGTGGCTCCTGAATGGATCCGCTGCACGAAATCCTTAACTGACTCCCCACCTTTCAGACCATTCCACCGATCATGCGAAGCATTATTCACCTCATCGCGATATGCCTTAATCGTTAGTTCAGCAGGCGCTCCGTGCCAAGCGGGTTCGCGGATTTCTTCAAGAAATGGTTCAATCTCCAGTTTGCGGTTTTGGCGATCCAGAGTCGGTTGCGCGGTCATGTGCGTTCGCTGCAATGGTGAAGCAAATACATGATCGAACTTCTCGTCGGCAAGACGTTGTCCAAGCAGTTCGGCCTGACGGTATCCCCGAACAGTTAATGGCGGATTAACGACACTTTTGCCATCTCGCACCCATTCGGGCTCTGCATGACGAATGAGAACAATTTCCATTTGATCAATCTACTTGATGGCAATACCGCACTCGTTAAAACTTGCGGTAAGCGTTGCTTCGTAGGCGGCATCGGAAATAGTTGGGTCATTTTGTGCAACATTGATCATTCGAGTGCCAAGACAGGACGCCTGCTCGGGTGTGATCGCAATACCTTTTTGCTCAGCAATAAAATATGCATATGACTTGATTGCAGTTTCCTCGTTATCAAATCCATAATTGATATCCGGTTGAGGATCCACCATGATCGATGTTGGTGAAACCGATTGATCATTTCCGGGTGAAACATTGATGTCCTGCGAAATTTCAACTTTGCACTGGTCTTTAACAAATGTCCGAAGTGAATCCAATGCATCGACGTTGTCATTACGTGACAGATTTTGAATCGCATTTTGTACGTTCTGATCGGTTTCCGCAACAGTGCCATCCCAATAAACGTTCTGTAAAGCAACCGAAAGCTCTTCGTACGAGCGCATCGTTTGTTCTAGATCTGCTTTGACAGATGATGGCGAAATGTCGTTGATGATGGACAGTGTGCCAGTCAATACGGCAACCGTACTTTGCAACTGTCGCGGCGAAATTGTTGCGAAATTGTCTATTGCTACTCCAGTTGCCACTAACGATGATTCAAGCTCGGCAGTGTGCGAACACAGAGCACGAGTCTCCTGGGTTTCGCCACAAGAAACTGCAATTGAGACCAAGAAGGCTGCAAGAACAGTGACGCTTTTACGCATGCGATTCACCACTTGTTGAATTGAGCCACGCTTCATAGAGGGCTGCATATTTGCCACCGGCATTCAAGAGTTCGGTATGAGAACCGTCTTCAACGATGCGACCACTCTCGAGCATTACCACTCGGTCAGCGCGAGATGCAGTGGACAATCGATGCGCAATCGAAATGGTTGTTCGGCCAAGTGCCAAGCGCTCCAATGCCCGAGATATCCGTACTTCGGTAAGGGAATCGACCGAAGAGGTTGCTTCATCAAGAACTAAGACATCTGGTTTCACCATTGAAGCCCGTACAAGAGCGACCAACTGCCGTTCTCCGGCAGACAATGAAGATCCGCGTTGTCCCACGTGCGTTTCCAAACCCAAAGGAAGACTTTCCAACCAGTCGGCTAGGCCCAATTCAACAAATGCATCTTTCATGTCACTCGTCGATGCGAGTGGTTCAGCAAATTGCAGATTGTAGAAAATGGTATTCGCGAAAAGAAATGGTTCTTGCGGAACAACTATAAGTCTGTGACGCAAGGATTCGTTCGAAACTTCGGTGAGCGCTACCCCACCAATCTGCACACACCCGATGGTTGGATCCGTGAGCCGAGCAATCAAACGGGCAATCGTGGTTTTTCCTGAACCCGATGGTCCAACTAGTGCGACATGTTGACCAGCAGCAATGTGTAACGAAATATCGTGCAGAACAGGCGTGTCATCATCGTCTTCTCCCAGTCGCGCTCCGTAGGCGAAGCTGACCTCCTGAATATCCACTGAAAGCTTTCCTTGCGGAAGAGGTCGAGGATGCGACGACTGTGGAGGTCCGATCGGAGTATCTAACACTCCAAGCACACGGCGCAACCCAGCAACAGCGCTCTGCACTTGGTCGATGATTTCTGTGAACTCGGCAATGGGCTCGAGGAATCGATACGTCAAGAAAACAAAGCCAACAAGTGCACCAGAAGTCAATCCACCAGCAGGACCGATAAGCAATCCAGTTGCGACTACTGCCATCACTGTAAACACGGCGAAAACTTCGCCGCTCGGAAACAGAAAGGCACCGATAACACCGGCGCGAACATTGCTCTTGCGTCGATTTCTCATTGATAAAGCAACGGTGTCGATCATGTGCTGCTCTGCGTTATAAGCGCGCAAGGTTTCAGCTCCGGCCATCAATTCTGAAACCGT
The DNA here is from genome assembly GCA_041184445.1 of Actinomycetota bacterium. GTDB lineage: Bacteria > Actinomycetota > Acidimicrobiia > Acidimicrobiales > Ilumatobacteraceae > UBA3006. The sequence goes on along the minus strand of JBEGJW010000016.1, from coordinate 6,139 downwards.
ACCTAAAAAGTCTGCATTCCTTTCGCGTGAGAGGTTATGCGCATTGACTAACCGCGATTGAACAAACCGCAGAACAAATATCAGCGGTGCACTGGTGATGAATGCCACCAATGCCAATCTCCAGTCATAAGCGAGCATGACTGCGGCAACAGCAATCATCTGCGAACCGTCGAGCAATAGTCCGAGCCCTCCCCACGAGAAGAATTGGGTCAAGGTCTCGATATCGCTGGTCACACGGGAGACCAATGCTCCACGTTTTTCATTGTTGTGATCTTCAAGGCTGAGACGATGAATATGGTCAAACAATTGGGAACGAAGAGAAAACAAACCGTTCTCCGCTCTGGTTCCGAGTCGCTTGGTGGCTTCGCGCAAGCAAAAAGACGATATGACGACACATATCGCTCCAATTGCACACAGTCGCGCTATGTAGGACACGTTTACATGCCCTGGCTGCAATCCGTGGTCGATGGACTGCTGAATCAAAATTGGAATCACGAGACGCGCACCAGTGCCGAAGAGTGCGAGCAGGAAGGTAATTCCTATGCCACTTTTTAGAGCTGGCGCAACGGTTACACCCCTGCCGATAATGCGGGCTGAAGGAAAACGCTGTTCAAGATCGGTACTCACGAAGCCTTCCGATCAATCTCAAAGGAGAGCATCAAATTGGAATATGCGGTATTGGTTCGCATGAGCTCTTCGTGCGTAGAGAGTTCGTGAACAATGCCATCATTGACGAACAACACGTGATCTGCAATCTTGATGGTGGTTGGACGAGATGCAACGATGACCACTGTTGTTGTTGCCGACAACGAAGCAAGTCGCTCAATTACCGTTGCTTCGGTTGTGGGGTCGAGCGCACTCGTGGTGTCGTCTAGTAGCAGTGTCTGTCTTCCGCTGGCAATTGCACGAGCGAGAGCAATCCGTTGTCTTTGACCTCCGCTAAGACTGATTCCACGCTCTCCAACAATGGTGTCAATGCCGTGATCGAGTTCTGAAACAAACTCTTCACTTACTGAAGCCCATAGAGCTTTAGCAATGTCAGGAATGGCTACCGACTTTCCAAGAGTCAGGTTGATTTTCAAAGATCCTGAAAATAAAAATGGTTCTTGAAACACAATTGCTGTTCCACCCTCGCCAACATGAACAGTTCCACTGCGCGCACTGATGAGCCCAGCAATCATCTTCAGCAGAGTTGATTTACCAGATCCAGTTTCGCCAACTACAGCGACGGTCGATCCAGTAGGAACTGAAAAACTGACATCCTTGAAAATCGCTTCTGCTTGTTGTTCGTAGGAGAATGATGCAGCCCTCACCTCAACCGCATTTCCAGAAGAATCTGACAGCGACAAGACATTTGGTTGAGGCTCAAGATGCTCATCAAGAATCTCGCGGACACGTTTGAACCCACTTGATGAATGTGGAATTTCACTGAGTAGATATCCAATAATTCGTAATGGGAACACAAGCAAGGTAAAGAGATAGATGAAACTGGATAATTCTCCGATGCTTAAGGAGCCGCTGCGAACTCTGAATGCGCCGTACGCGATGAGCGAGACATTGACGAGTGAAGGCGTTCCATCTACGAGCGCTTCAAAAATGGCTCGTGCATTAACAGCGCGGATACGTGCGTCTTTCAGTTTTGAAGAAATCGTTGCCAGGCGTGAGTGCTCGCGATCCTCTGCACCAAAGGCCTTCACCACCATCACACCATCGAAACTTTCGTGAACAGCTTCGGATAAGTCCCCAAGAGCTTTTTGTGCAGAATCAAAATGTCGATCGATACGTCGTTGGTACCCAAGATTGAGAGCGAAGAGCAAAGGAATCACGGTTACCGCCAACAGGCCAAGCGGCACATCGATCACTACCAACCAAATACTTGTGAGAACTACCAATAACACCACCGACGTGCTGAAAGGCAGAGGGCCGAGTACGGATGCAGCGGTATCGGAATCAACACCAATTCGAGCAACCAGATCCCCGGTCATGTGTCTTTGATGCCACATTGTTGGCTGCTTCATAATGTGTCGAATCAATTGTGTAGACAGGGACTCCGAAGTCGACCAGTGCGAGATTCCCGCATACGAACGACGCACCACAACGCCGACAGCTCGTAATAGACCAATTCCGATAACAATTACTGACGCAATCAAAAACGTGTGCCTATTTATAGTGTCAGTCTGATATCGCGGAATGATCACGTGATCAACGACGTAACCGAGACCAAAACTGGATGCCACGGTGCAGATGGCGTAGAGAGAAGCGCCCATTACCGCAATAAGAAATGGCTTTGGATGGAACTTCAATAACTGACGAAGCAGCGTGATCGCTAATCGGAGGCGAGATTGTTCCACTTGCGCAACTCTAGTTCGCTCATAATGTTGCGAAAGCGCAAAATGGGGTGAGTGAAGTACCATTCACCCTGTGACTCCCCCAGTTTCGATTGAACGAACCACAGGTCAAAACATCTCCCGATTCATTTCACGTTTTGTCATTGGTATATGCATTGTTGGATTACTTGTGATGTGGATCTATGCATTCGGGTTCGCATCTAAAGAATCCGTGAACAAAATTGGTGATCAAAAATGGACTGCTCGGGCAGAAGAAATTTGTAAGAAGGCAGAAGAACAAAGACTTGCTCTCGTCGATCTCCGACAAATTTCAGATGCAGGAGTAAATGCGCTTACCGAACGTGCCACAATAATCGACGAGGCAACTGACACTCTCGACAATGCCGTCAAGGAGATCTCTGCAATCAGTCCAACAGATGAAAAGGGAAAGGCAATTGTCCCGTTGTGGATCGCCGACTACAAGACCCTGATCCAAGATCGCCGTGACTATGCGAATCAATTACGCACCGGTGTGAACGCATCATTTTCGGAGTCCATGTTTGAAGGTTTGCCAATCAGCGAGAAGATTTCCACTTTCGCGGCCGATAATCGAATGACTTCGTGCAAAGTGCCGATGGACTTGTCTATCTAAATTCGTCAGCTGGTATCCAACCACTTCCATCTGAGTAGCGCTTTATTACTCGCGCAGGTGAACCAACCGCAACACTGAAATCAGGGATGACTCCGTTCACTACAGAGTTCGCACCAATAGCAACGTGCTTACCAATTTTCGCCCCTGGAAGAACCACACTTCCGGCTCCGATCCATGAACCGTCACCGATCGTCACCAGTTTCTCGGGTTGTGTTTGCATAGAGATCGGAATGTCAATGTTCTCGTAGCCATGATTTTGGTCGGTGATATACACATGGTGACCAGTCCATACGTCGTTACCAATATCAATTCCTAGGTGCCCAACGATTCCACTACCCCTGCCAATGAGACAACGATCCCCAATTCGAACAACAGGATTCGTGAGGCAAGCTTGCCCAGGAACCATGCCCGCGGAAAGCGCCACATGAGTTCCAATCATGGTGTTCTCACCAATTTGAATGTATTGCTCATTAAATATGGTTGTTTGTGGGAAACAAATAATGCTGTTCTGTCCGAAAGCCCCAAAACGCCTTCCCCGCAGCGTGTTAGGTCCGATCGAGCCATGAAGTGAAAGCCATTCCCAAACTGCATGGGCAACACGTTCTTTACATCTCAGGACAAACGCCGAAATCATGATCTGCAATCTAATCGGTAGCCTGATTTTGTGACTGAAGCGATTTCGCGTCCTCGCATCACCGTTCCTATGGTGATGGGAAACAAAGGATCTGGAAAACCTTTGACGATGATCACGGCATATGACGCAACTTTTGCTCGAATCGTTGATGAGTCGGGCGTGGACATGATTCTTGTCGGAGATTCTGTTGGCTCAGTAGTTCAAGGTGTGGCGAACACCATTCCAGTCACATTGGAAGAAATGGAATATCACGTGAAGCTGGTGGCCAGAGCCAATCCTCGTGCCCTCATTGTTGGTGATCTCCCATTTGGTTCCTACCAAGTCCACACAGAGCAAGCGGTTCGTAGCGCAATCCGACTCGTTAAGGCAGGGGCTTCGGCTGTGAAACTTGAAGGCGGCATCACGATGTTCGACACCATTGCCGCCATTTCACGCGTCGACATTCCGGTTATGGGCCACATTGGTCTTACGCCACAGAGTTATCACCGAATGGGCGGACATCGCGTTCAAGGTCGGGTCGATGGCCGAGAAGCTGGCGGTCGCGAACGGTTGCTTGAGGACGCACACTCGGTTCAAGATTCAGGAGCATTCGCACTCGTTATTGAAGGAGTGCCTCGAGATCTAGCAAAAGAAATAACGACGTCAATTTCCATACCAACTATTGGCATTGGTGCTGGTCCAGATTGTGATGGTCAGGTTCTCGTACTCCACGACATATTGGGTCTGTCGCAAAACACTCTGAAATTCACTCGTAAATATGCAGATGTTCGGACTACAAGTATTGATGCCTGCAAGCAATTTGTTGCAGATGTTCGAAATGGATCGTGGCCAGACGATGACCACTCTTTTCACTGACCTTCAACAATTCAGCAACTGGCGGAGAGGGATTCTCGAGGGCGAGACTGTTGGTTTCGTGCCGACGATGGGTGCCCTTCATCAAGGCCATGCCAGCCTCATGCAACGAGCACGTCGTGAATGTGATCGTGTAGTTGTCAGTATCTACGTGAATTCCCTGCAGTTCAACTCGGCAAATGATTTCTCTAATTACCCCCGAACGGCAGAGGCCGATTTTGAGTTATGCAAATCAGCAGAAGTCGATGTCGTCCTCTCTCCGTTGAAAAGCGAAATGTTCCCCCGCGATGTAGTCGGGTTGATTGCTCCTTCGAAAGATGCACAAGATTTTGAAGGAGCCGATCGTCCCGGGCATTTTTCGGGAGTGGTGACTGTTGTTGACAGGCTTTTTTCTATTGTTCAACCGTCAGTTGCTTACTTTGGTTTAAAGGATTACCAACAGGTTGCGGTAATTAGCAAGATGTCAGAACATTTACATCCACACATTGACATTCAGCCATGCGAAACGATAAGGGAAGCAGACGGTCTTGCCATGTCGAGTAGAAATCGGTTGATGTCATCATCTGCTCGCGCAAGTGCCACCCTTATTCCCCTCGCCTTACGCACCGCCATCACCTACTGGCAAAACGGATTTACAGATTCAACTGAAGTAGCCAATGCTGCTCGCGAAGTGCTTCACAGCGATCAGAACATTGATATTCAATACGTTGCCATAGTTGCAGCCGGAACTATGAACGAAGTACACACCATCAAAAATCAAGATGTCATCATCGTCGCTGTTGTCATTGACGGCATTCGCCTCATTGACAATATGCAGTTTTCTAACGTTTGATTGACGGATCCGTCTGACGCACTCGGTAACGAATCGTAAATATTGAGTCTCCGCTCAATATTCCTCCACGCGCAAATGTGCGACCGTTTTGCCAATTTGACAGGCCGAGCTCGGGTTTGCGCAATGCGTATTGGCCATCTACCCAGCGGGTCATGCCATCTCCGAAGAATGGTGCATTCGACGCGCGCCACGCGCTTTCAACCTCTTGGACATTGTCGGAAATAACTGAAAGAACAAATGAAGGCGAATAGCGATTGAACAGCAAAACGGCGGAAGCCACGTCATCAACAACGACAATCGAAACCTCCGGATCGTTTTCCCACTCCCATTCACAACCAAGAGAATCGTGATCAATCAACAAAGTCGAAAACAATGGTGAGAGATCTAATGAATCGAGAGCCTCTTTGATCTGAGAATCAACATGAATCACTACATTGGCTTTGCGCTGATTTGCTGCCAGGGAAATTCCGTCAATAACAGCCTGTAACGATTGAGCCAACGATGAACGTGTAATGACAATGGTGTTCAAGGTGTTACATACTTTGCGATCGAGCGAGCACTGAATATTGCTTCGCAAGCGTTCAAGATCTGCAACGTTCGAAACCACCATCCACGCACCACCAGTTCCGTGGAGGCTTGCAGGTATGCCATGTTGCTGTGCAATCTCTCCAAGCAAGGCAACAGATGTTCCACTGCCTCTTGCAACCGCTAGTGACAGTCGGCGATCTGAAAACAATGCCCACGCACTTGCATGCGTTTTTGATGGCAACAGAATCACACTGCCAACAGGAATCCCAGCATCAGTAAGACTCGGAGTCACACACAGTCTCATAATTGCTTCG
>JBEGJW010000015.1:17901-18572 GCA_041184445.1 Actinomycetota bacterium | reverse complement strand
TGCCACGATGCCCGACTTCTTCAACAATGAAACCAACTGTGTATGGCTAGTGACATCGTGATCGGAAATCAATTGAGCTACAGCACCTTGACGCTGAACTTTTGTTGTCATTTTTGTACTCCCATAAGAAACGCGAGCACTCCACGTGCAGCGTGCATTCGATTGTGAGCTTGCTGATAAATCTTGCTTTGCGGCCCATCGATGACCGACGGTGAAACTTCTTGACCTCGGTGGGCTGGCAAACAGTGCATGAAGATGGCATTTGTTTCGGCAAGCGACATGATTTCGTTCGTTACTTCGAACCCAGCGAATACCGCTTCGCGTTCGGTTGATTCGCTCTCCTGCCCCATCGAAGTCCAGGTGTCGGTGTGCACGGCATGCGCGCCGCTCACTGCAATGGAAATATCGCGATACTGCTCAACCGAAGCGGCGCCCAACTCTGTTAGCCCCAACAACTCATTATCTTGAGCGTCGTAACCCTCTGGGCAACCAAGACGAATGTGCATGCCAAGCATTGCCGATGCTTCGCATAGCGAGCGCGCAACGTTGTTGAAGTCTCCAACATAGGTCACAGTTTTGCCAGAAAGATCGCCGAGGCTTTGCTTCATCGTCAACACATCGGCAACAGCTTGCAACGGATGAGCAAAATCGCTGAGCATGTTGACCACAGG
>JBEGJW010000015.1:0-17879 GCA_041184445.1 Actinomycetota bacterium | reverse complement strand
GCAGCCATTCGATGCAACACGCTGTGATCAAACACTCGCGCGCACAACATGGCGTGGTACCCAGACATCACGTTCGTAATGTCCTCCACCGACTCGCGAACGTCCATTCCCACTTCTTCGCCACGGGTGTATACCGGATGTCCTCCAAGCTGTACCACAGCCATTTCCATACTGTGACGCGTGCGGTTGGAAGGCTTTTCGAAAATGAGCGCAACACCTTTTCCGTCTAGTGGACGTCCGAGCTGTGCAATTGGTGCTTCGGCGAGTGCCAGCACATTCTGTAGCTCTGCAACCGAGAGGTCGTATGCGTGCAAGAAGTTGCGATGCGTCATGACTGCACACCACTCAACACCGTGGCAATGATGCCTACTGCTTCGCGAATTTCGTCTTCAGTAACCGTTAGCGGTGGTGCAAGACGCAGAGCAGTTGCCGTCACTGCATTGGTAACCAATCCGTTCTTCAGCAATTGCAGCTGCACTTCTTTGGCATCGATTCCCTCTGCAAGTTCAACGCCAAGCAGAAGTCCGCGACCGCGAACGGATGCAACTTGCGGAAGGGCTTGCACGAGTGTTGTAAGCAGCGCACCCTTTTCAACTGCCATTTGCGGAGCATTAAGGCGTTGCATTTCCTTAATGGTTGCACGCGCAGCAGAAGTTGCGATTGCCGTTCCACTGAACGTGCTGCCATGGTCGCCAGGCTTAAACACCGAAGCAACTTCCTTCTTCGCCCAAATTCCACCAATTGGCATTCCGTTGCCCATTGCCTTGGCCATAATCACCACGTCGGGCGAAATTCCATAGTGCTCGAATCCAAACCATGAACCCGTTCTTCCGTAACCGGTTTGCACTTCGTCGATCATCAACAGCACACCACGCTCGCGGCAGATCTTCTCTGCAAACTTCATGTATTCCTGTGATGCAGGAATTACTCCACCTTCACCTTGCACCGGTTCGAGCAACACTGCTGCAACTGACGAATCAACTGCAGCATCGAGTGCAGCAATGTCGTCGAACACCACATGCTTGAACCCTTGTGGCATCGGCTGAAATGGTTCGTGCTTGGCGGGTTGTCCAGTTGCGGCGAGTGCTGCAAGTGTTCGTCCGTGAAAGCTCCCTAATGCACTCACGACGGTGTGTCGACCACGACCACCGAACTTACGCGCCAACTTGATTGCTGCCTCATTGGCTTCGGCTCCGGAGTTGCAAAAGAACACTTGTCCTCCGCCGCCCAACAATTGGTCGACAAGTACTGCTGTTTCGGTTGCAACAGGGTTAGCAAAAAAGTTACTGACGTGCATCAACGTTGCAGCTTGTTCTGCAATTGCGGCGGTAACTACCGGATTGCTGTGTCCAAGTGATGTGACCGCAATACCGCAGAGGAAATCGAGATAGCGCTTACCGTCAACATCCCACAGCTGTGTGCCCGAACCACGCTCAAACATCACTTGTGGTGGTCCGAATACGGGAATGAATGGGCAATAATTACCAGATGTGGCGAAAGCGTGCGATGTCATTTCTTCCCTACTTCCTGTTCTGCAGTAATCATGGTTCCAACACCAGCGATCGTGAATAACTCAATGAGCAGTACGTGCGGAATACGTCCGTCCAAAATGTGACAACGTGAAACCCCACTGGTGATCGCTTCAACGCAACTTTCCATTTTTGGAATCATGCCGCCATCAATTGACCCGTCAGCCATGAGCCGTGCAATTTCTGTTGCCGTAGTGCGACGAATGATCGATGAAGCATCGTCCTTATTGGCCCGCAACCCTTCGATATCGGTGAGGTAAATGAGCTTCTCTGCTCCAAGAGCCACAGCAATTGCTGCGGCGGCGGTGTCGGCATTGACGTTGTACGCCTGACCAAGAGCATCCGAGCCGATGGTGGCTACAACAGGAACTGCGTTGTCTGCGATAGCGCTTTTCAGGACTGTTGGATCAACAGAAGCAATGTCACCAACGAAGCCCAATTCAGGATCGCGCTGTGTAACACGCAACAGTCCAGCGTCTTGCCCGGACACACCAACTGCAGACGCACCATGCACATTGATTGCCGACACCAACTGCGGGTTCACTGTGCCGAGCAGCACCATGCTGGCAATTTCCACTGTTTCCGCGTCGGTTACTCGTAGGCCATTGCGAAATTCTGGCTTCTTTCCAAGACGTTCCATGAGTGCACTGATTTGCGGCCCGCCGCCATGCACCACAACCGGCTTTATGCCAACTGCGTGCATGAGAGCGATGTCTTGTGCGAACGTACCTGCAGCATCTGCGTCGGATGCTCCTGCAAGTGCGTTGCCGCCGTACTTCACCACAACTGTCTTACCCGCAAACTGTTGGATGTAAGGCAAGGCTTCAATCAGTAAAGCACCGACCCGCTCATGCGATTCGTTCATCAGTTCGCTCATGGATACATCCCCACCATTGACAGTCCGTCGAGTTCGTTTAGACCGAGCGCAACATTTGCTGCTTGCACTGCCCCACCCGAGGCACCTTTTGCCAAATTGTCGAGCGCGCTAAGCACCATGACATACCCAGTGCGTTCGTCGTAACGCGCCGTGATGTGCGTAACGTTTGTGCCGAGTGTTGCCTTAGTCGAAGGTGAGTTTTGCCCAACAACGATGAGTGGCTCTTTCGCATAAGCACGCGCGAGTACTGCCAATAGCGATGCAGTTGTTGGTGTAGTACCCGCTGCTGGTCTTGCGTAACACGTAGCGAGAATCCCTCGGTTCATTGGTGCAAGGTGTGGAGTGAATAAGATCTGCGCACCAGTTACTTGCTCAATCTCTGGCGTGTGTCTGTGGTCGAGCAAACCGTAAGCAGTGAAGTCTTCATCGACAGTGTTAAAGGAATTTGAATGTTTCGCTGCACGACCAGCACCAGACACTCCCGATGCCGCATCAACAATGACACCTTGAGGATTGATTACGCCTGCTTTCACCAGCGGAGCGAGAGCCAAACTTGCTGCCGTCACGTAACAACCTGGCGTTGCAATCAGTTTGGCAGTCTTCAATGATTCCCGATTCAGTTCTGGAAGTCCGTACACAGCACTGGCTATCAAATCGGGTTGAGTATGCGTAAACCCATACCACTGCGGATACAGAGACACATCGGTTAATCGATATGCCGCGGACAAGTCAACAACGAGTTTCACTTTGTTGATCAGTTGAGGAACGAGTTCTAATGACGCCTCGTGCGGCAAACCCAGAAACACAACATCACACGCGAGAGCTTTTGCTAACTCAAATTCTTCAAATACCAAATTCGGATATGTTGCAGCTAGCGATGGATATAGCGATCGCGCCAGAGTTCCAGCCTGCGAATCGCCCGTTGCGTACTTCACTTCAAAGTGTGGATGCGAGGCGCAAATACGCAATAGTTCCGCACCGGTGAACCCAGATGCCCCAATTATGCCAACCGATATCATTGCATAATTATACAGATAATCGCATAACTATGCAACGATCTAAGTGACTACCCCCGTAGGGTTGCGCCAATCTTTTCGGCGGCGGCAATGCACTTTGCCCGCACTTCCGATACTTCCACATCTGTCAGCGTGCGATCGGGAGCCTGCAGGCGCAATCGATAGGCCAGACTGCGAGCATCTTCGCTCACACCTTTGCCGCGGTAGATATCGAACAGCGCAACATCAATAAGCAGATTGCCACCCGCCTGTCTCAGCGCCTTCATCATGTTGGCCGCAGGCACACTATTGGCCACGACAAATGCCAAGTCAAAATCGCTCGAAGGATATTTGCTCACCACCTGGGCCGACTGCGGTTTAGGAACCTCGCTCAGCACAACTGAAAGGTTGACTTCGAGACTGGCGACGCGCCCAATAATTCCCGCATTGGCCAACACTGTCGGATCGATTTCACCAACCGAGCCCAACACCATCTTCCCGCGCTTGAGTTGCGCGCTGCGAGTTGCGTGATACCCAGCTGGCGGTTGGTCTTGCGAAAGTTGCGCTCCAACGCCAAGCGCAGATGAAACCTGACTCCACAAATCCATTGCCACCGATGCATCAGCTCCAGCAACCATGATGCACAACGATTCGAACTCGTCGGGAAGCACTTCGGTTCCTTGCGGATACACATGACCGATTTCAAACAGCGAGATATCGCGAATGCGATGCGACTGGTTGTACGCAATGGACTTCAGCATTCCCGGCACAAGAGATGTGCGCAACACGCTTTCCTCAGCAACCAAAGGGTTCGCCAATTTCAGTGCGTTGTCTTCGCTGAGGCCGACTTTCGCTAGATCGCCTGGTGCAAGGAATGGATTAGGCATCGCTTCACTTGCACCGAGCGACACCACAATCTCGCGCAAGATGCGCCTGCGACGCTGTACATCAGAAAGTCGACCATGAACTGGCGAGGTTGGAACGATCTTGCCCAAATTGTCGTATCCATAGTGACGCGCAACTTCTTCGACGATGTCAATTTCGCTGCTGCAATCGTTGCGCCACGATGGAATTCCAACATCGACGACTCCATCAGTTGTCGGCTTCGTAACGGTGAATCCGATTGGCGCAATGAGATCTTCCAACGCTTTTGCCGTTACATCAATGCCCAAGACACGCTTAATCGTGTTCAGTCGAAGCGAAGTATTTCGAACCTGTGCAGGAAGCGCATCGGTGCGCGCATCGGTTCCGCCCATGTGAACAACAAGATCTGGGCACGTGATGCGAAGCAATTCTGCGAAACGCGCAACAGCGAATTCGGAACCGTATGGATCGACACCACGTTCGAATCGCAACGATGCTTCCGTTCGTAACGCGAGTCGAGTTGACGTTGCCCGCACTGCGTCTGGTTCGAAATATGCAATCTCTACGGCAATCGATGTCGTTGCATCGGTGACTTCAGACTGCAACCCACCCATGATGCCAGCGATTCCAACTGGCTGATCTTGAGCATTGCAAATAAGCAAGTCGCTAGCAGAGAGTGTTCGTTCAACTGCATCCAAAGTGGTGAACTGTTCGCCATCGCGAGCAAGACGCACGATGAAGCCATCCTTCACCGCGTCGAAGTCGTAAGCATGGTTTGGTTGATTGAGCTCAAGATTCACAAGGTTCGAAACGTCAACAACATTGTTGATCGATCGCATTCCAGCACGCGCAAGCCGTCGCGCAATCCAGTCGGGTGACTTCGTAACCACAATTCCCGACATGACGAGCACGGTGAATCGACTGCAGCGCTCTGGTGACGAAATGGTCACAGGAACGGTCAACGATTTCCCAGTTGTTGATTGATCAATCTTCGGAAGAGTCAGCAGCTTGCCCATACCTGCAGCTAGATCGCGAGCAACACCCAAGTAACCCGTGCAATCAGGTCGGTTCCTCGTGACGTCCAGATCGAAAACAACGTCTGAATCGACACCGAGAGCTTCGTATACATCGAGGCCAAGCGCTGTGCCCTGAGGAAGAATAAGCAAGCCACTTCCGTCTGAGCTCAAACCAATTTCGGTTCCCGAGCACAACATGCCTTCGCTATCAATACCTAAAATTCCGCGTTGAGTAATTACGCGACCATCGGGCATGTTGGTTCCCAGTGTTGCCAGCGGAACGATGTCCCCTGCTTGCATGTTGGTGGCTCCACACCACACATGACGTTCCACTCCATCGCCTGCGTCTACATACACGCGCGTCACTTTTGCAGCATCGGGATGCTTTTCTAATCGAAGTACTTTTGCCGTCACCACACCCTTAACGGGTGTGCCCACGCGATCGACAGATTCAACTGCCAATCCAAGCTGAGTAATGCGATCGGCTATCGCATCGACATCGCTACCGAAGTCTGCAAACTCATTCAGCCACGAATGCAAAATCTTCACGAGAACTGCCTCAAGAAGCGCAGGTCATTCGTGTACATCTCGCGAATGTCTTCTACGTTGTGTCGCTCTTTTGCCATGCGATCAATTCCGAATCCGAATGCAAACCCGGTGTATTCGTCGGGGTCGATACCGCCTGCGCGCAACACGTTCGGGTGCATCATCCCGCAACCACCCAATTCGATCCATGCGCCGTTCGCTCGGCGGATGTCGAACTCGGCACTCGGTTCGGTGAATGGGAAAAAGGATGGGCGAAGTCGACTAGTAAATTCATTGCCAAAAAACGCCTTGGTAAATGCTTCGATGATTCCTGCCAAGTGCGCAAACGTGATCCCTTTGTCGACCACGATGCCTTCAATTTGGTGGAACACCGGCATATGCGTTGCGTCAGGTGTGTCGCGACGGAACACACGACCAGGCATCACTGCATAAATCGGTGGCTTCCAAGTTTGCATGACGCGAATTTGTACGGGCGAGGTATGTGTACGCAACAACACAGAATTGGGCTCTTGGTCTGCAGACGCTGGTTCGATGAACATGGTGTCGAACTCACTGCGTGCAGGGTGAGTCTTTGGCATATTCAATGCTTCAAAGTTGTAGAAATCGGTTTCCACTTCCGGGCCTTCGGCAACCTGGAATCCAAGGCCAATAAACACATCTTCTAAACGCTGAGTTGCCTGAGTGACGATGTGGGTACTGCCCCGGCGCTTCGCGCTCACAAATTCGGAGAGGTCCATGGCTTCTGTTGCAACTTGCTGAGCACGTTCAGCTTCAAGTAACGCGGACATGCGTGCGGTAATTGCTACTTCGATACTTTGAGCGCAAGCGTTAATGGCTTGTCCTGCCGATTTGCGTTCGTCTGCATCTTGAATTTTGCCAAGCTGCGATCGCAACACGGTAAGCGCCGACTTCTTGCCTGCAAGTTCTGCCTGTACCCCCCGCAATGCTGCGGCGTCGGTTGCACCCGCTATGGCCGAAAGGGCCTCAGACTGGGCCTGCGAAATTTCGCTTGCAAGTGAGCTAGAAGATGACATTTCGCCTATTGACGCTAGTCGTTCCAGATTTTCGAAATGGGGTTAGTTTGCGTTGTCGCGCTGGTGTGCGACTTCGAAACACACCACCGTTGCAGCCATAGCGACATTCAAGCTTTCACTTCGACCACGATGAGGAATGGTGATCCATTGGTCCACCAAATGGGCATCGTCCATGCCGTGAGCTTCGTTGCCTACCACGATGGCGATTCTTCCCGTGAGGGATGCTTCAGTGAACGGCAAGCTTCCACGCTGCTCGTGCGATGACGTTCCGACAATAGAGAAACCTGCATCTTTGACTTCGTCGATGGTGACGTCTTCGAACACAGGAATGTAGAACATTGAACCGGCCGATGATCGAACCACCTTCGAGTTAAAGGCTTCAACCGTGCCCGGCGTGAGCACCACACCAGATGCGCCCGCTGCTTCAGCTGAACGGAAGATGGTTCCCAAATTGCCCGGATCAGAAATTTGATCGGCAATGACAATCCATTCACATGATGCAAGTTCTTCAACTTCAGAGACGCGACGTTCAGCAATGGCAATCACTGGCTGTGGCGTAGCTGTGCTTGCAACTCGCTCAAGCACTCCGTTTTCTAATTCGAATGTGCGAGCGGACGTGCCAAGCACTGCCATTCCACCAGGTGCAATGAATTGCTCCTCAATGTTCCAACCAGCACTAATCGCTTCAGCGATTAAGACATGGCCTTCAATGACAAACGCATTGTCCGTAATACGAGCACTGCGGCGCCCAAGAAGGCGCCGCAGTCTCTGAATTCGTGGATGTGAAAATCCGAGGCGAGCGTCGCTCAGACGAGCGCTCCCTTGGCTGTTTCTACCAACTTCGTGAACGCAGCAGGGTCGTGAACTGCAAGGTCGGCCATGATCTTGCGATCAACGGTTACGCCTGCCTTGTTCAAGCCTGCAATAAGACGGCTGTAACTGAAGTCGTTCTGACGACAACCAGCATTGATGCGCTGAATCCACAGGCTGCGGAACTCGCCCTTCTTTGCGCGACGGTCACGGAACGCGTATTGACCGGAGTGCAATACCTGTTCGTTAGCCGAACGGAATGTGCGTGAACGGTCACCGTAGTAACCCTTCGCCTTTTCCAAAATTGCCTTGTGCTTCTTCCTTGCATGTACTGCGCGCTTTACACGTGCCATGTCAACATCCTTTCGTTAGTAATTACAAAAATTGAAATGAAAACTGATTTGATTTAGCGAAGGCCGAGGCAACGCTTGATGCGCTTCACGTCTCCGGAGTGAACATCAACACTTCCGTCCAAACGACGGGTGCGGGTTGATGGCTTGTGCTCAAATAAGTGCTGACGCATGGATTGCTGACGGCGAAGTTTTCCCGTACCAGTCAATTTGAAACGCTTCGCAGCGGTTTTTGATGTCTTCATCTTTGGCATATTTTCTCCTGTTGCTTTCTGTAAATCTCTGTTTAACTCTCGGTCGTTGCTTGTTCTGGTGCTACCGACTCCGGTGTTGCCTGCACAGCTGGTGCTGCTTGGGCTTGAGGGGCTGGTTTTGCGTCTGGCTTTTTTGGCGCCTTCTTTTCTGGAGAGAGAACCATGGTCATGTTGCGACCTTCAAGCCTCGCGTGTGTGTCCACCTTGGCTACCGATCCCAATTGCTCGATTACTGCGTGCAAAATTTTGGTACCGAGTTCAGGGTGGGCAACTTCGCGACCACGGAACTGCAAAGTGACTTTGACCTTGTGTCCTTCACGCAAAAACTCCTGCATGTGACGAACCTTGGTATCGAAGTCGGCTTTACCGATCTTTGGTTTGAACTTGACCTCTTTCATTGTGATCTGCACGGTCTTCTTGCGCGACTCTTTCAACTTCTGCGACTCTTCGTAGCGGAATTTGCCGTAGTCCATAATGCGACATACGGGTGGATCTGCTTGCGAAGCGACTTCGACGAGATCGAGTTCTGCAATACGCGCTCTTTCGAGTGCGTCGGCAATGCTCACAATTCCAACCTGTGAACCATCTGCATCGACTAGTCGAACTTCGCGTGCGCGAATTCGCTCGTTGAAGCGTGGCTCATTTGTTGGCGGTGCTATGGCTTTACTCTCTTATGCAAGTGGCGTTGCCTCCTATTTGTGGAGGTGAACATGCGGAGAAGTCGGCGGGCACGGCAGAGCCGAAGCGCCCGCAACGCAAAGCGTCGCGCGTATGCGCACTCGACCCAAACGCACTCGACAGCCGCTCGGCAAGATTCACCGAATTACTGAAATCTGTGGTCAGGTGGAGGAAACTCGTTCCCCACTTGGGCTATTAGCGTAGCGGGCATGGCTGACAACCCAACCGACCACTTTCCCGACGATTTTGAAGACAAGTTGCACGATGCCGAAGATGCGCTTGCCGAAGCGCGGGCTCGGTTAGCCCAGACGCCCGCCAATGTGGTGGTGGTCAACCACGTAATGGGTTTGTATGAGCTTGCGGCCATTCACCTCTCGGCACACCCTCCTCGCCTCGTGGAATCTGCCTTGGCTATTGATGCTGTGGCTTGCATTGTGGAAGGGCTGGGAGAACGTCTAGGCGAAGAGTACATCACCCTCACAGAAGCACTTGCCAATATCCGCTTAGCCTTCGTGCAAATTAAAGGAAATGTTCAGCCCGACTAGTTCGGAAGCTTTTCAATTTCAGATGCTTCGATTAACCCGAAGCGATGGGCCACCACGAATGACACCGATGCTCCAATGTTGATGTCTCGCGTGCCGTCAACAATTTCGGCGCAGTGGAATATGTATTCCTGGCCACTCGACCAAATCATGCCGAGTCCGCGATCAAAATCGAACTGTTCAACATGGCCGAGCAATCGTCCGTCTACAGAATTCGCTGAAGATTGACTCATACGCGCAGGCTACCTGTCACTAAACGCGCTTGCGTTCGACAGACGCGCGCCGCGCGCCCATTCGATTGCCGCAATTCGTGGCTTTCCCTCTGGCTGCACGGTTACTAGTTGCACCGAACCCTTGAGTGTTCCAACCAACACCTTTCCGTCTTCAATTGAAATAGTTCCAGCAGGACGTTGCTCACTCGAAAGGTTCGCTTCGTGCACCTTCAACCGCTTGCCTTCAAAGAACGTGAATGCATTACCCAAGCGAACCTGACGACTAATGAGTTCTGAGCTTGATGACCACGTGATGGCGAGATCGTCAGTTGAGATTTTTCGGGCAATCACCACTTCACCAACTTGAGCCTGTTGCGTACTCACCCCATTGCTACAGATATCGATAAGCAACGGAAGTGCAAGCTGACCAAGACGATCGCGCAGCCCTGTCACAGAATCATCCTCACGAATATCGCACGGTGAAGATGCGAGCACATCGCCTGCATCTAGCTGCTCAACAACTTGGATCACGCACACAGCAGTTGTGCTGTCACCTTCAAGAATCGCTCGCTCTACAGGAGCAGCACCTCTCCAACGAGGAAGAGCAGAATAATGAATGTTGATCATTGGCACGTGTTGCAATATTTCGGTAGCAATGATGCTGCCGAATGCAACGACTACACCGAGCAATCCATCAGGATTCAGTTTCAACAAGTCATTGATGTCGTGCGAAACAGGAATGTTCAATTCAAGCGCTGCAGTTTTTACGGGGTTAGCAGTAGTTTCTGATCCTCTGCCCCTTCTCTTGTCGACACCAGTGACGACCAGCTCGACTTCAAATCCGGCGGCAACTAACTCTCTTAACGGTGCGACCGCAATTTCTGGCGTACCGATGTACACAATGCGCTTGGCGCGCTGGCGCGGCAGGGGCGCAAGTGATGTCACGAAAGTCGTAAGTACACCGGCTCGGCAT
The DNA here is from genome assembly GCA_041184445.1 of Actinomycetota bacterium. Classification (GTDB taxonomy): domain Bacteria; phylum Actinomycetota; class Acidimicrobiia; order Acidimicrobiales; family Ilumatobacteraceae; genus UBA3006. The sequence continues at coordinate 7,199 of JBEGJW010000015.1, read as the reverse complement.
CGGCTGGACGCTCGCCCACCTTCGCATATTCAACGATGGCAAGTTCGCGCTGGTCTGGCAACATGCGATCAAACATCAATACACCTTGCAAGTGATCAATCTCGTGCTGGAACAAGCGAGCGAGCAATTCATCGGCCTCAATTTTCACTTCTTCGCCTTCGAGCGTGTACCCACTGACCAACACCTTCTTTGGTCGCAACATTTCCACATACAAACCAGGAATGGAAAGACAGCCTTCGTCGTACACCCATTCACCCGATGACTCAACAATTTTTGGATTGATGATGACCTGTGGATCATCGTCAACGTCGTACACAAAAATCTGCTTCTGCACACCGATTTGTGGACCAGCAAGTCCGAGACCAGGGGCCTGATACATCACACGAAACATGTTTTCGGCGAGGTCCACCAATTTGCCGTCGATGTTGGTAATTTCATCGGCCATTGCCGCCAACACTGGGTCTCCGTACGTGCGGATTGAAGAACCCTTCTTGTTCGATGCTTGCGCCATAGCGTGTAAGGCTAGCGAGGCTTATGAGCGACGAGCAGTACTTCACCACCCAACCACAAGTTGCATCTGTTGCGCACACGAAGCAACAGAACTTTGCGGTCCTACGCGTGGCGGACCGTGAACTCACCATCGGCACCGACCGCGGCGTGTTTTCACGTAAAGGCATCGACCAAGGAACCATGGTGTTGCTTGAATGTGCAGCTCGTCCGCCAAGCACGGGCAACTTTCTCGACCTCGGATGCGGTGCCGGACCAATTGCACTGACGCTTGCGGCTTATTCCCCCAATGCAACCGTGTATGCAATTGATATCAATGACCGAGCCCAAGAATTGACGCAGTCAAATGCGCAGCTGAATCATTTGTCAAATGTTATTGCAAGCGCCCCGGACGAAGTAGATGAATCAATTCGTTTTGATGTGCTGTGGTCTAACCCGCCTATTCGAATTGGCAAGCAAGAACTTCATGCGTTGCTCTTGACATGGCTTTCGCGCTTATTGCCGACTGGCGAAGCCTGGCTCGTCATTAACCGAAATCTTGGATCCGATTCGCTCGCCGTCTGGCTAACCAAACAGGGATATTCAACTGAACGTTTAACCAGCAAACGTGGCTTCCGCGTTTTGCGTGTAACACCTACACGCGCGCCGGATCAACCTGAATTTTCAGCCTGACTCCCTTAACTGCTTCTAGTTCACTGAGCGCGTCTGCCAATACTTGCCAATCTGCGGCTTTAACTAAGTACGAGCCATCGCTTCCTGCGGATACATGCACGAAAACATTCTTTTGTAGTTCGCGAATCGCTTCATCAATGTTTGTTCCCGATAACTGTGCAAGTGCGCCAAACGGAGGCAATTTCATAAAGGCACGCATCTCTGTCACTGACTGTAGGTATTGATCAATTCGAAGTGTTGCCATTGCCTGCAACACCGGACTATCAACGCTGTGCGTTTGCACCATGACTTTCCCGCTGAGCTCACTACGACCAACTAACCGTGCCGCATGCACTAATAGCGAACCGACTATTTCAGATGCGCGATACCGAGGCGCTGCCAGTTCTTGATCTACATCAAGGAAGACCACCGTGTCAGCTTCATGCACGCGGTGCAATGCAGCCTCCGTGCCAACAAACAGCATTTTTGATTGATCCACAGGAACTGCATCGTCTCCCGCGCCAGTTACTTCAACGACATCACCGAGTTTTCTTCCAGCAGCCTGTGCGATCTCTTCCCGCAACTTGCTCACTCCGGGTTTCAGCGTCAGAAACTTTGCAGACGAGCATTTCATGCACACTTGCGGGCGTTGCGTTGAACAACGCGGACATGACAATTGACCATCGGCACCGATTTCGACCGCAGCATCACACTGTGCGCATCGCGCCAACGACTTACACGATGCACACGCGAGAAGACGAGCCCTGCCTTTTGTGTTGAGTACAACAACGATGCGACGCGAATGGTCGCGAAGTTCGGCTATGAATTCAGATGACAGCAACGAGTTCGACCACCGGTCATCTAACGTTCTGTCGATCAACTGAATGTGCGGCCATTCCGAACTCGCCTCTTGTTCGCTGGATTTCAGAACCCTGTCACCTGCCCAAACTTTGGCTGCAACACTTGGCAACGCTGAAACCAAGATGCACGAGATATTCAGTTGCCTTGCCCGCTCAACTGCAACATCGCGCGCATGCCATGTAGGCGTTCGCTCTTCCCGCAACGAGTCGTCATGTTCATCAATAACGACAACACTGCGTAGGTGTGGAACGCGACTGAACACAGCAGTCCGCGACCCGATCACTACATCGACACCACCAGCTGCGGAGTCCCACTCATCTGGCAACACCGCAACAGAAAATCCATGACGCTTCAACGCTGAAGCAAAGAGCTTCGCCCGAACCACCGTTGGAACAATGACCAAACTCGGACCATGCATGGCCGCCCCAACCATGATGTCGACTGGCGACTTCAGTGGACCTCGCTGCACCAACATCGACTTTGACTCGCCCACCGCGTTTGCAACTTCGATGTCTCCCGTGGCTTTTACCTGTGCGCGGTGGTATCTGGCGGTTGGAAGTGTTGCCACCAGCGTGCTCGGTGAAGCTGCAACGAAAAATGCGCGCAATCTTCCGCACCAACGATGGCTTGCCCACTGAGCAAGTTGAACCACATCGGTTGACGGACCAAACCCCAAACGCTTGATTACCGCGCGCAGCTTCGCAGAGTCAACATCGGTAAACCCGCCGTCAGATGAACCGATCTCCGTTACCCAACCAGGAACATTGCGCCCGTGCAGCGGCACACGCACGCGATCTCCAACAGCAATCACATCGTGAAGTTCTGACGGTATGAGGTAATCAAATACCTTGTCCACACCAGTCACGTCGGGAACAACCCGCGCGACGAGCGACATTTAGAGTTTGACTGCTGCTTTGAATTCCTTCAAGCGCGACAGCGTCTCCCACGTAAATTCTGGAAGTGCTCGACCGAAGTGACCATACGCAGCCGTCTTGTTGTAGATCGGACGCTTCAAGTCAAGGTCACGCAAAATTGCGGCAGGACGAAGGTCAAACACCTGACGAACTGCGTCTTCAATTGCTACTTCGTCAACAGTGTTCGTTCCGAATGTTTCTACCAAGATGCTGATTGGCTGAGCCATACCGATCGCGTAAGCAACCTGTACTTCACAACGCGATGCAGCGCCTGCAGCAACAACATGCTTTGCTACCCAACGGGCTGCATATGCAGCAGAGCGGTCAACCTTTGATGGGTCTTTACCGCTGAATGCACCACCACCGTGACGACCCATACCACCGTATGTGTCAACGATAATTTTGCGACCAGTTAGTCCGGTGTCGGCATGTGGCCCACCCTTAACGAACTCGCCGGTTGGGTTGATGTGCACTGCGTACTTGTCGTTCTGGAATTGCGCAGGAATCACCGGACGAATGACCTGTTCAATGAGGTCTGGACGAATCACGGTGTCGCGCGGAGTTCCATCAGCGTGCTGAGTGGAAATAAGCACTGTTGACAGACGCACTGGAATTCCATTTTCGTATTCGAATGTGACCTGTGTTTTTCCGTCTGGGCGCAAATATGGAATTGCACCCGACTTACGCACTTCAGCAAGTTTTTCGGCCATGCGATGCGCAAGGTCGATTGGCAATGGCATGAGCTCTGGAGTCTCATTGCACGCATAACCAAACATCATTCCCTGGTCGCCAGCTCCCTGGCTGTTGAGCTTGTCTTCACCGCTTTGACCACTGCGAGTTTCTTCGCTCGAGTCAACACCCATGGCGATGTCTGAACTTTGCTCGTCGATTGACACAATGACACCGCAGGTATTTCCATCGAAGCCGTATAGAGCGTTGTCGTAGCCAATTCCCTTGATCACTTCACGGGCGATCTTTGGAATGTCGACGTATGCAGAGGTAGTGATTTCACCAGCAACAACACACAAGCCAGTTGTAAGCAGTGTTTCGCAAGCAACGCGACCATGTGGGTCTTCCGCCAAAATTGCGTCAAGGACTGCATCGGAAACTTGGTCAGCCATCTTGTCCGGGTGGCCTTCAGTAACGCTCTCCGAAGTAAAGGTGAATTTTCTCACAACTGCTCCATCTGTTGTGCCGCTTTCGCGACTCGTCGGTATGACGTGTAGAGACTAGTTGGTGTGCGCAGACCGAATGGCAACTACGGCATTCAAAATGGACCGAGCAATCGAACGCTTATCGGCAAGCGCTACTTCAACGGGCTCGGCTCCACGGGCGACCAAGGTCACGGCATTGGTCGTGTGTGCAAAGCCGACTCCTGCTTGGGAGACATCATTGGCAACTATGAGGTCGGCACCTTTACGGTCAAGTTTGGATTGGGCATTAGCTACAAGGTTTTCGGTCTCGGCTGCAAAGCCAACCAGCACCTGGCCAGCCGGCTTGCTCTTACCAAGGCCCGCCAAAATGTCGGGAGTTGCTTCAAGTTCAATTGATCCCAGGTCGCAGATAAGACCCGTTAGTGGGTCTTTTTTCAACTTGTGCATGGCCGCACGCACAGGCCGAACATCGGCAACTGCTGCTGCCATGACCACCACATCAGCCGACTTGGCTTCGGTGTTGACCGCGTCCATCATCTGCTGCGCGGTTTCAACCCGCACAAGATTGACTCCAAACGGAGTCGGCAAATCGGAAGTTGAAATAAGCGTTACTTTGGCTCCGCGCGCAACAGCTTCGGTTGCTATTGCATAGCCCTGCTTGCCAGTAGAGCGATTAGCGATCACTCGAACGGCATCAATTGGTTCACGCGTTCCGCCTGCGGTAATGACTACGTGTGTTCCATGCAAGTCACCTGGTGTGAGCAACTGCTCCGCTTCTGAATATATGCGTTGAGGCTCTGCCAATCGTCCGGCTCCAACATCACCACCCGCAAGTCGTCCGGTTTCTGGTTCAAGAATATGCACGCCGCGTCGACGCAGTGTTGCAATGTTTTCCTGCACCGATGCGTGCTCCCACATTTCGGTATGCATCGCTGGGCACACCAACACTGGTGCGCGCGTGGCAATCAGAGTTGCGGTGAGAAAGTCGCTTGAAATACCTGCGGCGTACGAGCCAATGACGCGTGCAGTGGCCGGCGCAACGACAATGAGATCTGCGCGCTGTGCAAGTCGAGTGTGCGGAATTGGATTTGCGTCATCCCACAACGTGGTGTGCACTGGTTCGGAAGCAAGCGCAGACAACGTGGTTTTACCAATGAAGTGTTCGGCGTCTGCTGTCATGACCGGTGCAACGTGTGCACCTGCATCGACTAACAGCCGACAGAGTTCAACAGCTTTGTACGCGGCGATGCCACCAGAAACACACAACACAATGTGCTTTCCGCGAAGCGACATGGCTAGAAATCAGTTCTCTCGCTTATGCGAGAAATGAACTACGCGTTTTCTTCTGAGGCCGGAGCTTCGTCAACAGCTGGCTCGTCAAGTGCAGCAACAACATCGTCGGCTGCTTCGTCAAGCATTTGCGCATCAAGTTCGGCTTCGATGGCTTCGTAATCTGCCATTTCAACGCCGACGATCTTGTCTGCAGCGATTTCTTCAAAGCTGATGGACAACGGCTTGCGCGAAGTGGAACTGACCTGTGGTGGAACCATGGTTCCAAGTCCTTCGCCGAGCTGATTGAAATATGAGTTGATCTCGCGTGCACGTCGTGCGGCCAAGGTGACCAGGCTGAACTTGGAATGCGTACGGTGCATCAAGTTCTCGAGTGGCGGGTTCATCATGGTGTCTTCAGCAACCACAGGGGGTCCTTTCGCTAGGGCGATAATTCTACCCTTCTAGCCGCGATTTACCCGCTCCTTGGCAATGAGATCCAGCATGTCGTCCACGGTTTGGGCGAGATCATCGTTGATCAGCACAAAGTCGGCCAAAGCCTTACCCACAGGCTCTTCTTCTTCAGCCTTTTTCAGACGCTGCTCGACCTTGTTGTCGGCGTCTCCCCGTCCATGCAAGCGAGCTTTTTGCTCCTCACGCGAAGGCGGAAGTACGAACAGCAACAGTGCTTCTGGGTGCTGCTGCTTCACCTGCTGTGCGCCATCGACTTCAATTTCAAGAACGATGTCGCGTCCGATTGGCGCTTCTGGATTTGGGGTTCCATACAAATTGCCGATGAACTCGGTCCACTCTAAAAATCCGTTTGCGTCGATGCGCTGTTGAAACTGTTCGCGCGTCACAAACTTGTACGCATCAGGAGCTTCCCCTGGTCGCTGTTCGCGCGTTGTCCACGAGCGACTTAGCCATAAACGTAAATCGCGCTTTACCAATTCTTCCACAATCGTGCTCTTGCCCACTCCACCCGGTCCGGAGACCACGACGATGAGCGACTTACTCACGAATGCAACGCTGCTTTCAATTGCTCCACTTGTTGGGTTGTTAGTGAACCGATATTGCAACGCTCGGCAATGTTGAGGTCAGCCATGATGCGTCGGGCACGAACTTTGCCAACGTTTGACTCGGCCTCTAAGGCCTTCACCACATACACATACGATTCGGCGGCACTGCGGTTGCATTCGTCAAGCGAGATCACCTCGATAAACGAACGCTGCCCAGCTGCGATCTGCTGACACAAATTGGCAATTTCTTGCCGCAATTCGGTCAATAATGCGGGCGACATAGAAAGATTTTAGCGGCTCAGAGCGCGCGTAACCCGCCTCGATGAGCAAGTCCAACGATTTTTGACCAATCATCAACTCCATTGCGCTTTGCCCATTTGTTCATTTCACGTTGGATACGCGACATTGCACGAGGTTCGGAAAAGTTAGCGGTGCCCACTTGCACAGCACTTGCCCCAGCAAGCATCAGTTCAATCGCTTCCCATCCGCTGGTCACACCTCCTGCGCCGACGATCGGTAAATCGGGAACATTGGCTGACACTTCGTAAATGGCGCGCACGGCAATGGGGTGCACCGAACGTCCCGACAATCCACCACCTCCGTTACCAAGTGAAGGCAAACCAGTTGTTGGATTCATAGTCATACCAAGTGCGGTGTTGATCAGTGTGACCGCTTGAGCTCCACCACGTTGGGCTGCACGTGCGCCTTCAACCACCAGATGCGTGTTTGGGCTGAGCTTCGCCCACGCAGGAACTCCTTCAATGTGTGACGCGCGCACAATTTCTTCTACCAAGTTCGGATCATGGGCAAATATCGCGTGCCGC
>JBEGJW010000014.1:0-18194 GCA_041184445.1 Actinomycetota bacterium | reverse complement strand
CGATCGCTGCTGACGAGCCATTGTTCGAAGTTTCTACTGACAAAGTTGACACTGAAGTGCCTTCGCCAATTGCCGGAGTGTTGACAGAGATTCGAGTTGCAGAAGGTGAAACCGTTGCGGTAGGAACCGTGATTGCAGTTGTTGGCGGGGCGGGTGCGGCACCTGCTCCGACGCCAGCACCAGTAGCTGTTACCCCACCTGAACCAGTTGTGGCACCTGCTCCTGCGCCTGTGCCTATTGCTACTCCTGCGCCAGCACCGGCACCAGTAGCAGCGCCAGCGCCAGCTCCAACGCCTGCACCAGTTGCAGCGCCGGCACCTGCACCGGTAGCGCAATCAAACAAGTTGCTCTCACCAGTAGTTCGCCGTTTAGTAAATGATCACGGCATCAACATTGATGCACTACAAGGCACCGGACCTGGTGGGCGGATCACACGAGAAGATGTACTCGACTACATCGATCGCAATGGACTAGCTACACAACCGTCAGCGCCTGCGCCAGTTGCAACGCCAGCGCCCGCACCGGTTGTTGCTGCAACTCCAACACCTGTTGCAGCAACTGCGCCCGCACCTGCAGCGGCTTCTGCGCCACGCCAAGCAACTACACAGAATGACCGCGAACAAGTTGTTCCGCTGTCAAAAATTCGTCGACTTACTGGAGCGCACATGGTGATGTCGCTTGAAACGAGTCCTCATTCGTTCACGGTTGTTGAAGTTGATTACGCAAACGTTGACAAGACGCGCAACTCCATAAAAGAGTCGTGGAAAACGAGTGAAGGTTTCAGCCTGACTTATCTGCCGTTTATCAGCCGTGCGGTAATCGATGCTCTTGCAGAGTTCCCACATTTGAACGCAAGTATTGAGGGCGACAATTTGGTTGTTCACAGCTATGTCGACCTTGGTATTGCTGTTGATCTTGACTACGCAGGCTTACTGGTTCCAGTAGTGCGCAGCGCAGATGCAAAGCGATTGCGTGCGATCGCTCGAGAGATTCACGATCTTGCATCGCGTGCACGCGGACGAAAGTTGTCACCAGACGAAATCAACGGTGGAACATTTACGTTGTCAAACAATGGCTCGGCTGGTGCGTTGATCGCGATGCCGATTATCAATCAACCACAGGTTGCCATTTTGTCTACTGATGCAATTGTTCGCAAACCTGTTGTCGTTGCCATGCCAGATGGAAGTGAAAGCATTGCCATCCATCCGATGGGGCATTTGTCCATGTCGTGGGATCATCGAGCATTTGATGGCGCATACGCAGGTCGCTTCCTTTCACGTGTGAAGCAGATACTTGAAACTCAGGACTGGTCAGCCGAGCTGTAAAGCCAGCTTGCCAGCACTCTCATGAGCACCCCTTCATCGCCACTCCATGTGAGATGGCTGGGTCGTGTTCCGTACTCTGAAGCACTCGCAGTTCAACAAGCAGTGTTCGAACATGGCGTAGATCAGCATCTTTTACTTCTCGAGCATCAGCATGTATTCACCTACGGTCAGAATGCAAACCTTGAACAAAATTTGAAGTGCGATCCAGCACAGGTTGGCGCAGAGCTGGTTGCAGTTCATCGCGGTGGAGATATCACGTATCACGGGCCAGGACAGTTAGTTGGGTATCCGATACTGAATCTGGAAGCAAAACATGGCGAGAGTGGTCCTGCCGATACTTCTGCTTACATCTATGACGTTGAGCAATTGGTTATTGACACGCTTGTCGAACTTGGTTTGCATAATGCCAGCAGGAAGATTGGCTTTCCTGGTGTTTGGTTAGACGCAGAATCAACTGATGCACGAAAGATTTGTGCAATTGGAGTTCGTGTAGCGCGAGGAGCAACGGAACGACGAACGATGCATGGTTTTGCGCTCAACGTGACTACAGATTTGAGTTACATGCGCGAACATATTGTTCCTTGCGGAATTGCAGAACATGCAGTTACATCGCTTGCCGAAGAGGGAATTACAGCAACGATGTTTGACGTCGTCAATATTGTCAGCAACATTGCGCGCAGGAAGTGGGGAAATGAATCTTCCACTCGTTACGACGTCGCTTGGGCGCATCAGCCAGAACGCGATGGGCTGAGTATTTCTGTGCGTAAGCCAGATTGGATTCGCCCGCATGTAAACCACACCAGCGAAGTATTGCTCACAAAGAAAACACTTCGCGATCTGAATTTGGTTACGGTGTGCGAAGAAGCGGGTTGTCCGAATTTGAGTGAGTGCTGGAAAGATGGAACTGCAACATTCATGGTGTTGGGCGACAGATGCACTCGTGCATGTGGGTTTTGCTTGATTGATACCCGTAAACCACTTGAGCCAGACACGAATGAACCAGTCCGAGTGGCTGAAGCAGTGAAACGAATGGGATTGGAATTCGCTGTACTCACCATGGTTGCTCGAGATGATCTTGCAGATGGCGGCATGCAGCACGTTGCCGACACAATTCGTGCAATTCGCAACGAAAATCCAGATGCGCAAGTTGAAGCCTTAATTTCAGACGCCAAGGGCACGGCTGCATTGGATGCGGTATTGAACGAGCGTCCAGACGTGTTGAATCACAACATTGAAACCGTTGCGCGACTGCAGCGCATGGTGCGACCTTCTGCTGGTTATGCGCGCAGTCTTTCGGTGTTGGCTCGCTCACGTGCAGCCGGATTGACTACCAAGTCTGGACTAATGCTTGGGCTTGGTGAAACCCGCGAAGAGGTAGAAGCAACATTGCTTGATCTGGCAAGTGTTGGAGTGAATATTGTGACAATTGGTCAATACCTACGGCCGAGCGCGCAGCATTTGCCTGTTGTGCGTTATGCGGAGCCATCAGAATTTGTGCATTACAAAGGGTTTGGTGAAAAGCTTGGCATTAGTCACGTTGAATCGAGTCCGCTCACTCGTTCGAGCTATCACGCAAAAGACGCACATCGAAATTCATCCCCTCTACTTCACGCATAAAGGCAGCCATGACAAGCACATCACTTCGCGAAATTGCAGGCACCATTCAGTCACAGCGCACGGTTGAAGGCGGTGGGTTCACCGTTCGCCGTCCGTTTCCAACCGCACAACTGGATCAGATTGATCCGTTTCTCTTGCTTGATGAAATGGGCCCTGCCGATTATGCGCCCGGCAAAGCAGTTGGTGCACCGAGTCATCCGCATCGTGGATTCGAAACCGTGACGTACATGTTGTCTGGTTCGATGGTTCACGAAGATTCAACGGGTACAAAGGCGGTCATCAAAAAAGGCGGAGTGCAATGGATGACCGCAGGCTCTGGAGTCATCCATAGCGAATTGCCAACCGACGACATGATGAAACTCGGTGGTCGAATGCACGGCTTTCAGTTGTGGGTGAATTTACCTGCAGCGCAGAAAATGATTGATCCTCGCTATCAGGGGTACGAAGCAGAAGAAATGGCCACGGTGCAATTAGCCAAAGGTGGGCACATCCGTGTGGTTGCCGGCGTGGTGCACGGAGCAAAAGGCCCAGTTGAAACGACTTCGCCAATGACGTATGCGCACGCGGTTTTGGAAATTGGCGATGTTGTGGAGTGGCTGCCAGAAGAAGGGCATACCGCCCTCATTCATGTATTCGACGGCGAAGCGCGCGTGAATGAGTCGACGAGTGTTTCTGGCGAAATGGTGGTGATGCAAAGGACTGCTGGATTGGTGCGAGTTGAAGCAACTACTTCCGCTGCACAAATTCTGATCATGGGTGGCTTGCCACTTGGTGAGCCTATGGTTCGCTATGGTCCATTCGTCATGAATACCAAGCAAGAGATCATTACCGCCGTTGAGGAATACAACGATGGCAAGTTGGTGAAGGTGGGGAAGAACAGCCTGTGAGTTCAACAATCGCCACCACTTCCGATTACATCGAACGCATTGCAAAAGTTCGCGCTGCGATGAGTGCACAACTTGTAGATGCCGCGTTGCTCTCGGTTGGTCATGACCTGCCGTATTTGTCTGGTTATGAGGCAATGCCGCTAGAGCGTCTAACCATGTTGGTGGTTCCGCGTGTTGGACAAGTGAGCATGGTTGTTCCGCGGCTAGAAGTGCCGAGAGTTGTTGAGCAACCGGAAGTGTTTTCCATTGTCCCGTGGAATGAAACAGACAATCCAATCGCGATCGTGGCAAAACTGCTGGGCGATGCGAAGCGAATTGCTGTGGGCGATCAAATGTGGGCCCGTTTCTTGGTGGAGCTGTTGCCACACGTTCCTGGCGCAACGTTTACTCGTGCAGTAGATGTGGTTGGTGCGTTGCGTATGTCGAAGGATGCGAGCGAAATTGCTGCCCTTCGTGCTGCGGGTGCTGCAGCCGACAGAGTTGCAGCACAACTTCATTCGGGAAAGATTCCACTTATTGGTCGCACTGAAGCTGCAGTATCTGCCGACATTTCTTCGCGTTTAATCGCAGAAGGTCACAACGTGGTGAACTTTGCCATTGTTGCTGCAGGAGAGAATGCTGCAAGCCCACATCACCACGCGGGGTCGCGCGTAATTCGGGCAAATGAGATCGTGCTTTGCGATTTTGGTGGAACGATGAATGGCTATTGCAGCGACATCACCAGGTGCGTGTTCACTGGCCAGATTACAAGTGACGTTGCCGATGCCTATGCCGTGTTATTCGAATCACAGGCTGCAGGAGTTGCTGCCGGAGTTGTAGGGAATGCTTGTGAAGATGTAGACCGCGCCTCGCGCGCAGTGATTGAAAAAGCGGGTTACGGCGAGTATTTCGTGCACCGCACCGGTCATGGAATTGGCATGGAAGCCCACGAAGACCCGTACATGGTGAGTGGCAACAAGCTGCCCATTGCTGCAGGCCATGCGTTCAGCGTTGAGCCAGGAATTTATATTCCCGGTAAATGGGGCATGCGTTTAGAAGACATTGTCGTTGCGACATCGAGTGGCCCAGACTCGATGAATGTGGCAAACCACAACTTGATCGTCGTTGAAGCCTAAGTTCTTTAGGTCATGATTCGTTTAGAAGCGGCAACGGTGATGTTGCAATGGGCCGTTGGAGGCCTTGCATTCTTGTGGTTCACCACGCGCCGAAATGAAGTTGGCGCTGGCTATGGCATGTTGTTGCGCATTACCTATGGCGCATTTGCGGTGATCGCCGTTGTGTTGGGTAATCGCTACGGAGTCAGCATTGTTCGTGAGGCCTCAAGCGTTGCCGTTGCGGTGAGCGCATTCGTACTCATTCGAAATAAGCGATCAAAGTTCGATTTGATTGCACCGCTACTTGGTGTGCCGGGAATTATTGCTGCAGGAATATCGGCTGCAAGCGAAGGTAGCGGTGGCGACGTAGTTGTGTCGCTACTGCGAATTGTTGTTGGAACACTTTTTCTTGGTGCAGTGAGCGACACGATGTTGTTGGGGCACTGGTATTTGGTGCAGCCAGGAATGCCTCGGAAGCTGATAAATGAAATCACCACTGCAGTTATTTATATGTGGCCGCTTGAGGTAGTGGTATTGCTGCTACCAACAGGAATGATCAGCGTAATTAACGGATCTATTGATGATGGATGGAATGGCGTGCTTGGTTGGTTCTGGCTTGCTTCTGCGCTTGTCACCGGTGTGCTTGCTTTGGTTACGCGAGCAGCGTTGAAAGAGCGCAGCTATTCGGCAGTAATGGCCGCAACCGGTTTGATGTATTTGGCAATTCTCACTGCGTTTTGTACCGACATCGTGGGGCGCGCGCTACTCGCTTAGTGCGGTGAATGCGGTGCCACGAGCGGCCATGGTCGCGAGCGTTCCATTGCAAGTCCAAGTTCAAGCAGCAATTGCTCGCTGAAGTGACGTCCATTTACTTGCATTGCCACAGGAAGGCCGTCGATGAGTCCTGACGGAATGGAGATTGCCGGATTGCCGTACATGTTTGCTGGGAAAGTGAGCTTGCCGTTATTTCCCATTCCCGCTTCTATTCCTCCAAAGTTGGATGGCAATGGGCCTTCGGCGTTGAATGCGACATCGGGGTTGCTGGCTGTAATAACGAAATCTGCAACCTGAAATATTTCGTGCATTCGCTGATTCAGCGCAGCACGACGCGATTCAATTTTTGCTCGAGCTTCGGCTCCGTATTTGCCAAGAGTTGCTTCGATTCCAAATCGCATTTCTGGGGTGAGCACATCGGCACATGCTGGCCAGTGCTCTGCAAGCTGCATTTGAATTTCGATCATGCCGCTAATTGACCAAGCTGCGCCCATGCTTGGAAGAGTGGTGTCGACGGTGATGATCTGTATGCCAGTGATTGACGCGAGATGAATTGCGTATTCCTCAAGTTGTTGCCACATTGCAGGGGAGACCACCGCTCCGCCCCAGTTTGGTGCGAGAACCGCTGTCTTGCCTCGCAACGATTCTGCGTAACTTCCCAATTCGTGCTCCCAGTTTTCAACGCGCTGCAAGCTAAGTGGATCACGCGAGTCGTGTCCATTACACACGTCGAACCAGCGGGCAGTGTCGCGAATGCTGCGCGCCATCACTCCCGTATTCACGGTGAGGTTTCCAAGTTCGGTATGTGGCGCGCGAGGGATTCTGCCAAACGTTGCCTTTAGACCAACCAGACCGGTGAAGCCCGCAGGAATTCGAATTGAACCTCCACCATCACCACCAGTTGCGATGGTGACAAGACCACCCGCCACAGCGGATGCACTGCCACCAGATGATCCACCAGGAGTACGCCCAGTTTGCCAAGGGTTATGCGTTGCGCCGTTAAGAACCGTGCGAGTGACATTGACGCCACCAAATTCGCTTGCGGTGCACAATCCAATTGCGTTTGCTCCACCAATGTTGGTGACACGTTCGACCATGACTGATGTGTGTGTTGCTTTGCGATCGGCGAAGACCACGCATGCTTCGGTGTATGGCCACCCTTGAACTGCATCAAGTTCTTTTACGCCGAGTGGAATTCCGCCAAATGGTTTTGACACATCAGCAGACTTTGCTCGTTGTATCGCGCCATCTGGATCAAGAAAAGAAAAAGCATTGAGCGAACTTTTTTCAATGGCGTTTAACGATGCTTGCAACTCTTCTAGAGGGGATCGCTCTTTGTTGCGAAAGGCATCTACAAGCGAACAAGCGTCGCCCATCCACGGAATATCAGTTGTGCTCATTGTCTTAAAATAGTCGCCAAAATCACTCTCTCTATTAGTGTGGTGATGCGTTATGGATACCAAAGCCTTCCTCGGAATAGAACCCTCAGGAACGTTCGGACCGACAAATGGCAAATGGTCGATGGTCGTTCGACCTGGTCTTGTTACTGGCGGTAACTTTTTGTGGGGCGGTTGCGGGTTGGCAGCTGCAGTTGCCGCAATTGAGGAACTGTCTGGTCGCACATGTGTGTGGGCGACTGCTCAGTATTTGTCGTATGCGCGAACAGGCGAGACCATGGATATCGATGTCACGCTTGCAGTTGTAGGTCATCAAATAACGCAAGCGCGCGCAGTGTGTCACGTTGGTGATCGCGAAATTCTGACCGTGAATGCAGCTGTAGGTGAGCGTCCATTTGAATACGCACATTCCTATGTGACCATGCCCGACGTGCCGCCGCCGAGTGCGTTGGTGCAGCGCGCTCATCGTGGTGATGTCTCAAACACCATTCATGAAAAAATGGAAGAGCGTTTTGTTATTGGGCGTGAGCTTGAAGACCTGGATGGAACTCCAAATGATGGTCGCACGCTGATGTGGGCCCGAATTCCAGAAGTGATCGATGGCGTTGATACAGCAACTCTGGCTGTGTTGGGCGATTTTGTGCCCATGGGAGTTGGTCAGGCGCTTGGTATTCGTGGCGGTGGAAACAGCTTGGATAACACGCTCCGCGTGGTTCGCCTCGTTCCCACCAAGTGGGTGTTGTTAGACATACATATACAAGGCGTAGAACGCGGCTTCGGGCACGGAACAGTAAATATGTTTGCCGAAGATGGAACGTTTCTTGCCACCGCAAGTCAAAGTTGTATTGCTCGAATGTGGAAGGAACCAAAATGATTCGTCGTAACGGAATGACTGTTCCACTTCCAGGTCGTTTGCATGACCACAAAGAAAAATATGCCCAGTTGGCCGATTGGGGATATAGCGATATTTGGTCTGCTGAAACCGATGGTGCAGATGCGTTCACTCCGTTGGCATTGGCTGCAGCCTGGGAGCCACGCCTTCGTCTTGGCACTGCAATTGTTCCTGCCTACACGCGCACCGCTCCGGTAATTGCTCAAAGCGTTGCCGCGCTAGCCGATGCTGCACCTGGCCGTTTTGCAATTGGAATTGGTTCGTCAAGCAATGTGATTGTTGAACGATGGAACGGAGTCCCTTTCGTTGACCCGTATAAAAAGGTGCGCGACGTAGTTCGATTTATGCACGACGCATTTTCTGGAGAAAAGATCACCAAGGAATACGACACATTCAAAGTGGATGGTTTCCGCTTAAGCATTAAACCGGCGCAAAAGCCAACAATCCTGATTGCAGCGCTTCGTGAAGGCATGCTGAAGCTTGGCGCTCGTGAAGCAGACGGCGTCATCATTAACTGGCTAAGCGCGCAAGACGTAACGAAGGTTGCAAAAGTTGTGAACGACGCTGCAAACGGAGTGGAAAAGGAAATTACTGCGCGCATTTTTGTGTGCCCAAGTGAAGACACCGAAGTTGTGCGCGCAGGTGCACGTTTCGCAATTGCTGCGTACATGAATGTTCCCGTGTATGCAGACTTCCATCGCTGGATGGGTCGTGCACCGCTAATGCAGGGAATGTGGGATGCATGGAAGGCGGGAGATCGCAAAGCTGCATTGGCCGCCATTCCTGATCAAGTTGTAGATGAGCTGGTGGTGCACGGAAGTCCCGCACACTGCCGTGACATCATTTCTGAATATTTCAAGAACGGTGTCACCACGTCTTCACTTGCGATTCTTCCTCTTGATCCACAGTTGGATTATTGGAAGTCGGTTGAAGCGCTTTCACCAAGCGCCGGCTGATTCAGAGGACTCACCATGACGTCCATTGAGTCCGATACTGAAGTTGCGACGCGACTGGAGTTTGAGGAGTCACAACGCAGCGAAGGCTGGAGGTTGTTGCGCGCAGCACTGAGAATGCAACGTCGCAATCTGTTGCTTGGCGCATTAGTAGGAATTTTGTGGGCCTCGTTCAAAGTTGCAGTGCCACAAATGACTAAATATGCCATCAACGATGGCATTGAAAAGAATGGCCCGTTGTTGCGATGGGCATTGATTATTGGCGGACTCGGGGTGTTGACAGGGGTGCTTTCCGGCATGCGTCGGTACATCGCATTTCGCGAAAGCCGTTGGGCTGAAATGAAATTCCGCGAGCGCCTATTTGCGCACGTTCTGAATTTGAATATCGGCTATCACGACAAGGCTCAAACTGGACAACTGATGAGCCGGGCATCGAGTGATCTCATGCAAATTCAGGGCTTCATCGTGATGATTCCCATCACGTTGTCGAATGTGATTCAAATTTTTGCAGTCACCACGATTCTGTTCATTACCGACCCGATTTTGGCAATAGTTGCATTGATTCCGCTGCCGTTCGTCAATTTTGCAGCGCGACGATTCAGTCACCGAATTCATCCTGCATCAATTGCTGTTCAGGCTGAACAGGCGCAACTTGCGAACGTGGTTGAGGAAAGTGTTTCGGGGGTTCGCGTGGTGAAAGGTTTCGGCGCCGAACAAGTGCAGTTTGAAAAACTAGAAAAGGAAGCAGACGACATTTTGCGCGAGTCAATGAAGGCTGCGCGAATCCGCTCGAGTTTTATGCCTGCAATTGATGTGTTGCCGGCTCTCGGGTTAGTAGCAGTTCTGGGCGTTGGTGGGCACCGAGTGCTGAACGGCGATCTATCAATTGGCGATCTGGTTGCGTTCAATGTGTATCTCACCTTGCTCATTTGGCCACTACGCAATATTGGAATGATTGTTGCGCTTGGTCAGCGTGCAGCTGCGGCGCTTGTTCGTATTAATGAAGTGATGACGACAAAGTCGGAAATTGTTGAAGTAGCTCAGCCAAAACAATTGCCCATGAGTACAAGCGAAACACTTGGCGCGGTGAAGTTTGACAAAGTGGTGTTTGGCTACAACCCAGATTTTCCAGTACTGCGCAATTTCAATGTCGACATCAAAGGCGGAGAGAGCATTGCCATTGTTGGTGCTACAGGTTCTGGCAAGTCGACAATCGCGCGTTTGTTGCTGCGTTTCTATGACACTCAAAGTGGTCACGTTTTTATTGATGGAATTGATGTACGCAAACTGAAGTTGTCCGACCTGAGGCAGCAAGTTGGTCTTGTATTTGAGGACACGGTGTTGTTTAACGATTCGGTGCGCAACAATATTTCATTTGCTAAACCAAATTCGAGTTTCGAAGAAATTGAGCGTGCGGCGAAATTGTCTGGAGCGCACGACTTCATTCTCCAACTGCCTCGTGGCTACGACACGGTTATTGGCGAGCGAGGGTTTTCATTGTCGGGTGGGCAGCGTCAACGAATTGCAATTGCACGGGCGATCGTTGCCGACCCGAGAGTGTTGGTGTTGGACGATGCAACGAGTGCCGTTGACCCAAGTAAAGAAGGAGAAATTCGAGAAGCAATGAAGACCGTGATGTCAGGTCGAACGACAATCGTGATTGCTCATCGGCCCGGAACAATTGCTCTTGCGGATCGTGTGATTTTGCTTGATGACGGAAAGGTCGCGGCAGTAGGTGTCCATGACGAACTCGTTGCCTCCAACACTCGGTATCGCGAGGTCTTGGCAAACATGAGCAACATCAATGCTGCAGATAAGGCGGCGAACTGACATGTGGGCACAGGGTGGAGTGACCGATGAAGACAAGCTCAGCAGAGCGCAAGCGCGAACGGTTATTGGACGCGTGTTCAAGATGGCTGCACCGTTTCGTAAAACGATGTACATGGCGTTTGTCTGTGTTTGTGTTACAACGGTTTGTGCGCTTGCTGGACCGCTGCTTGTGCGTAGAGGGATTGACTTGGGCATTCGCGGTAAGAACCCAACTTCGCTCAATGTTTCAGTAGGTATTTACCTCGTGGTTGCACTCGTGGCGTACGTATTTGGTCGTGCTCAGTTTTTGTATCTGAACCGAACTGGCGAATCCTTTCTGAGGGTCTTGCGGCTCGCTGTGTTTCGTCAGATGCAACGTCAAAGCATGGCGTTCTTTGACCGCAATAAGGCTGGAGTATTGGTTGCACGAATGACTGCCGATATTGAATCCATGGCAGAACTCGTGCAGTTTGGATTACTGCAATTTCTAGCTGCAGGACTGCTTGTGGTGTTCGCGCTTGTGCTGCTTGCAGCGTTGAGCTGGCAGCTCACGATCGTTGCCCTGCTCGTGATGCCAATTTTGATTGCGGCATCAGTGAAATTTCAGCGCGATTCGAACAAGGCTTACCTCACGGTGCGGGAACGCGTAGGCGCTAATTTGTCGGCGCTTCAAGAGGGGATCACCACTGTTCGCGTAATTCAGGCATATGCGCAAGAGGAAGAAACCATACGGAAATTCACCAAGTCGAATACAGACCTATTTAAGAGTCACGAACACAGCGTTCGTGTAAGCACGTGGTATTTCGCGCTCATTGAATTTGGCGGAGTATTTGCAAGTGCATTGATCATTGGAATTGGTGGCTGGTTAGTTCACCGCGGTGACGTCACTCTTGGAACAGTCGTTGCGTTCACATTGCTGCTTTCCAGTTTGTTTGACCCTGTCCAACAACTTTCACAGTTGTACAACACCGTGCAATCTGCTGGTGCTGCGCTGAATAAGTTGTTTCAAATACTTGATGCCAAGCCAGAAGTTGATGAGCATCCTGGTGCTGTTGCGTTACCTGTCTCTGGTGAATTGGTAGTTAACGGAATTGACTTCACCTATCACGGATCAGAAACGTGTGCGTTGCAGGGCGTGAGTATCAGCGTTGGCGTAGGTGAAAAGTTGGCTCTCGTCGGCCCCACAGGTGCAGGCAAGTCGACACTTGCGAAATTAATGGCGCGTTTGTACGACCCACAGGTTGGAAGCGTTACCTATGGAGGAATCGATTTAACCATGGCAACTATGGCGTCGCTTCGCGAGCGAATTGTGGTGGTTCCGCAAGAAGGTTTCTTGTTTAACGGAACTATTCGCGACAACTTGCGAATAGCGCGGTCAACTGCCACCGATGAAGAAATTGATGGAGCCATCGCAGCAATTGGGGCGACCGAACATTTCGCAACATTGCCCGATGGTTTAGATACTGAAGTACGAGAGCGCGGCAGCAGATTGTCTGCAGGTGAGCGCCAATTGGTTGCGCTTGCACGCGCAGCTCTTGTTGACCCAGCAGTACTGGTGCTCGATGAAGCAACGTCAAACTTGGACCCCGGTACGGAAGCTGAAGTTGAGCACGCGTTGGAACGTTTAATGGCCGGACGAACGGTCATCGTTGTGGCTCATCGATTGTCAACAGTGCAACGCGCCGACCACATTGCCGTGATTGCAGATGCGCAAGTTGCCGAATACGGCACGCATGCAGAATTGATTGCACAGGGTGGCCGGTACAGCGCGCTTGCTACGGCCTGGCAAAAATCTCAAGCCAGTCGGTGATTCTTCGGTATACTTTGGATTACACGAGATTCGCGGACAGTAATTGTCTGGCTTCGAAACGGAAATGACGACACAGAAGTGTGTCGTCATTTTTTATTTCCCCAACTGGCTTCCTACGCACACATGTTTGTTGGTGCCTTGATGGTGTAGTGGTAGCGCGCGAATCTCGTGGGTTTCGAGGCGCGGATTCGATTCCCGCTCATGGCTCCGACAAAACGAACGAAGAGGTGCTCGCGAAACTTCTTACCTAGGAGTCACGACCTAGGGAAACTTCAAGTAGTCAGGGCTGGTGGGGAGACCTGCCAGCCCTGTTTCTTGCAGCCTGATCGCAGGCGACGGGCTGGCTACAAGTAGCGTGTAACGCGCATGGCACGCGAAAAGGTCTACACACGAGCAGGCGACGATGGAACTACAGGCCTGTTCTATGGCGGTCGCGTAGGTAAAGACTCAGCCCTCCCTCGCGCGTATGGCGCAGTGGATGAAGCGCAGGCAATTCTTGGTTTGGCTCGTGCTGAAGCAGGCAAGGGAACAGAACTTGACGACATGCTCGTGCACATTTGCCGTGACCTGTGGGTGCTCATGGCAGAACTTGCAACATTGCCTGAAAATCGCCACAAGTTGGTTGATGACAAAACTCGTGTCACTCCACTGATGGTGGAAAAACTTGAAAACATGATCGACTCGCTTGACGAGCGTTTTGAACCACCAACCGATTTTGTTGTGCCTGGTCAGAACCGCGTGTCGGCATTACTCGATGTTGGTCGCACGGTAGCCCGCAGGGCAGAGCGTCATTCTCTAGCTGCAGCAGCGCCTCCGTCGCAGGCGTGCCCTTACCTCAACAGGCTTTCAGACTTGTTGTGGACACTTGCCCGTTGGCAAGAGGGTGAGTCTTTGTCAGTTAAAGACGTCATCTAGTTACGATTTACCGAGTAACCACACAAAAGGAGACCCGTCATGGCACTCAATTTTGAAGTTGTCGCCAAAACCCCTTCAACCGTAAAAGCAATTGGTGTTCCAGTTGCTAGCGAAGGCGCTGTGCCGAAGGAAGTTTCGCTTTCGCGCGCAACTCTCGAAACATTGGGATTCACGGGCAAAGTTGGTCAAACCTATGTTGTACCAGCAGAAAAAGGCGCAGTCAGCATTTTGATTGGTGTTGGCGAGGTGTCAAAGCTTGATGCAACGTCATTGCGAAAAGCAGCAGCAGCGTTTGCGCGTGCGGCTGCAGGGTTTGAATCGGTAAGCACCACGCTCGCAAACATTGGACGCTTGGATCGCAAAGTTGCAGCGCAAGTAGTTGTTGAAGGAATGTCGCTGGCAACGCATCGCTACACCGATCTGAAGACAGTTGATAAAAAAGCACCGAAGCTGTCGTCGGTGTCTCTCGTGGGAACTGGTGCGGCGACGACAAGTGGCGTGAAGCGCGGACAAGTAATCGCGAATGCCACCAACATGTCGCGTGACTTTGCCAACATGCCTCCTGCGTATTTGACCGCAACAATTTTTGCGAACAAGGCAGTAGAAATTGCTGGACAAACCGGACTAAAAGTTGAAGTGTTCAACAAGGATCAATTGCTCGCTATGGGTTGCGGAGGAATTGTTGGAGTGAACCGCGGAAGTGTTGAACCTCCACGCATGGTTCGCCTTACATACAAACCGACTGGCGCAAAAGGCAAGCCACACCTCGTACTAGTTGGTAAAGGCGTGATGTACGACTCGGGTGGTATTTCACTGAAGCCTTCAGACCCATCGCACGCGATGATGAAGGGCGATATGAGTGGTGCTGCAGCAGTGCTCGCAACCATGAGCACGTTGAAGGCATTGGGTTGCACCAACCAAGTAACGGGTTATCTCATGTGCACCGACAACCTTCCTTCGGGTAGCGCAATGGCAATGGGCGAAGTGCTCACCATGCGCAACGGAAAGACAGTTGAAATTCACAACACCGACGCAGAAGGTCGTTTGGTTCTTGCTGACGGATTGTCACTTGCCACCGAACAAAAGCCAGATGCCATTGTGGACATTGCAACACTTACTGGAGCGTGCCAGCGTGCATTAGGAAACGGCATGGCCGGAGTGATGGGTAACAACCAAAAGTGGATCGATCAATTGACCGCGGCCGCAGAACGCACCTCAGACAAGTTGTGGCAGTTGCCGCTTGAGCGTGAATATCGCCCAGCACTCGACTCGTACGTTGCCGACATGAAAAACGTAGGTGGAGAAGCCGGCGCAATCACTGCAGCACTGTTCTTGGAAGAGTTTGTTGGCGAGACCACATGGGCACACATCGACATTGCTGGCCCAATGTGGACAGACAGCGACAATGGCTGGTTGCAAAAGGGTATGACGGGCTTTGGAACTCGTCTGCTTATTGATGCAGCGCTGAACTTCCGCCGACCGGGCCGCGCATAGTTAATCGTCGGGCGGTGCACACCGCTCGGCGTTAATCCTTTTGCGTGCCTACTTTGATGTCGCGGAATGCCGACTTTGAGTCGATTCCAACATCTTTTGGCAACCCAAGCACTCGTTCGCCAACAATATTGCGCATTACTTCGTCTGAACCGCCAGCAATTCGCATGCCCGGTGCGCCAAGAAGTAATTGACTCCACGCATAGGTTCCCCATTCGCCAGTGTCGACTACAAGTTTTGCGCCAAGTACGTGTGCAACGAGGTCGTTCATTCTCTTTTGGTTGTTAACGAGAGCCATTTTTCCAATGGACATTTCTGGTCCAGGCATTTGACCGGCACGCATTTTGTCGGTTGCACGTTGGCTGGTGTAGCCGGCAACCTTGGTGTTGATGTAGAGGTCGGCGAGCATTTCGCGAACAATTGGATCGGTGTCGAGCTCGTAATGACGGATCATTTCGAGCAGGCGGGTGTACATGGTGTTTTCGCCGCTGTCGGCAGAACCAATTGATGCGCGCTCGTTCATGAGCGTGGTCAGTGCAACGTTCCAGCCGTTGTTCACGTCGCCAAGACGATGATCGTCGGGAACACGAACTTCATTGAAGAACACTTCGTTGAAACTTGCGCCACCGGTCATTTGGCGAAGTGGGCGAATTTCTACGCCAGGCGCACGCATGTCGACGATGAAACCAGTGAGACCCTTGTGCTTTGGCAAACCTGGATCGGTACGGCAAATGATTTCGCCAATGTCACTGAACTGTGCGCCAGAAGTCCACACCTTTTGACCAGTGATGACCCATTCGTCACCATCTTTTTCTGCCTTGGCTTGCACTGATGCAAGATCGCTTCCTGCGCCTGGTTCGGAAAACAATTGGCAACCCACGATGTCGGCTCGCCACATTTTTCGTAGGTACAAGTCGCGTGCTTTTTGTGAAGCGTGGGCAAGGATGGTTGGAGCAACCATTCCCAAACCAATTTGGAATGCACCGAGTGGAGCGGTTTTGTATTCGCGTTCTACTTGGTTGTACGCACGTTCGTGTGCAACGGTAAGTCCGGCTCCGCCGTATTCGGTTGGACCAGTGATCCACGCAAAGCCATTATCGAAACGCTGAGCCTGCCATGCTTTCGCACGACGCAGCATTTCCTCTTCTGCATCCTTTGAGCGTTCCTCAAACATCGACACGTTGTCGGAGCCTTCGCCCCATACGAACTTCTTGCGCTGTTCCTTCTTTTCGGCGTTAGCGTCCAAAAAGACACGGGCTTTGGCTGCGTACTCTTCAACAGAAATCTGTTCGGTCATGGCCTTAACGGTAGTTGGCGGGGTCGGTTTTGGTGAAGGCCAGCCAACTAGTCTGTTGGGCATGGGCCAGCCAGTATCCGTTACGCAGAAGCCATCCGCAACAGCAGGTCGAGTTCGTTTCGAGCTCAATCGCTCACTCACCGGCCAAGGGCATGAGCGTTACACGGCCGCCGTTGTATCGCGCACAGGCAAGCCGTCCGACGTGCTGGCCAACCGTTTTTTTGAGACTGGCAATGTGAACGCCGTGCATGTCTACGGCAACATGATCACTGTCGATGTGAAACCTGGTTCAAACAGCGACTCGCTGATCAAAGTTGTTGAAGATTTATACCAATACTGGACGCCAGGAAAAGTGCCTCCATCTGAAGAAGAGCTCATGGCCCAAGTGCCTAAGAGCGAAGCATCAGCTGCTGCGCCGTCCGCCGATGGAAGCCCTGCAACAAGTAGCGCTGCCAGCAAAATTCCTGCTGCACTGTTGGCACGAAGCCAGGCAGCGCTTGCCAAAGCCCGCGCAAAACAAGGCTGAGTTACGCAAATTCTCGCTAGTCGTGTGAAGATTCACGGCGATGGTTGATACAGACATCTCGCTACACGACGTAGCTGAAGCGCTGCACGTGCATTACATGACGGCGTATCGCTATGTGCGCGAGGGGCTGCTGCCTGGACACAAAGTTGGACGCAGTTGGTGCGTGCGCAAAAGCGATTTGGACAAATTCCAGCAGGGTGAAGGATTGGGTGCTGTTGCTGAAGAGGGCAAGCGCACGCAAGCGCCATGGGGTGAGCGCCTTGAAGCACGGCTGATTGAAGGCGACGAGCGCGGAGCGTTGGAAGTATTTGAAGCAGTGTTACGCGCTGGAAATGATCTCGAACATTTGTATTTGAACGTGTTGAGCCCAGCGCTGATTGCTATTGGCTATCGATGGGAACAGGGCGAACTCGAAATTTTTGTCGAACATCGCGCAAGCAACATTGCAATGCGATTGATGTCGCAGGTTGGTTCGCGCTTTGCGCGGCGCGGTGTTTCTAAAGGCACCATCATCATGGGCGCTCCTGCTGGCGAAGAGCACGCACTGGCAATAGCCATGCTTGCCGATTTAGTACGCAGCCAAGGGTGGGATGTGCACGATCTTGGAGGCAATATGCCTGCAGGAAGTTTTGCGCAAGCAGTGCAGCAGAGTAACGATGTTGTTGCAGTGTGTGTCGGTGTGACGGTTGAAGGTTCGATACCTGCGGCGAAAGAAACAGTTGCAGCGTTGAAGAGTTCGTGCCCGAACGTTCCTGTGTACGTTGGCGGTGCAGCAATTCGCGGAGACGACCATGTGCGCGTGCTTGGAGCCGATCACTGGGCTGGCGATGTTCGTTCACTGATCGATTCGCTGAATCAGCACGCACGCCGTAAATAATTTCCAGTGCTTGGAGAACAGAATGTGGGTTGTTTGTAGCATTGAATAGTGGCTCGAGTGGTGTTCACCAAAAACCTTCAACGACATGTGCCAAGTCCGCCTGTATCTGTTTCGGGGGCAACCGTCAGTGAAGTGCTTGAAAATGTCTTTACTCAAAACCCGCGCTTGCGCGGATACATCGTTAACGAACGTGGATCGCTCCGTAAACACATGACAATTTTCATCGATGGGGAGCTAGTTTCCGACAGAACTTCACTCAGTGATGCTGTTCGCTCGGAGTCGGAGATTTACGTGATGCAAGCACTATCAGGAGGATGAAATTGAAAAAAAGCACGCTGCACGTTGGAACACGAAAAGGGTTTTTCGTGGTTGAAGGAACAGGTCGTGATGCGCACATTGTGAATGAATATTTCATTGGCGACAATGTTGTTTTATCGTCGACTGATCCTCGCGATGGCTCTTGGTACGTGGTGCTTGATCACGGTCACTTCGGAATGAAATTGCACCGATCAGATGACGAAGGTCTGAAC
>JBEGJW010000013.1:0-30756 GCA_041184445.1 Actinomycetota bacterium | reverse complement strand
TGGCGCAAAACTTTGGCGCTGCTAACAACTGCGCATGAAACTGGCGAGAAGATTGTTGCGCAAACTGCAGGTCGCTCAATTGGCATTTTGATGTGCCTTGAAGGCAGTGTGCACCCGCTCCTCGCCCATCCCGCGTATCACGAAGTGATGCACTTGCCGTTTGCAGAGCGAATAGTTGCATTGAATGATCCAGTGCGTCGTCAACGTTTCATTGATGAGGTTCCTCAAGATGGATTTTATGAAGGCCTAGTTACTAAAGCGTTGAAGCGCATGTACCCAGTAACCAGCGGAAACATTGATTACGAACCGCACCCATCGCAGTCACTTGGTGAACAGTCCAAAGCAACTGGCGTTCCTGCAATGAAACTGATTGTTGATCATCTGCTATCAAACGGCGGCAAGGGCATGATCTATTCGCCATTCTTCAACTACATGTACGGCGACCTATCCATGACTTACGAAATGATGCAACACCCGCAAACACGTAATGGGCTCAGCGATGCCGGCGCACACTGCGGAGCGATTTGCGATGGCGGAATGCCCACATTCATGCTTACGCACTGGGTCCGCGACCGTACTCGCGGTCCGAAGCTGTCGCTCGAACACATTGTGTATCGCCAAACTCGCCACACTGCAGAACTGCATGGCCTGTTGGACCGCGGTTTGCTGAAGCCAGGCCTAAAAGCCGATATCAACATTGTCGATTTCGACAACCTTGGTTTCGACATGCCGCAGATGGCTTATGACTTGCCCGCCAACGGGCGGCGTCTAGTGCAGCACGCAAACGGCTATGTGAAAACGTTTGTCAGCGGTGTGCAAACCGTAGACAACGATGCATTCACCGGCGAATTGCCAGGCGCGCTCATTCGCGGACCACGCCGCTAACTACGAATTAGGAAGTCATTCCCCCGAGGCCAACAAGGCCGCGAGCAAATTCAATTTCTCCCATGTGACGAAGTCCGTGTTGGTAGATCCAGCACTCCACCGCATCCAGCACGGTGATGCCAACTTCACCA
This sequence comes from Actinomycetota bacterium, assembly GCA_041184445.1. Taxonomy (GTDB): domain Bacteria; phylum Actinomycetota; class Acidimicrobiia; order Acidimicrobiales; family Ilumatobacteraceae; genus UBA3006. Next base: position 29,740 of record JBEGJW010000013.1, on the reverse strand, counting down.
GCTACACGGGCGCTGTATGTGCTGGCAATTTGTGGCCCAAACGGACGAGGAATGACTACGCGAGTGAGCTCCTCTGGTTGCAGTTGAGCCAACCATTCGTGCACGCGGTTAAACACAATTTGTAGGTATTCCTGAAATGCTTCGTAATTGCCAATGCGTTGTCCGATCATTTCATCAACAGTTTTGTGCTTACCGTGGTCTGCGATGGCTGGCATCACTCGCGCATTCCATTCGTCATTCCACACTGGCATTTGCCCAGTGATCAGCATGAACGATGAGTCAATCATGTTGGTGATGTGAAACAAGCTGAACGCAATAGGTAACACGCCTTCGCGCTCGAAATGATTCACGTGTTCAAGCGTCATGGTGCTGAGCGCCTGGTCATACAGCGAATGCAACGCTTTCATGCGGCGTTGCAGCGAATCAATAATTAGTTCGTTTGACATTGCTATTCCTTTGCTGCTTCAGCACGCATTTCTGCCTGCTCGTCAATCTTCGTTGGACGGCTACGAATTTCGAATGTTGCCTTCACAATTTTTCCTGTAAATGGAAATGGCGCTACATAGTCTGGACACACGGGAGACAACCGATCGCATCCCAAGTCCATTCCCATGCTTCCCAAAATTCGCATGATCTTAGGGATGTGAACACTTCCAACATCTTTACCGTCGACGACAAGTGTGATCGTTCCCGTTTCACCTTCGCGATCAAATCGTGCAGCAAGCGTGTGCTTGCCAGGTGTCAACGACACAGGTGCATTTGCACGTTGATGCTTGCCAAGTGCGTTGTAATAGAAGTGCAACTCTCCATTGCGAATAAACATGGAGTGCCCAATGTTGTGACCTCCACGCGCATAAATGACACCTTCGAGTGGATCAGTGCCAACTTCAACATCAGCAGTAAATGTCCACGCTCGACCACTCAACATTGGGCAAGCATCCGATGGAATGTGGGCGATCGGTGGGTAATAGGTATAGGTATTGCTGTAGTGCGGCGAACCAGGCCGAGACTTCGAACCGAAAATTTCGATACCGCGGTCATCGAGCGGAAGCACTCCGTACTTTTCTGCTTCTTCCCACCACAGCGCAATCATCTTCTTCAAGCGTTCAGGCTCTTTGGACGACAAGTCATGCATTTCCGAGAAGTCCTCATTCAGGTTGTACAGGCCCCACGTATCGTTTTCATACGGCACATTTTGGTCATGGAATGTGACTGCTTTATATCCTTCGGACCAAATTGCACGATGTCCCATCATTTCGAAATACTGCGGCCCACGCTTTGTTCCCTGCACCGGTCCGCCAAATGTGTAGCGCAAGCTTTCGCCGTGCATTGCCATTTGTTCGTGTCCGTTTAGGGTTTTTGGCTGCTCAACACCGAGTGCGTCATACACCGTTGAGGCGATATCAGAAATATGGCAGAACTGAGTGCGCACTGCACCTGGGTCGGCAATTTCCTTTGGCCATTTAATAATGAGTGAGTCACGTATTCCACCGCCGTATGTTTGCGACTTGTACCAGCGACTTGGTGTGTTACCCACTTGCGACCATCCCCACGGATAATTCGAGTGCGCCTTCTTCGTACCGATGTAGTCGAGCCTGTTGGCAACGATTTCATCAACATTTTCCCATTCGTTGTTAAAGAAGCTCCATTCGTCCATTACACCTTGTGGCCCACCTTCACGGCTTGCACCATTGTCTGACAACAACACGATCATGGTGTTCTCTGACAGACCGCGCTCTTCCAAAAAGGCAAGCAGTCTGCCAATTTGTGCATCGGTGTGATCAAGCATTGCGGCAAATGCTTCTTGCAGTCTGCATGCAAACAGTTGCTCATTCTTCGTCAGCTCGACCCACGGGCGAACTCCTGGGTTGCGCATCGCAAGCGTGGTGTCCTGAGGAATGATCCCCATTTCTTTTTGCCGCGCAAACACCCTGTCGCGATGCACGTCCCAACCCTCGTCAAACTTGCCACGCCATTTCGCAAGGTATGAATCTGGCGCGTGGTGTGGTGCATGTTGTGCACCAAATGCCAAATACAAATAAAACGGTCTGTCTGGTCGCACCGATACCAAGTCGCGGATCCACGTTGTTGATTGATCGATCAAGTCTTCGGTGAGGTGGTATCCCTCCTCCGGTGTACGCGGAGGAAGAATGTGCTGATTGTCTTGAGTGAGTTCAGGATAGAACTGATCGGTCTCACCATTTAAAAATCCGTAAAAGCGATCAAATCCTTTTTGTAGCGGCCAGTTGTGATGCGGACCAGCGGCAGTGCATTCCTCCATTGGCGCCAAGTGCCACTTACCTGCACAAAACGTTGCGTATCCCTGCGCGCGCAAAACCTCTGCAATAGTTGCAGCACGTGGTGAAATTCCTCCGCGCATGTTTGGAAAACCGGTATTCCAGTTTGAAACTCCGCGCATTCCAACTGAGTGGTGATTACGTCCTGTTAATAACGATGCTCGCGATGGCGAGCACAATGCAGTGGTATGAAAACCCGTGTACCTCAGCCCAGACGCTGCAAGTGAATCAATATTGGGGGTCGGTATTTCACTGCCAAAACAACTGGGATGAGCAAAACCCATGTCATCAAACACGATGGTGATCACATTTGGTCCACCAAGTGCCTTCGGCAATTCGGGCCACGAAGGAGTTGACTCTTGATAGGTGCTCGAGATCTTGCCCGTAAAACTTGGCTCGTACTGACTCATTGCGAATGCCCCCTTGCACAAACTCTATGTTTTGTCATAAAGTCTGTCAAAACACATCAAGGGGGAAACGATGTCTGCAGAAGAAACACCAAATCTCAAGCACAAATACGGTCGAATCGACTTGGACTACGCCGCAAAACTGGCGACAACTCCCCCAGAACAAGACGGACCAATTTTCATGGTCAACCTCATGAAGTACCACGAAGTTGCTCAATACAGCAGCACCGATGCACCACAAGTAAGTGGACGCGAAGCTGACGACAAGTACAACCCGGCATCAATTTTGAACAAGATTGGTGCAGACATTGTGTTCGTTGCTGACGTAACAAAGAATCACATTGGCGATGAAGACTGGGACCGCATCGCTATCGTTCGCTACGCAACTCGCAAATCATTTATTGACATGCAGCAACGCAAAGACTTTGCCGAAAAGCATGAGCACAAGGCCGCAGGCATGAAGCGCACCACCATCGTGTGTTGCAGGCCGGTTGACGAAGCGCTGGACACGCGTACCCGTCCAGACGATTTCGGCCTGCGCAACATTGTCATGGTCGTTCGCCAGGCAACAGACCGCGAGCACGTTCTTGCTTCTTTGCCAAACGCAGTTGGTATGCGCGCAGAAGGAACCATCATCGGCGACGGTCGCAACTTTGACACCGTGCAGTTCATTCGCGTTGCAACCGAGCAAGAAGCAGATGCACTCGTTACGTCAATCAACGGACTTGTCCCTGGCGAGAGTTACGCGATGACACTTTCAGCCTCGATCGATGGAATCACCGCTTAGCAGCATGACCAACATTCAAGCGTCGGCCGTAGATGGGCGCAGTCTGCGTCGTGAACGCAACCGACAAGACATTGTTAATGCACTTCTTGGTCTCATTGAAAATGGTGAAACCGAAATCAGCGCTGCACTTATTGCCAGCAAGGCCGGGCTTTCTGAACGTTCCATCTTTCGCTATTTCGATGATGTGAACGATTTATACCGATCTGTATGTGACTTGGCATTTTCTAAAGAAATTGAGTTTGCACTCATCGACAATGCTGGAATGGGCTCGTTGGAAACAAAAATTGAAAACTTTGTTAATCAACGCGTTCGCATTTACACCATGAATGAAAAAGTTGCCCCGGCCGCACGATCGTTTGCATTCAAGAATCCCATAATCAAAAATCAACTCGTTTTCGGTCGTAAATTACTCCGCGCACAAATTACAAAACACTTTGCTGAAGAGCTCTCAGCATTTGATAAGGCGGAGCAGCAAGTTGCAGTTGCCACCATTGATGCTCTCACCACATTTGAGAGTTACGACATGATGCGTTCAGACCAGAAGATGTCAGTTCAAACAATTAAGTCAATACTTACCGAATCCATTCGAAAGGCACTTCAATGAAATCGCTCCGCACACCAGATGCTCGGTTTGACAATCTTGCTGACTATCCGTTTGCTCCAAATTATGTGGAAATTGACGATTTAGACGGCGGAAAACTCCGTGTTCATTACCTGGATGAAGGCCCACGTGACGGAGACATCGTGTTGCTCATGCACGGCGAACCATCGTGGTCATACCTGTACCGAAAGATGATCCCCATTCTCGTTGCCGCAGGACACCGTGTAATCGCCCCAGACCTTGTTGGCTTCGGAAAATCTGACAAGCCTTCAGAAATGACCGACTACTCATACTCACGTCACGTGCAATGGATGGCAGAAGTCCTCTTCGATCAACTCTCCATTCGCAAGGCCACATTCTTTGGTCAAGACTGGGGCGGGCTTGTTGGCCTTCGCTTGGTTGCCGCAGAACCAGAGCGCTTTTCACGCATCATTGTCAGTAACACCGGACTTCCAACTGGCGAGCAGCCACCAACCGATGCATTTATTGCATGGCGCGACTTCTCCCAGAATTCGAAGGTGTTTCCAATTGGAACAATTGTGAACGGTGGAAGCGCAACAGACTTAAGCGAAGCCACCATCGCTGCTTACGACGCACCGTTCCCTGATGACACGTATAAGGCTGGCGCGCGAATATTCCCTTCGTTTGTTCCAACTTCGGTAACCGATCCGGCGTACAACGACAATGTTGCGGCGTGGGAAATTTTGAAGAAATTTGAGCGACCAGTGTTGTGCTGCTTTGGCGACAAAGACCCAGTTACCAAAGGTGGCGCAAAGCCATTTATGACGTTAATCCCAGGTGCACAGGGTCAACCACACGTCACCATCGAGGGTGGTGGACACTTTATTCAAGAAGACAAGGGCGAAGAACTCGCCGCACTCATCAATTCATTCATCGCATCAACGCCTTTGTAAAGGACACCACCATGGAAATCACTCTGCTTGGAACTGGAAGCCCGCTACCCGACCCACGTCGAGGCGGGCCGGCAACATTGGTTCGAGCAGGTGGACAAACCATCCTTGTCGATGCAGGTCGCGCAGTCGTCATGCGCCTCGCCGGTGCCGGCACATTGCCTGTGTTGCTGAACGCGGTGCTTATTACCCATCTGCATAGCGATCACATCACCGATCTCAACGACGTCATCACTTCTCACTGGGTGATGACCGGCATTGAAACACCACTCAATGTGTATGGACCTCCGGGTACTCAAACCGTGGTCGACGGGATTTTGATGATGCTTGCGCCAGACATTTCATACCGCCTCGCGCATCACACCGACACACTTACGTACAAACCAAACATTGTGGTTACTGAAGTGAAACCTGGGGCAACATTCGCAATTGGCGATGTACAGGTAAAAGTTGCACGCACACATCATCAACCAGTTGAGCCAACGGTTGCATTCCGTTTAGAGCATGACGGCAAGTCGGTCGTGCTTGGTGGAGACGGCATACCATGCGACACGCTGGATGAAATTTGTGCAGGTGCCGATGCATACGTACAAACAGTTATTCGCGAGGATTTGGTAAAACTCATTCCAAACAAACGTTTTCTTGACATTTTGGACTACCACTCAACCGTGGAACAAGCAGCCCAAACCGCAACGAAGGCTGGAATCAAAAAACTGATCCTTACGCACTACGTTCCGTCAATGCAGCCAGGCCAAGAAGATGAATGGCGTGCATTTGCTGCGAAGTATTTCGATGGTGAAATCGTGTTGGGCGACGACCTCACCACCACCACCATCTAACCCTCAGTTGGGTCTGTAACTGCAATTCCACTTTCAGACGCTGCAGCACACAGTTTTTTGTCCGAACTAGAGAAGAGATCGGCGCGCACCATGAGTGCAGTTGCTAAATGAATTGCATCCGCGCTTTTCAATGGAAATTCCTTCACCAACTCACACGATGCGTCAATCACGTCAGACGTGATGTCAATGAGAATCACATCGGCAAATAACCTATCCAGTGCACCCAGGTGCGCCGGTACTGCACTTGCCAGCACATTTCCTTCGCGCACCTTTCTCATAAGAGCAGAATGCATTTCAGTACGTGTCAGATGAGAACACACCTTTTCATTACTGAGACTCCAGATGTTCCTGGTTTCTTCAGACCCGATTTCTCTAATGATGAATTTGAGGAGAGATGAGGTATCAAAATAGGTGATCATTATCCACGATCTTCAATAACTACTTCAGAGAGACTGAAGCCAAGATCAATGAGTGGAGGCAGTACGGTGCGCCTCGTAAGAGCCGGTCGCGCCTTGCCTTCGGCAATTAAACGTTCGAGTATGAGTTTTGATTCACTGACTGGGCTAATGCGCGCAACCGGTTTTCCGTGTTCTGTCACGATGATTTCGTCTCCCTTTTGGACACGATCGATGTACTTGCTTAATTGGCTCTTCAAGTCACGAATTCCGACTTCAACCTGACGGGTTTGAGCGATTTTCTTCATTCTTCAATTGTAGTCACATCTACTTTTGATAATGACCACAATTTTCCAACACCCTCACGGGTGAAGCCATGTGTGAACTTAACCCTCTTGGCGGAAACCCCATTCAACGCCTTGTGGAGTATCGCGAACCTCAACATTGATTTCAGCGAATCGATCACGAATCATGTCGGACAAATCAAAGCGTTTGTCAGAGCGCACCTGCGCGCGTAGGTCCAGCAGTATTTGTACGAACGGCCCAACTACTTCGCGTGGGTCACGTAGACCGCCAGTAGCCGCGCCTGCGAGGCGCGTCACCATGCTGCGCAGCACACTGCGCGCATAATCAGCGTCAGAGCTCTGCAGAGTGTCAATAGACCAACCAGCAATGGCGTCATCAAGTTCTAACGCGGCACGTGCGGCTGCATCTGCGTCGGCATTATCAATTGCGGCTTGAAATGCATTGTTCAATCGATCAGTTGCTTGTCGCAAATTGCTATCTGCCGTTTCAATGACTGCTGTGGCAACTGGTTCAGCTACAGCAACTACCGATGCAACTGCATCCGACCATGGGTTGCGTAAACGATCAATGGAGAACACCTCACCACTTGCAATTTCGGTGGTCGCATCGCGCAAGCGAATACTGATCACTCCCTTACCTACCACCGTTGCGGTATTTGCATCGAGGTCGAGCATGAGGCCGGTGTGTTCATCTACACCCAATACGTATACGTCGTCGGGCAATTCCATCTCCATTACTGAAAGACGACGTTCTCCCATGTAACAAAAACGGGTGTCATGGTGACCGCCTTCAGCATTGTTGTAATGCGGAATAACAACAGCATTCACGCCAATTTCGCCAAGGATGTTCAGGCCTTCTAACCAATATGGGTTTGCACCAGCTTTGTAAATTTCGTACACAGGAAGCGTGAACCGTCCGAGAGTCAGTGCGGCAGCAGATGCAAATGTAACCACTCCACCATCGCGCAGTTTCTTCACTAATAAACCAGCCAGTGGACTTCCATGCCATTGACGCAGTGCATATGTTGGCGAGCCTGGGCCAGCAAAAACATAGTGTGCGTCGGCAACTAATTGCAGTCCACGTTCAACTTGTAGCGCGTCTGCGTCTATCAATTGCGTCAACCCAGCAACATCCAATTTCATATTGATACTGGTGTTGAAATACTCCACCGCTTTCGAAGCCAACTCTGGTGCATTTTCCTGAAACCCATACGGCGTGTCGAGCAATGTCGCGCGCGCCGAAGTTGGCAACATACGAGAAATCAAACGATGCGTTGGCACCATGGTTGGCGCGGTTTCACCCGAACCCATAATGACCAACATGCGTGGAAGCGTCATGAAAAGAACCCATCTGTTGTTGCCGTATGCACTACTTGAGCAAAGCGCACAGGGTGTTGTGCATGCAAGTCATGATCTGCAGGACTAAACCATTCAACCCGAACTTTGGGCACGCTGCGCAATGCACGCTCAACTGCTTGGCGTTTGGTTTCTGAAAACACACCGCCTGGCCCTTCTGCTGGAACGAACATCACCGGCACCGTGATGTCCTTATATAGGTGAGTGGGTTTGTGTTCCCACAATCCGCGCAACACCATCAGGTGTCGCTCCAACGTAAGCCACGGGCGAATGGTGCCATCGGACAATTGTTCAAAGTTGGCCATCGATCCGTCTATTCCGGTCTTTGGCCAATCAGGGTGCGCGCCTTCCATATATCCGCGCATTCGAGACACAGGAGTGCCCAACAAATTTGGTGGACGAAGCGCGACTGAACATTCTTCCCACTGTGGAAAATGTTCTTGAAGTTCCAGAAATCCACCGTCTACAGCAACCACCCCGCGAACAAGTTCTGGGTTGACCAGCGACAACTGGTCGTTCGTACCCTTGAGTTGCAAGGAGCTGCAAGACCCCAGCAACATCATTGGTTACCGACTTCATGTCGTATCCATCGTCAGGTTTTTCGCTTAATCCATGCCCACGCAAATCCACGGCCACTACTGCATGCCCGAGTGCAGCAAACTCAAGTGCCGCGCCTTCCCACAACAGTGCATTTGAAGCCAATCCATGAATGAGAACCAACGGCGTATGCGTTGAAGTTGCTGGATTCCCCCAGCGCACTGTTCGCAAGGACACTCCAGTGCCGCTATCGACCATCACTGTCGTGCGCTCGGCAGAATTCATAACAATCACACTACGCTTCACATTCAATGAAGCCGAATGTCTTGCTCATAACTTTGGATCAATTCCGTGCAGATTGCTTGTCCATTGCGGGCCATCCGCTCGTACGAACGCCAAATCTTGATCGACTAGCACGTAAAGGTGTACGTCTCACCAAACACTTCAGTCAATGTGCTCCATGCAGCCCAGGTCGCGCAAGTTTGTACACCGGCATGTATCAAATGAACCATCGTGTTGTTGCCAATGGAACTCCTCTCGACAGTCGGTTCGACAATGTTGCCCATCTCGCGAAACGTGCAGGATACGAACCTGTTCTGTTTGGATACACCGATCAGGCATTTGACCCACGTGTTCTCGCAGACCAAAACGACTCGCGATTTAATACCTACGAAGAAGTACTTCCAGGGTTTGATTGCAAGTTATTTCTTCCAGAACCTCACACTCTGTGGATTGAACATCTGCGCGCTAATGGTTTTGATGTGCCAATGAACGCACAGCAGGCATTGCTCAGCGAACCTTCACGTCCTGCAGAGTTTGGTATGTCGGCGTTTCTTACCGATCATTTCCTTGGGTGGCTGCGCGAGCAAGACGGTTCGTGGTTCGCTCACGCCAGTTATCTTCGCCCACACCCCCCGTATTCGGCTGCAGGAAAATGGTCAACTGCATACGACCCAGCAGATGTACCGATGCCGATTGACCCATCCGGCGAGCGTCACCCTTTCCACGACTTCGCTTTACAAATACCTGGTGCTGCAGCGCCAACCGATGAGTCGGAAATTCGACACATGATCGCGCAGTACTACGGCATGATCGGCGATGTTGATGAGCAACTTGGTCGCGTGTGGGACACCCTGGTCGAACTTGGCATGTGGGAGAACACCGTCATCATCGTTACCGCAGATCATGGCGAGCAATTAGGCGACCATGGTCTGAAAGAGAAACTTGGATTCTTCGATCAGAGCTATCACATCCTTGGAATTGTTCGTGATCCTCGCCACGCTTCTCAACACGGAACTGAAGTCTCAGAGTTCACAGAAAACGTTGACATTTTGCCCACAATTGCCGAAGCACTTGGTCAACCCGTACCAAAACAATGTGATGGCTTACCACTCACTCCATTTTTACGCGGCGAACCACTTCCCCCATGGCGAGATGCTGCGTCGTATGAATACGACTGGCGTCACTATTTCATTCGCATGGGCGAACGAAACTGGCCGTGGGATCAGCGACTAGAAAAGCAGAACCTTGCAGTTCGCCGGTACGAAGATAAGGCATACGTGCAATTTGGTGACGGAACATGGCTGGCATTTGATCTCGCTGCTGACCCAACCTGGCACACCACATTTACCGACCCATCTCGAGTGCTCGACATGGCGCAAGACATGTTGGTGTGGCGTTCGCGTCATACCAATCGCGATCTCACTGGCATGCTCATGGAAAACGGCGGCATCGGTGAATGGCCTGCTGGCGTTACATGGCGTAACTGAATTCACGCGCTTAATCCGACTTCGCCTAATTCGTGGCAATTACTATCTAATAGTCCCCTGAGCCGACCCCCCTGTTGGCTTCGCACAGAAAGACCTCCCCACATGCTTGCTGCACTTGCTCGTTTTAGCGTTCGTCACCGCCGAATCATGGTGTTCGGAATTTGGATTCCTCTACTTGTCATCGTCGGTATGTTGTCTGGGAAGATGGGAAGCGATTTCAGCACCCAATTCGAACTTCCAAAGAGTGAAGCAAACGACGTACAGAAATTGCTCGAGGCAAACAGCCCAGAAAAAGCAGGCTTCTCAGGTGAAATCGTGTTCTCCTCTGCGAATGGCGTCAACTCGGATGATGTTGTTGCAGCACTCACACCATTTTTTGACAACGTTGAATCGCTTCCTGGCGTAACTGTTACCTCGCCATTCAGCGAAACCGCCCAGGGACAAATCAATCAAGCGGGCACTACGGGGTTTGCATCAATCGACGTATCGCTTCGTTCGCAGTCAGAGATCATGTCGCTTTCAACTCAAATTCAAGACATGGGTAAAGCAGTGCATATCGACGGTCTGAAGATGGAATACGGCGGAAATGTTTTCGCCGGTTTCGAAATGCCAGCCTCCGAAATTTACGGATTGCTCGCCGCAATGATCATTCTGGTTCTTGCATTTGGTTCAGTGCTTGCAATGGGACTGCCAATTGGCACCGCACTCGTTGGTCTTGGAGTGGGCTCATCGCTTGCCATCATCTTGAGCCACGTGGTTCCGATGCCTGACTTCACTACATCACTTGTTGCCATGATTGGCCTTGGCGTGGGTATTGACTATGCGTTGTTTATCGTTACGCGTTATCGCGAAGGCCTTGCCGAAGGTCTTACCGTCGAAGAAGCGGTAGTCGATGCCGTAGACACCTCGGGTCGTGCGGTCATTTTTGCGGGAATCACCGTCATCATCTCGCTCCTCGGACTGTTTGTCATGGGTCTTGCCTTTGCTCGCGGCCTTGCCATCGGAGCAGTTGTCGGCGTACTCATCATGATGCTCGCTTCAATTACGTTGTTGCCTTCGTTGCTCGCAATGGTGAAGCACCGCATTGGTGTAACAACCTGGGCAGCTCTCATAGCTCTTGTTGCATTCATCGTTTCTGCTCTCCTTGCAGTCATTACTGAAACTCCAGTGATCGCACTGATTGGTGTAGTTGCAGTGCTGGTCATCACTGCACTGAGCTTTGCCATTAAGCCAATGCGCGGACACATTCCACACCGCACCCCGAAGGCGAAAGAGCTCACGTTCTGGTACCGCTGGAGCCGCTTTATTCAGCGTCGTCCCTGGACCGCAGCCCTCAGCGCAACTGCAATTCTGTTAGTGCTTGCCGCACCGCTTGCCTCAATTCGCTTGGGTTTTGGCGACAACGGAAACGCTCCTGAATCCACCACCGTTCGACGCGCATACGACATGTTGGCTGAAGGATTCGGACCTGGATTCAACGGTCCACTGTTCATCACCGTGCAAGGTGATGCTGCAAAAACTCCTGAAGCATTGCAGGGTTTTGTAGACACATTGAATGCCACCGAAGGTGTTGCATTCGCTCAAGGAATGCCTGCTTCTCAAGACGGAAGCCTTTCGCTCGTCATGGCATACCCAACTACTTCACCGCAAGACGCAAAGACCGAAGCGCTCATTCGCAACTTGCGCTCAAACGTCATTCCGAAAACAGGTGTCGAAGCAAAGGTTGGTGGTTTCACCGCTGCGGGCGTGGACTTCGCAGACTCCATCGGAAGTCGAATGCCGTATTTGTTCCTTGGTGTGCTTTCGCTTTCATTCCTCTTGCTCATGGCAGTGTTCCGCAGTTTGCTTGTTCCTCTGAAAGCAGTCATCATGAACTTGCTTTCTATTGGTGCCGCTTACGGCGTCATCGTTGCCATCTTCCAATGGGGCTGGGGCATGAATTTGATTGGTGTTGGCAAAGCTGGCCCAATCGAAAGCTGGGCACCAATGATGTTGTTCGCCATCGTTTTCGGTTTGTCTATGGACTACGAAGTGTTCTTGTTGTCACGAGTGAAGGAAGAATACGACCGCACAGGAAATAACGCAACGGCTGTAGCCGATGGACTTACGGCAACCGCGCGAGTTATCACCGCTGCAGCACTCATCATGGTGTGCGTATTCTCGGCATTCGTGCTTGGCTATGACCGTCAATTGAAGTTGTTCGGACTTGGTCTTGCACTTGCAGTATTCATCGATGCAACGCTTGTGCGAATGGTGCTCGTACCAGCAACCATGGAACTCCTTGGTGATCGCAACTGGTGGATTCCAGCTTGGATCAATCGCGTGCTACCAAAGATTGACGTTGAAGGCCACCATGTTGTGCACTCCGAAGAGGCACACAGTTAATTCGCTATCTCCGAATTAAAACTTCACCATGCAACTGCGTGGGCCGTGCACTTGACCGCCGGCCCATGTAACGCTTGCAGGGTCAACTAGTTCAAACTCAGGAATTCTCTCAAGCCACGTTTGTAGCGCTACACGAACCTCCAAGCGAGCCAAGTTGCTTCCTGCACAACGGTGAATGCCCGAACCAAACGCGACATGGCGGTTATGTTCGCGATCCAAAATTACTTCGTCAGGGTTCTCAAACTGACGCGGGTCACGGTTAGCTGCTGGGAATGCCATCAGCACCCTGTCGCCTGCCTTCATTGGGCAACCCTGAAACTCGATGTCGCGATCGACAATGCGAGCCATGGTTACTGGCGCATACACGCGCAATAATTCCTCAATGGCTGTTGGCCACAGATCATCATTTTCGCGCAATTGCTTGCGGTGTTCTGGGTGTTGGGCCATGTGCCACATAACAGAACCAATTGCCGACCAAGTGGTGTCAATACCTGCAACAAGCATCAGGTTGCACACACCGAGCACGTACTCAATAGGTACTTTCTTGCCTTCAACTTCGGTGTTCATCAACTCCGAAATCAAGTCATTTTCGCGTGGGTTCGTTTTGCGATCCTCAACTTGAGCAAGGAAGTACTCAATAATTGCCAAGCGGCTGCGCTTGCGCAATTCCATGTCGTGCATATTTTCCAACACACCACGCACCCAGCCCGTGAATTGCTCTTCCATGTCGAGCGGCACGCCGAGCATGTTGGAAATGACACGTACAGGAATGTGTTGTGCATAATCAGCAGCAGCATCTGCTGTTCCCTTGTCAATGAACTCGTCAATTAGTGCGTTGCACAAATCACGCGTGCTCTGTTCGTACTTCGCCACAGCTTGCGGAGCGAACACAGGAAGAATCAACCGTCGATGCCAATGGTGATCTGGTGGATCCGATGTAATTGGTGGCGCTGCAACGCCTCCGTAAGCGCCTTCGGCCTGACCAGGAGGTGGAGGCATGACCAAAATTCCGCGCGAGGTAAACACTTCGTACTCTTGCGCTAGGGCAACAACGTCTTCATACCGTGTTGGCAACCACGAACCTTGATAGCGATCGGTGTGCGCGATTGGACATTCCGATTCACGAATCTCGCTGTATCCCGGATAAGGATTAGCAACGAAGCTCGGCTCAAAAATGTCGTAGTCAGTGAGCAAACTTTCAACTGGCTTGCGTGTGTCGGTCATAACGAACCCCCCAGGTTCACTATTCGCTAATAATGATTGCTCGCTCCGGGCAATTTGCCTCAGCGCGACGCGCTTTTCCTTCGAGCTCTACTGGGATATCGCCAGTGATTAACACCTTTGCATTTCCCAATTCATCGCTACCAAAAACTTCCGGCGCGGCAATGGCACACATTTGATGACCGTGGCATGAACCCATTTCTACAGAAACTCTCATACCCACAGACTAACGATTACGCCATTGGCGCAGTGTGTTGGAGATCAGCTAACAACAAAGGTTGTATGCATTCCTGCGGCATAGTGACCGGGAAGATTGCACACCAACTGGTAATTGCCTGGCTCCAATGTGAGCACCAGCAACTCTGTTGTACCAGGCTTAAATTCGCCAATTTCATCGATTACTTCAAGGCCTGGCGAAGGTTCTGCAAAGTGATCGCCGTCGAGGGGGATCTTGCCATCAAGGATGTCAGTTTTTACTACGAGGAACTCATGACCAATCGTTCCATTATTCGACATAGTGAATTTCACTTCACCTGCGGTCGCAGTGTTAGGCGACACTGACACCTTCCATTCCTGCAAAGTGCCGCTGACAAAATTGCCTTCGTTTGCAGTTGATCCAGCTGTTGCTTCGACAGACGCGCTACCCGCTGCATCTGGTGCGTCGGCCGCACAGCCCATGGTTACGGTTGACAAAACTGCTATCGCTCCAAGCGCGCTCACCATGGTCTTCTTCATAAAATCTCCTTGATCGAACTTGGGAATAAATTTACCAACACTTGGCGAAAGGTTTACCGTTCGTCCTTCTAAATACAAGAAATAAGGGACATCTGTCACGAAACCGTAACGAACTAGTCTGCATTCGTGCCTTCGATTGACTCCATGATCGCTTTCGCGATCGCCTCTCTGGCACTTCTGGTCATTCCTGGACCTGCGGTTCTGTACGTCATTAACCGCAGTATTTCCGATGGCCGAAGCACCGCACTTGCTGCGGTTGCAGGTTTAGAAATTGGCAACTTCATGCACGTTGTTGCAGCAACGCTTGGGCTCTCCGCAGTTATTGCTGCCTCTGCAACAGCATTTGGAGTGGTGAAGTGGATCGGTGCTGGGTATTTGATCTACACCGGTATCCGAACATTGTCGCGCAAACCCGCAGCATTCAATCAAGAACAGAAAACGCTCACGCGGCGCAAAAGTTTCACCCAGGGAATTGTTGTCAATACGTTCAATCCAAAAGTCGCGCTGTTCTTTCTGTCATTTCTTCCCCAATTCATTAACACTGAAAAAGGTTCAACGGCTTTGCAGTCACTCGTTCTCGGATCAATCTTTGTTCTTTTAGGAATGTGTTCCGATGGACTGTATGCAATTCTTGCGAGCGCCTTGCGTGGCCCATTGCTTCGAGGTAAATCTCTTCCATTCGTACAGCGATACGTTGCTGGAAGCGTGTTCGTTCTGCTTGGCATTGTTGCAGCAACTGCCCGCCGTAATTAATTCAAAAATATTTTCCCGGGGTTCATAATGCCTTTTGGGTCAAGTGCTCGCTTAATGCTCGACATCATGTTCACAGCATTGGTTCCTAATTCATCAACGAGGAACTGAATTTTCCCAACACCGATCCCATGCTCACCGGTGCACGTACCTTCCATGGCTAAGGCTCGCACCACCAAACGTGAGTGGAACTCTTCCATTTCGTGGAACTCTTTCGGGTTTTCAGGGTCCACGGTTAACGCCACATGAAAGTTGCCATCGCCGACGTGGCCAATGATTGGGCCAAACAACTTGGACTCGCGCAAATCGGTCTGGGTTGCTTCAATGCAGTCGGCAAGCCGAGAAATTGGCACGCACACGTCTGTTGCAAAAATGCGACCGTTCTTCTTTAGCGAGCGGCATGCAAGCGCCGTATCGTGGCGGGCCTGCCAGAGTTTTCGGCGTTCAGCCTCGTCGGCGGTTTGTTTGAATCCACTTCCACCATGTCGTTGCAAAATTCCGTGCACGGCAGTTGCCGACATTGATGTTGATTCCTGTGAGCCATGAAACTCGAGCAACAGCAACACGGTTTCAGGTAAGGATGTTCCCGAATATTTGTTCACTGCCATCACCGCATCAGAATCAACTAGTTCAATTCGTGCAATATCAATGCCATATTGCACCACTTCCATTACGCCTTCGACAGCTTGTCGAATGGTGTCAAATTGCATGGTCGCAGCGCTGATCACTTCAGGAATACCGAACACGCGCAGCGTCAGCTCGGTGATCACTCCCAGTGTTCCTTCTGACCCAACGAATAAATGTGTGAGGTCGTAACCAGCAGAGGTCTTGCGAGCTCTTCGCGAGGTTGTAATCACTTCGCCACTTGGTGTTACAACGGTGAGGCTAAGTACAAGTTGCTTCATTGCTCCGTACTTCACGGTTGTAGTACCCGATGCCCCGGTGCTCGCCATTCCACCGAGTGTTGCGTCTGCGCCTGGGTCTACGGGAAAAAACAAACCATGCTTAGCCAAAACTTCATTCAGTTGCTTGCGACGAACTCCAGGCTGAATGGTGCAATCTAAATCTTGCGCGCTGACTCTGAGAACCCGATCCATCTGAGAAAGGTCAAGAGAAATTCCACCATGAATTGGAGTGCTATTGGCTTCTAGAGAAGTACCAGCACCAAACGGAACAACTGGAGTGCCATGAGCATTGCAAATTTTGAGTGCCGCAACAACATCCTCCGTGCATGATACGTACACCACTGCATCGGGCATTACAGGAACATGAAAACTTTCGTCATGCGAATGATGATCGCGAACACTTTCGTTCACCGACACTTTGTCGCCAAAAATGTGACGAAGTTCGTCAATTGCTGACGAATGCACACTTGCTGACATAAATGAAACGATATCCCTCACGCCTGTAGCCTTTCTTGCTGTGAGCTACCAAACAATGAAACAACGCCTCAAAGCAGGTGAAATCGTCATTCTTGACGGAGCAACAGGAACCGAACTCCAACGCCGCGGTGTGGAAATGAGCCCTGAAGCTTGGTGTGGGCCAGCAACATTGGGTAATGCCGACTTGCTGACACAAATTCACCTCGACTACATCCATGCAGGTAGCGATGTCATCACTACGAATACCTATGCAGCTAACTCCATGATGTTGACTCCTGCTGGTTATGGAGACAAGGTAAAAGACATCGTGAAGACTGCAGTCGACGCTGCACTTCGCGCGCGTGATAAGGCTCCTGCTGGTCGCAATGTTGTAGTTGGAGGCTCGCTTTCGCACATGGTTCCCCACATTGCGGGAACCGACAAGGTGGACACAGACCGCACTCCACCACCTGCACAAATGGCCGAATCATTTCATGAACTTGCGCAGTTATTGAAGGCTGGTGGAGTCGATCACATCATGCTTGAAATGATGTACGAAGAGAACAGAACCCCACTTGCACTTGCAGCAGCACAATCAACTGGACTTCCCGTATGGTTCGGACTTTCAGCACGACGTAGCGATGCAGGAAACATCATTAGCTTCAATCTCGCTGAAGAATCTCCACTTGAAACCATCATTAATTTCATTCCCGAGACAGGTATCGATGTGGTCAATGTGATGCACACGCAACCTCAAGCGGTGAGTGACACAATCGAAATGGTGCGCAAGCGATTTACTGGCCCAATCGGTGTTTACCCTGACAGTGGATATTTTGAAATGCCTGACTGGAACTTCAACGAAGTGATTCCCGCAGAAAAGCTAGAGGGTTTCTATTCCGAATGGGTGAACAATGGTGTTCAGTTAATTGGTGGATGTTGTGGTCTCACTATCGATCACATCCAAGCCGCACAACGCGTTAAGGCTGCTACGAAGTAACCACTCGTCGATACGTCAAGTTAATACGAGGGCCAACTTTGGTCTTTGTCTTTGCTATTTGATGCACCCAGCAGTGTTGCGATAATCCAGACATCACCAGCAACGAGCCGTCCTCTAGATCGACGCGCACGGTCTCTCCCGATTCCTTGTGTCGCAAGTCGAATCTGCGCGTGGCACCAAGACTCACCGAAGCAATTGTTGGCTCACTTCCGTTCACGGCTTCATTATCTGAGTGCCAGCTCACGCTGTCATTGCCGTCGCGATACAAGTTGACCAATACCGAGTTGTATTCTGCGCCGGATTTCAACGCACATAGATCTAAAACTCGGGTGAGCATCGGTGTCATGGCATGCGGGGTGCGAGTGATACCCGAATACACATAATTCACGCCAGTATTCGTGAACCATGTTGACAGGCCGGCTTGAGGATATTTCTTACCAAACATCACCATTTCCGGCATTTCCCACGGTGTTTCATCCAGGATCTGCTGAAAGATTTGCGAGGTCTGTGTGGGTTCAAGAAATTTCGGAAACAACAGTGCACTTCCATCGAAAGGAAGCAGCTCTTGTTGGTCTGAAAACAGGCTTGGCGTGCTCATATCTCGCTCACATTGTTGCACTATTGCTACGGTTCTCACATGACCGATTGGCGATCACTAAGTGCTAGAGCATCACTTGCATCACACCGATTAATTGGTTGGATCTATTGGGACCCGAAGGGCATTCAGCTCTTCACCGAACTAGGCGTACCTAACGGGCTGGGTTATTACATCACCACTCGTTCTGCCCCACTGGCAAACGCAGGTAACGATGTGGTGACCGCTGCGTTTTATACCATTCGTGCGGAATTTATCAATTTGTGTCTCGACGTTGCACGTCAACACACCACATTTGAAGACGCATACCGCGTTCGCAATGAAGCGGTGGTTGAGGGGTTGCGAGAATATGCGCCAGAAATTGTGAACGAACTTGGCGCACTTGCACCTCAACTTTGGCAGGCTGCCGATTCACTTCCGCTTGCCGGCCATACGGTGTACGCAGCACACAAAAGTTGGCCACGCAACGAAGACAATCCGGCGCTCAGTGCATGGCTAGCCGTGAATTGCATCCGCGAATGGCGTGGCGACACTCACTTCGCCATTCTTGCGAGCGAAGACATCAGCGGTGTGCAAGCTGGACTTTTGCACGATGCATTCCTGGGCTACCCGGGCGACTGGATCCCACGAAGTCGTGGTGCTGATGATGCACAACTTGCACAAGCATGGGATGTTCTTGATGCACGTGGATTTGTGACCGATGGTCGTATCAACGAAGCGGGCCTTGCCTATCGCGAATACCTTGAAGATAAGACCAATGAGCTCAGCGAAAAAGCATGGCGATCACTTGGCTCCGAACTTACCGAGCAATACTGCGCGCTCATAGAGCCGGTAGGACACAAATTTCTTGCACGTATCGATGCCACGGCTGGCGAAAACTGGATGCCAGCCGCCCGCGACTCACGTCGCAAGTAAATTATTTTCCTAACTTCGCCGCCAATTGTGCATCCGTCGGCTCGGTCAGGTGACTGTTATCGGGAAACACAATGACCGGAATCGACTTCGTGCCGCCGTTACGCGAAATGACTTCGGCGTAGTGATCTGGTTGTTTTTCAAGATCAATATAGGTGAATGCAATTCCGTGATCACTGAAATACTTCTTTGACCGCAGGCAATCTCCGCACCAATCTGCTCCGTACATCACAATTTCGCTCATTCATTCAAACTATCAACCTGCTGGCACCTAAGATTTGCAACATGATTCGCCAATTTGGAAAAGATACAGCGCTCCTTCTTATCGATGTACAAAAAGGAGTTGACGTGCTACAACATTGGGGCGGGCCAACTGGTCGACGTAATAACCCTGATGCCGAGTCACACATGCTTCGCCTGCTTGCAGGTTTTCGTGAAAAAGGATTAACAATTGCCTACACGCGTCACGATTCACGAGAAGCTAATTCGCCTTTGAAGTTCTCGCTTCCTACTGGCGACCAGAAGCCAGGATTCGAAGTTCAGCCTGGCGACATCGTGGTGGAAAAGGATGTGAACAGCGGATTCATTGGAACCGACCTTGAAGTCGAGCTGCGTCGCAAAGGCGTTCAACGATTAGTCATCGTTGGGTTCTTCACCAATATGTGCATTGAAACCACCACGCGCATGGCCGGAAACCTTGGCTTCGATACGTACCTCGTTCCCGATTGCTGCGCTACGTCAAACCGAATTGGTTGGGATGGCGCAGACTACGACCCAGAGCTTGTGCACGACATGACGGTTGCAAACTTGCATGGCGAATTCTGCACTGCTATCACGCCTGGTGATGCACTTGGCCTTCTTGATGCAGATAACACGCACTTAGAGCGCGTTCAGGGTAACGAATAACTCGTTAGTCCAAATACTTCTTTAACAGCGTTGCTGCTTGCGCATGCGCGCATTGCGCATCGTCCAACATGGTGATCATGTTGAAGAATCCGTGGAACGCGCCGTTGTAACGAGTAATCGTTGCCGATACTCCATTTTCAACCAAGCGTTTTCCATATGCTTCGCCTTCATCGCGCAGAGGGTCAAATTGTGCAGTAATCACAATTGCAGGCGGCATTTTCTTTAACAATTCGTCAGAAGCACGAATCGGGGACGCACTGATTGCAGTGCGATCCCCGTTACTGCCCATGTAGTTATCGCCAAACCACAACATGACAGACTTCGTCAAAATCGGAGCATGTGCATTTTCATCAATCGAGGGTGAATTCATACTCATGTCCACTGCTGGGTAGATCAGCATTTGAAACTTCAATGGAACCACTTCTGAAAGCGCGACTGCAGCAGCCAAGTTTCCACCGGCAGAATCACCGCCAACTGCTACACGTGATTTATCAACACCTAATGATATTGCGTTGTCATATGCCCATTTCAGTGCGGCTACGCAATCGTCGAATGCGGCTGGAAATCTGTGCTCCGGAGCCAATCGATAGTCCACTGCCAAAACTGCATGTCCAGATTTATTGGCAAGTGATCGACACACCCCATCATGTGAATTCAAATCGCCAATCACCCAACCACCACCATGAAAGAACACGAGTAAGCCAAGGTCAGTTTTTGACGACGGACGATACAAACGACATGGAATAGTCCCCGCTAAAACCTCACGAATTTCATGCACCACTTCGACACTTGGTACTTGCCCTGCGGCATACAGTGCACGCGCTTCAGTGGGTGTCAATTCCTCAAATGGAGTGGTACGCATTGCTGCGTAAAAGTCGGCTATTGCTTGTGCTTGTGGGTGAAGTGGCATATCGCCACTCTAAAGCTTGCGCAATATTGGAGTGGTAGCGAAGGTGAACCCAACTGCCCCGAATACCGCCATCACCACAACAAATGTTGGCTGCAGACCGAAATGGTCAACGCATGCACCAACAATCAGCTGACCAAGTGGAGGTGCCGCATACAGAAGCGACATCTGCAGCCCGTATACGCGACCCTGCAGTTCTGGTTGCACGCGCTTTTGCACGATGGAGTTCCACAAAGGGTTGAAGGGCCCCCACGAAAGACCAGCGAAGAATCCGAGCACAACAAACAACCACGTTGGCGGCAATATCACCATGGGTAGAAGCGCTGCCGTCGACACAATCATCACGATGCGCAGCAATGCAGCGGCCGAAAACTTTGCTGCAAGTCGCCCATAAGCAAACGAACCGATCACCATTCCTGCAGCAAGCGAGGCAAATAGCGCACCGAGACCGGTGGCGTTATTCATTGACTCAAAATACGTGGGAAAAATCACCGTATCAATTGGCATGTACAAGCCTGACAAAAACATAAACCCAATAGCGAGAGCAAACAATGGCTTATCTCGCGTGAGTGCATGGAAACCCTCGCGCAACGAAGAGAAGAACGGCTCGTGTCCGTCTTCTTTGTGCGCCACTGTTTTTCCATGCTCATCATCCACACGCATTAACGACACTGATAGCGCAGCTAGTGCAAACATCACAGCGGTAACCGTAAAAGCAAGCATTGGTCCGCTCCACTTGATACATGCAGAGCCAATTGCCGGACCAACCATCCAGCCAATTGCAAAAATTCCTTCGTGTCGGCCGTTTGCTGAATCTATTTCCACGCCAGACGCAGTTGCAGCGTTGGGAATGAGCGCCTTACGAGCGGTGTAACCAGCGGGGTCAAAACACGCGCCCAATACCGCAATTACCAGAATCCACGTGAACGTTAAATCGCCAACAGCATTAATCACCAAAAACATCAATACTGAAATCATCGACATGACATCGGAAAACATGGAAATGGCTCGGCGACCGAATCTGTCAATAAGCCCACCAACAACAGGCGAAACCACAATTCCCGGAAGGCTTGATAGCGCGGCCAATAACCCAGCCTTAGCCGCCGACCCTGTGAGCTCGAGCACAATCCATGGCACGGTGATCATGACCACGCCGTTCGATATTCCCGACACCGCATTGGTCACCTGCAAAAGACCAAATGCGCGTTTATTATTCACATTTCACAGCGTAACTGAGCCATTTATCCGACAGACTCTTTCGGGTGAGCAGCATCGTAGTGAGCGAACTTGAATACGGCCCACCTGGCGCGGATCAATTGTTTTTTGATGTGAGCTTCAAAGTTTCACCCGGTGAACACGCAGCAATCGTTGGTGCTAACGGCGTTGGCAAGAGCACCATCTTGCGAATTCTTACTCAGGAAATTGAAGCCGATGGTGGTGAGTTTGCCATTGGCGGAACCATGTTGAACATGACACAAGACGTAGGTATGTCTCGACCGAACGACACCTTGCGCGAAATGTTGATTGAAGTTGCTCCAAAAAACTTACGTAACGCAGGACGTGCCTTGGTTGCTGCAGAAAAAGCTTTAGGAAGTGGCGACGATGACGGCATGGGTTACGCCAATGCTCTTGCCGACTGGGGCGACCTTGGTGGATACGACCTTGAAGCAAAATGGCAAGCATCTGCGCAACGCAGTGTGAAGACGCCAGTAGATGATTTTTCAGTCCGCCTCGTTTCCGAACTTTCTGGTGGCGAGCGCAAACGTTTAGTACTCGACCTATTGCTCACGAGCGGAGCTGACGTGTTGTTGCTCGACGAACCAGATAACTACCTCGACATCCCTACCCGCAAGTGGCTTGAAGAGCAGATCAAGTCGTGCAAATCCACCATCTTGATGGTCAGCCACGACCGTACATTGCTTGAAGAGTGCTCAACCAAAGTGGTGGTTATTGAAGGTTCGGGTTGCTGGGTGCATGGCGGCTCATACAAAACCTTTCCCGACGCGCGTGCAAAGCGCCAAGAACTGCTTGGCGACGACTTGAAGCGTTGGAATGAAGAAGAACGTCGTTTGTTTCATCACATGAAAATCATGAAACAACGTGCTGCTCAAAACTTTAAGAATGCAACCAAGGCAAACGGTGCTGAAACCCGATGGGAAAAATTTGTTGCTGCAGGTCCACCTCCCCCACCAGTTGCCGATCAGCAGATTTACGTTCGACTTCGTGGCGCAGATGCCGCGCGACGTGTTGCCAAACTCGAAAAAATTGCAATCGATAACTTATTCATGCCGTTTAGCGAAGAAATTCATCACGGCGAGCGTGTTGGACTTATTGGGCCAAACGGCACTGGCAAGACTCACCTGCTCAAAGTATTGAGTGGTGAAAATGAGCCAACTGAAGGGAAAATTACCTTTGGCCCGCGCACGTCAGTTGGTGTGTTTACTCAAGTGAACAATCGCCCAGACTTCATTGGCCGCGAGTGCGTCGACATTGTTCTCGACCGTATTTCTGAAGAAGAAAAGGCCATGAAAACGCTCGCTCGTTATGGCTTGCGCAATAACGCTCGCCAAAAGTTTGAAACCCTTTCGGGAGGACAAAAGGCTCGACTCGAAATCTTGCGCCTTGAAATTGAAGGCCACAACGTGTTGTTGCTAGACGAACCAACCGACAACTTAGACATTGAGTCTTCTGAAGCCTTAGAAAAGGCACTCGATGGTTTCGAAGGAACCGTGGTGGCAGTAAGTCACGACCGCACGTTCCTTGCACAGTTCGACCGTTACATCATGATTACCGACGACGGCGAGGTGTACGCACTCCCCGACTTCGACATTGCTATGGCTGGTTTGAGTGAACCCGACAAACTCGCCGGGTTACGCCTCGCTAAACCGCTTACTCGCGACTAAAGCACGCCTTCAGGCACGAAACCATCGCCGAATGCTTCACGCATTTCGGCAACAAGAGCATCGTTCGTCCACAAATCAATGGCAGTCATCGCCATAATTTTTGCGCCATCCAAAATTGCACGCGTTGCGTCATCGTTTGTTGCATAGTCAGCAAACTCTGGCGTGTGCAACGACACTCCGTGAGGCGCAACCGCAATCATCGGGTGAATTGAAGGTGTGAGATAACTGATGTTTCCCATATCGGTTGAGCCACCACCCGTGCCTGCCAAGTAGTCGGTAGTCAACATTCGACCAAACTGCGCAGAGTTTTCTACATATGCCGCAAGCAATGGAATATTGTCAATGATGTCGGCATATGGGTTTGCTTGCCACTCCAACTCAACATGGCATCCAGCAGCTTGCGCTCCACCATGCAAGCATCCTGCAACACGTTGTTTCAACGGTTGCATGGTTTCGATGGTGTTCGAGCGAACGTACCAATCCATTTCAGCTTCACGTGGAACGATGTTTGGCTTTTCGCCACCTTTCAAGAAAATTCCATGAATTCGCTCGGTTGGCATGATGTGCTGACGAAGCGCCGCAACATTCATGTAGCCAAGCACCGCTGCGTCAAGTGCGTTCTTACCCAGGTGCGGCGACACGGCTGCGTGCGCTGCTTCGCCTGTGTATTTCACCAAGCAGTGCTGAATGGCGATGGCATTCATGCGTGCAAGTTCACGGTCTGCCGGGTGAATCATCATTGCTGCATCTACGCCTACGAATGCGCCTTTGCGAGCCATCTCAATTTTTCCGCCTCCGCCTTCTTCTGCAGGAGTTCCCATGAGGCGCAAACGGCCGCCTGCTTCCTCGGCCAATCCAGCAAGTGCAAGACCCGCGCCAAGGCCTGCGGCAGCGATGATGTTGTGTCCGCATGCATGGCCAATTCCTGGCAATGCGTCGTACTCGCACAACACGGCAACTGTGGTTCCTTTTGACCCAACAGCAGTATCAAATGCTGTATCAAGGTCGTACGCCTTGCGTGTGACTTCCAAATTGTTATCGCCAATTGCATCGGTCAAACGCTTGTGCGCAAAATGCTCTTCGTAGTTCTCTTCTGGGTGAGCATGAATGTCGTGGCTAATACCAACAAGATCATTCTTTAATTTGTCAATTGACTCACATGCTCGTTGCTTCAAAGATTCACGAAGTTGCGTTGTAGACATGACTCAATGGTAGCCAACTCGCCTAATTAATGGTCAAGGTGCCCATCATGTTTGGGTGAATGTGGCAATGGAACGGGTACGAGCCAGCAGCCAATAATGGCAAGTCAACTGTTTCGCCTGCGGCAACATCAAGGCTGAATGAGTCATCGAGGGGCATGAAGTTATGTGCCACATCGTCGTTATTTTTCAGTTGGACTTGGTCGCCTTGCATAGCACCTTCAGGAACGGTGAAAACAAAATTCGTGATTGAAATTTCAACGGTCTTTCCAGAGGGTGTTACTTCTGAAGTTGACGGCGAACCGCATCCAGCTAGGACAGGAACAACAAACAAGGCAAGAAGCAACGAACGCATGGAGTGACCGTACATCGCTCGCCGTAGAATTTCTTGTCGTGATCGTGATTGATGCCCAAAAACTTTCGGCATCCCGACCTAACCGTCCGTTATTCAC
This sequence comes from Actinomycetota bacterium, assembly GCA_041184445.1. Lineage (GTDB taxonomy): Bacteria > Actinomycetota > Acidimicrobiia > Acidimicrobiales > Ilumatobacteraceae > UBA3006. The sequence goes on along the minus strand of JBEGJW010000013.1, from coordinate 4,213 downwards.
TGACATCTCTCTCACACTTTCCGAAGGCGATCGCGTTGGAATCGTTGGTCTCAATGGCTGCGGCAAAAGCACGCTGCTTCGCATCTTGAGTGGTGAGTACTCACCGGATAATGGCGTGGTGCATCGCGGGCGTGGTGCACGTATCGGCATTCTTGCCCAGCAGCCAGTGCTTCCCGCCGGAACCGTGCGCGATGCAGTTGGTGAAGATTGGCGTGGCGAAGCCATGCTCGACAAGTTGGGAATGTCGGGATTACTCGATGCGCAGACCGACGAACTTTCTGGTGGTCAACAAAAACGTGTTGCACTGGCCCAGTTGCTCGTGAATGAATGGGATGCGCTCATCTTGGACGAGCCAACCAACCACCTCGACCTTGATGCCATCTCCTATTTAGAAGAATGGTTGGCGCAATACCGTGGAGGTTTGTTGCTTGTTACACACGACCGACACGTACTTGACCGTGTAACCAACAAAGTATTGGAAATAGATCGTGGCTCTGCATACATGCATGTGCCAACCAGCAAAACTGCAGGCTCTGGGTACGCCGCATACTTAGCGGGTCGAATCGAACGCGAAGAACGCGCAGCAACCGCCGAACAAGTGCGCAAGAACTTGGCACGCACCGAACTTGCATGGCTGCGCCGAGGTGCACCTGCGCGCACGACCAAACCAAAAGCACGAATGGATGCAGCGAAAGAATTGGTGTCGCGCAAAGCAGAGGGCCCCGCACGCCAAGGCGAACTTGGTTTATCGCTCGGCAGTCAGCGACTTGGTTCAAAAGGTATTGAATTGCAAGGCATTGCATTTTCGTGGCCAGCATCAGATAAATCTGCCGAGCATGAAGTGCTTCACGCATTTGATTACACGCTTGAACCTGGCGATCGATTGGGCATTGTTGGTCCGAATGGCGCAGGAAAGAGCACACTGCTCGATCTCATTGCCGGCCGTTTAAAGCCAACTGGCGGTCACGTTGAAGTTGGCAGCACTGTGAAGATTGGCTACTACGACCAACTTGGTCGCGAGCTCAACCTTTCGCAAACTGTGCGCGAAGCCGTTATGGGTGACAAAGGAAACCCATCGGTTGAGGACATCAACTTGATGAAACGATTTTGGTTCGATGGCGACTCGCAATTCGCGCCGTTGTCTACGCTTTCTGGTGGCGAACGACGCCGACTACAACTGCTGCTTACGCTCATCGAACAACCAAACGTATTGATGTTGGATGAACCAACTAACGACTTGGACCTTGACACCCTTCGTGCACTCGAGGAATACCTTGATGACTGGCCCGGAATTGTGGTGGTGGTGAGCCACGACCGTGTGTTCTTGGACCGCACGGTTATTGACGTATTGGCGCTCGACGGCGAAGGCGGCACACGCCAAGTAGTTGGTGGAATTGCTGGCTGGCTGCAACAACGAGGCAAGCAAACCACCAATCAAACCGCACCAAAATTGAAATCTGCACCCACACTTGACTCGGTACAACCAACAAAGGTGAAGCCAGCGAAAAGCCCAAGCACATTGCGTCGTTTGTTAGGACAAACAGAAAAGACACTCGCACAAGCAACGGAAAAATTACAGAAGCTTGAGCGCGAATTGTCTGCTGTTGGAAGCGACCATGTTGAACTCGCACGAGTGAGCGCAGAACTTGCACTTGCTCAACAATCCGTTGATGCAGCCGAAGAACACTGGCTGACCATTGCTGCCGAGGCAGAGTCCCAAGGAATAACCTCTTCCCAGTAATGACAGCGATTCAGTTTCAACTTCGTCAGGCAACTCCTTCAGATCTCACAGAGATTGCCGCATTGCTTTCTGAAGGTTTGTCCTTTGACGGCCTCGTTTTTGTCCAGACTGCTGAAGAACTTGCAGAAGAGTTTGATGGAACATACTGCGATCTTGATCACGATGTCATCGTTGCCGAGCATGATTCACACATCATTGGCGTGGGCTACACCATTTTCTTGCCATCCGAAACCAAAGAGGAGCGCTGCTACATCTTTGGCACCACTAAACCTGAGTTTCGAGGTAACGGCGTTGGAACAACAGTAATGCAGTGGGCAACGGAGCACGGTGAATCGTTGTTGCGCTCTACGAATCGAACTCTCCCTAAATACTTACGCAGCGATATGAGTGCAACTAACTCAACCGCAGGAGAACTCTTCCAAGATTTCAAGATGAATCCAGTGCGCTGGAATGACGACTTAATTATTGACCTGAACAAATCTCCTGAAATGTTTGTAGCCCCTGGCTATTTGATTGTCCCGTGGGATTCAGCCCGAGACGAAGAAGCACGAATCACAAAAAATCTGGCATTCGTCGACCATTGGGGTTCTACCCCAACGAGCGAAGAAGGTTGGGATCAGCTCGTTCATGGGTCTACAGCAAGGCTTGACCAGTCATTTTTTGCACTCGACCCAAACGAAAAGATCATCGGAGTGCTGCTCTCTCACCGTTACGAATCTGATGATGAGGCATTAGGAAGGCGAATCGGTTGGATCGACAAGCTGGCAACACTTTCTGAGCACCGCAAGAAATCAGTAGGAAAGTCACTCATCACCCATGCGCTTGCGGCTTATAAACGTGACGGCTTAACTCATGGCGCACTGGACGTAGATACAGAAAATCCCACTGGTGCATACGGTTTGTATACATCAATGGGATTTTCAACTTTTCGAGGAAAAGTTACTTACGAACGAAAAGTTCAGTAATTACTTAGTTTTTGGAACGCACACCAAGCCGGTGATTTTCTTATCCAACTTTTCGTAATTGATGTTGTACACCTCAGTGTTTACTACAGCCTTTGTTGTGCCACGTGAAGCCCAATTCATTGCAACTCCATTCGGGTAATCCTTACGGAGAGCCGAACATGTTGAATATGTTTTTGGTGGAATTTGCTTTGCAGATGCTGCACTAATTGGTGCGATTGACAGCACCAAGCCGGATATAAACAGGGAGGTAATGAGTTTTTTCATGTGCTTAACCTAATGATGAATAAATCATGACAGCGAGTTCAGACACCATCTGTGACCAAAGGCATGACTTTGCACAATCACACACTGTTCAATCACAAGTGCACGTTGTGCATCGACAACAATTTATTGTGTGCTGATGCTCGCTCTAAATTCACCTTCACGCATTTTTTGCTTCGTTGCTGCACTCGGCTCATCAAGTCGTTCAATTGTTACGCCAATAATGTCAGCAGTGCATGTGAATAAGTGCGGATAATTTCCCACTGGCGACCCTGTATCCACGCCGATATCAAAAGTTTCTCCACTCATCGAATACACCAGTGGCACAGTTTTCTCAATTCGAACACTTCCAGCCTCACGACCATCTACATACAACGTTGCAACGCCACCAGCACCAAAGCCTCCGTCATAGGCAAAGTCCACAACGATCTCGTGATGCCCCGCTTTCAATGGTTGGGTATCCCCTACTACTGAATGAACATGACCAAACCAGTTGTAGTGATACGTCGGTTTACCTAGTTCATCGATATATAGCGACCAACCTGCCATATTGCCGCCCTGGCAGGCAATCACGCCATGTGCGCCGCCTTCTGGAACCACAATTTCCGCTGTCATTTTCCATGAGCAGTTCTTCACATTCAGAACCGAACTCTCGGGCATACGCACATGAGCTCGCGTGTAGGTCACTTTGCTGATTCCATCGAGTGAATGTGGCACGGCAAAATCTCCATGGCGCGGCGAGCCTGCATCGCGCAATGGATAAATGTCGTACTGAATTGCATTCTGATGAAACAGCTCTTGTAGTTCTGCAAGTTTTTCTGGAAATTGATCAGCAAGGTTCACTGCTTGCGAGAAATCTTCGCTGATGTTGTACAACTCCCACACTTCTTGAGGGCCATCAAAGTCCAACCCTTGCAAACGGATCCACGGCAAACGGCCATGGAAACACGAAGCCATCCAGCCTTGGTGATAGATGGCGCGGTTACCAAGAATTTCAAAATATTGAGTGGTGTGAGTACTTGGTGCGCTTGCATTGTCAAACGAATACGCCATTGATGTTCCATGAATTGGCATCTGTTTAATACCATTTACATGTGTTGGAGCTTCGATCCCAACCAATTCATAGATCGTTGGCACAAGATCGATCACATGGTGGAATTGTTCGCGTAGGCCGCCAGCATCACGAATCTTCTTTGGCCAACTAAGCGCCATTGCATTACGCGTACCGCCAAAGTGTGAGGCAACT
>JBEGJW010000012.1:0-26763 GCA_041184445.1 Actinomycetota bacterium | reverse complement strand
GCTTTACTGAAGCCGAAGCTCGCGACTTGGCAAAGATTCTTGAATTTGGTGCAGTGCCAGTGAAGTTCGCAGTTGCAACAGTGCAAACTGTTTCGCCAACGCTTGGCAAAGATTCATTGCGAGCAGCAATCATCTCTGGACTTGTAGGTGTGTTGCTGGTAATGCTGTTCTTTTTCTTCTACTACCGATTGCTCACCATTGTCGTGGTTGGTGGACTCACAATTTCTGGAGCGTTCCTCTGGAGCATCATCGCCTACTTGTCAAAGACAAACGGCCTTGCGCTCACGCTTTCGGGTGTTGCAGGAATCATCGTGTCCATTGGTGTCACGGTTGACTCCTATGTGGTGTTCTTCGAGCGACTGAAAGACGAATTGGTCAGTGGTAAAACCATGCGTGGCGCTGCTCAACGCAGCTTTGCGTCTGCCTGGCGAACCATTTTGGCTGCTGACACCGTGTCGTTTATTGGCGCAATCATTCTGTGGAAATTGACTGTTGGTTCAGTGCGTGGCTTCGCATTCTTTCTTGGTCTCTCCACCTTGTCTGACGTGTTCGTTGCTTACTTGTTCACGCGTCCAGCAATTCTGTTGCTCGCGCGATCGAAGTTCATGGCAGGTCGCAACGTACTTGGCGTAGCAGTAACAAAGGAGGTGACGGCATGAGCGGAAGTCTTGGTCGTCTCTATCGCGGTGAAACCACGTTCAATTTCTTTGGTCGCAGGTGGTGGGGCTTTGCAATTTCCATTGCGCTCATGGTGATCACTGTGTTGTCGTTATTTACACGTGGGTTAAACCTGGGAATGGACTTCGAAGGTGGAGTGGCTTGGGAAGTTCCAGCAAAGTCGCTCACCATTGAAGATGTGAAGACAATTTTGGATGCCAACGGTGTGTCCTCGTCTGATGCAAAAATTCAGGTACTCAACGGATCGGATGGAGATCGCATTCGTGCCCAAGTTGGCGCTGAATCGGAATCAGTAAAGACTGCAGTTCAGAACGCGCTAGCTGAAAAGGCCGGAGTAAAAGCTGACGACGTCAGCGTTGCGCTGGTCAGTTCGTCGTGGGGCCGCAGCATCACAGAAAAGGCAGTTCGAGCGCTGCTGGTGTTCTTCCTGGTGGTGTCGCTATACATCGCATGGCGATTCGAATGGAAAATGGCAGTTTCCGCGATTGCGGCAATGGCCCACGACGTGTTAATTAGCGTCGGTGTGTACTCAGTTACTGGACTTTCGGTAACTCCTGCGACGGTTGTGGCGTTTCTCACCATTTTGGGATTCTCCCTGTATGACACCATCGTGGTGTTCGACAAAGTGCACGACAACACAAAACGTTTCTCAGCCTCGCGAGTGTCGTACGGAGACATCACCAACGTTTCCATGAACCAAGTGTTGATGCGTTCCATTAATACGTCGCTAGCTGCAGTACTGCCGGTGCTTTCGTTGCTTGTTCTCGGATCATGGATCCTTGGAGCAGTTGCATTGCAAGAGTTTGCATTGGCCTTGCTCGTCGGGTTGTTGCTCGGCGCATATTCGTCGATTTATATAGCGACGCCTTTGCTTGGCATTTTGAAAACGCGCGAAACAAAGTTCAAGCCGCTGGCGAACGAATTGCATTTGGGCGAAGATATGGCGCGCATTGCCAGTTCGGGCAAGAAGCCAAGTCGCATCGTTTCTGCAGATTCTGGAGATTCGACTAGTGCAGAAAGCGCGACTCGCGAAGTTGCTTCAGTGGCAGCAGCACTGAGTCACCCACCACGGCCGCGCAAAAAACAACGCAGATAAGGATCGCTCCCCATGAGCACGACGTCGAGAGTTCTTCCATGGAGAAGGAATCACTCTGCGGTTGTCGAAGATCTTGTGCCGTTGTTGTCGGCATACAAGCGACGTAACCCAAAGGGCAACGTTTCGCTCATCAACGCTGCCTATGAAATGGCGAGCGCTGCGCATAGTCATCAATCCCGCATGAGTGGCGAGTTGTACATCAGCCACCCAATAGCGGTTGCTCGAATTGTCGCTGAAATTGGGCTCGATGAGGTTTCACTTGTCGCAGCTTTATTGCACGATGCCGTTGAAGACACGGAAATTACGCTTGCCGATGTTGAGGCACGTTTTGGGGCAGAGGTTGCTGGCATTGTTGATGGTCTTACCAAGCTCGAGCGATTGCAGTTCGATTCTCGTGAAGCTCAGCAGGCTGCCACGATGCGCAAAATGCTGGTGGCAATGGCCAAGGACATGCGTGTGCTCATCATCAAACTGTCCGATCGCATGCACAACATGCGCACCATTGCGTCTGCTCCCGTTGACAAGCAACGTCGCATTGCGCAAGAGACTCTTGACATTTACGCTCCACTTGCACATCGATTGGGCATGCAGGAAATGAAGCAGCAGTTAGAGGATTTGTCGTTTGCTGCCTTGTTCCCGAAGCGATATGCCGAGCTCGACTATTTGGTCTCTATTCGCGCTCCTGAGCGCGATGTGTATTTGGCGAAGGCCTTAGGTCAGGTGAACTCGTGGCTTTCTGCGGTGAATATCAATGCAGAACTCACCGCGCGCGGTAAGCACCTGTGGAGTTTGTACGAAAAGATGGTGCAAAAGGGTAGAGACTTTGACGAGATCTTCGACCTTATGGCCATTCGCATCGTCGTTGATTCGGTAAAGGATTGCTACGGAGCGCTTGGAGCTATTCACGGCAAATGGAAACCTGTGGTTGGTCGCTTTAAGGACTACATCGCCATGCCGAAGTTCAATTTGTATCAGTCGCTGCACACCACGGTGATTGGCCCTGGTGGAAAACCGATTGAAGTGCAAATTCGTTCACGCGACATGCATCAACGCGCCGAGTGGGGAGTGGCTTCGCATTGGTCGTACAAAGACGGAGTTGCGAGCACCGATATTGACTGGCTCAATCGCATTATCGATTGGCAAGACGAAGTATCGGACCCGCGCCAATTCTTGGAGAGTTTGAAGACCGACCTTGAACAAGATGAGTTGTTTGTGTTCACGCCAAAGGGCCGAGTAATTGCACTTCCACTTGATGCAACGCCAATCGATTTCGCATACGGCGTGCATACCGAAGTTGGGCACGCGTGTATCGGTGCTCGTGTAAACGGCCGACTTGTTGCATTGGACTCGCGCTTAAATTCTGGCGACACGTGCGAAATTCTTACCTCGACAGCAGAAGACGCAGCCCCATCTGAAGAGTGGGCAAATTTCGTGGTCTCGCCAAAGGCAAAGAGCAAAATCAAGCAGTGGTTCTCTCGTGAACGCATGGAAGACCTTGTTGATACTGGTCGTGATGATCTTGTCGAGCACATGCGTAAACATGGACTGCCAATACAGCGAGTGTTGTCTTCAGAAGTATTTGCGCAAGAACGTGAAGCAATGAATTATGCAGATGATGCGACACTGTTTCGAGCAATCGGTGAAGGCCATGTCTCGGCAGAGGCGATGGCTGGTCGTATTAGTCGTCTCATGCGCGATGGCGGTTTCGGTGAACAGCTTTCCGTGGGCATGCGCCTAGATGCGGGGAATACCGAAGAGCAGGTTTCGGGTGTTCACGTAGAGGGAATGTCGGGAACGATTGTCCGCCTGTCCAAGTGCTGCACGCCAGTTCCCGGAGACGAAATTATTGGATTCCTGACTACCGATCTTGTGGTCAATGTTCATCGAGCGGACTGTTCGAATGCCATTTCGGCAGCAAGCCAGAACACGAGCCGAATGGTGGACGTTGAGTGGGCGGGAAGCGTTCACAATGCAACCTATGTTGCGGCAGTAGAAGTCGTTGCAATCGATCGATCGCGCCTGCTTCGCGATGTGGCAAATGCCCTCAGTGAAGAGCACGTCAATATCGTGTCGTGTTCTACAAATACAGGAGCCGACAGAGTGGCTCGCATGCGTTTTGAATTTGAATTTGCGGACCCAAGTCATTTGCAGTCTGTGCTTCGCACAATTAAACGCATCGATTCGGTGTACGACGCATACCGTGTCATGGCAGGGGATCATCCAGCGTCTAATGTTCTCGCGTGAGTTCATTTTCTACTAGCCCCGGAACACGGGACATTTTGACTCCCGATGCAGCCCGTTGGCGCAAGTTTCAAGAAGTCTTTGCAAGTGTGGTGGAAGAGGCTGGGTACGGACTCATCATTCCTCCAATGTTTGAAGACCTCGGTGTGTTCCTGCGACTTGGAGAAGCAACCGATGTCGTCACCAAAGAAATGTATGACTTTGAAGATAAAGGTGGTCGGCGAATTGCGTTGCGCCCAGAGCAGACGGCGAGCGTTTGCCGAGCCTTCGTGCAACACCGACCAACCACACCATGGAAGGTGTGGTACGCGGGTCCAAACTTTCGCTATGAAAAACCACAACAAGGTCGCTATCGACAGTTTGATCAAGTTGGACTTGAAGTTCTTGGCGTAGAAGATCCATATCTCGATGCCGAAGTTATTGCGCTTGCCGCACAGTTCTACGACAGGCTTGGTTTGAAAGAGGTTCAACTGTCGGTGAACTCCCTGGGAGACGCAGGCGATCGTCAACGTTTTACCGACGTGTTGCGCGCGTACTTCGAATCACACCTTGGCGAGTTGTCCGAAGATTCGCAAGTCACGCTCACAAAGAATCCATTGCGCGTGCTCGATTCAAAGCGTCGCGAAGATCAAATGATTATCGCAAACGCGCCTCGTATTCGGGACTATCTCAGCCCAACTGCAGCCGAGCATTTCGCTGCAGTGCTTGCTGCCTTAGATGCCATGAATATCAAGTACGTCATCGATGATCGTTTAGTTCGCGGGCTTGACTATTACCGTCGCACCACATTCGAATTTGTGAGCACTGCGTTGCAGGCAGCACACACTGCAATCGGCGGTGGAGGAAGGTACGACGGGCTAGTGGAAGAACTTGGCGGACCAGCGACAGCCGGAATTGGTTTTGCCCTAGGTCTTGACAGAACGTTATTGGCTTGTGATGCAGAGAATGTGTTTTCTGCTCCCAATACCGATGTGTTTGCATTCGTTGTCGATACAACAGGTGGCTACGAGGCGGCATTGGTGTGCAACCAATTGCGCATCGCTCGCATCGGCACAGATCGCGCGTTCGATAATCGAAGTATGAAGGCTCAGATGAAAGCCGCAGATCGCAGCGGTGCGCAAGTCGCCATCATCATTGGGTCTAACGAATTAGAAGCTGGCCAAGCAGTCATCCGACCGATGAATTCGGGCGAGCAATACAGCGTGAATCGCGCCGATTTGCTTACGGCAATTCAAAATGAAGTCAGCAAATTTCATTCTGCAAACTAGGCTGAAAGTCTCATGTCGTCTCCATTGCAGCCGTTAGGCGAATCAACCTCACTTCGATCCCAGCTTTGTGGCGGCCTACGTTCCGAACACATTGGCAACACCGTCACCGTGTGTGGCTGGATTGCACGCCGGCGCGAGCATGGCGAGCATCTTGCTTTCCTCGACGTTCGCGATTACAGCGGAGTAGTGCAATGCGTTGTCGACAACGAAACCGATGTTCGGTCTGAATGGGTTGTGCAAATCACAGGCCGAGTTCAGGCTCGACCAGATGGCACCGTGAACACGAACTTGGCAACGGGTGAAGTTGAACTCACCGACTGCAAAGTTGTGGTGTTGAACTCGGCAGAAGCGCCTCCGTTTCCAATTGATGCACGTGCCGACGATGTAGATGAAAACGTTCGCCTGAAGTACCGCTATCTCGACATTCGCCGTGAGCGCATGCAGCGCAACTTGCGTATTCGCGCCAAGGTCAACTCGGCAATTCGTCGCGCCATGGAGTCGCAGAGTTTTGTTGAGGTAGAAACTCCATTCCTCATGCCGAGCACGCCTGAAGGTGCACGCGAATTTCTAGTTCCTTCACGCAAAGAGCCTGGTTCGTTCTATGCGTTGCCACAGTCACCGCAGTTGTGGAAGCAGTTGCTCATGGTTGCTGGTATCGATCGGTACTACCAAATTGCACGTTGCTTGCGCGACGAAGACTTGCGCGCCGATCGTCAATACGAGTTCATGCAACTTGACGCTGAAATGAGTTTCGTTACCAAGGACGATGTACTTGGTGCTATCAGTGAAGCGGTAATGGCTGCAGCTGAAGCAGTGTTGGGCGAGCGTCCACCGCAGATCGAACAGATCACGTGGCTCGATGCAATGAATCGTTTCGGTCTCGATAAACCCGACATGCGTTTTGGCATGGAACTTGTCGAGCTCACCAACGTGTTTGCCGGTACTGAGTTCAAAGCATTTGCGCAAGCCGAATCCATTAAGGGAATTCGCGTGGATGCCGCAACATATCCAGATGCCTCTGCGTATGGTCGAAGCAAACTTGATGCACTCACCGATCGCGCAAAGCAGATAGGCGCAAAGGGTTTGGTGTGGATGAAGGTGGGCGAAGGTCTTGCACTCGATTCACCAGTTGCCAAATTCTTGTCCGACGCGGAACGCACTGCACTTGTTGCCTCAATGGGTGCACAACCTGGAGACCTCTTGCTGCTGGTTGCTGACACGTGGTCAACAACGTGCGATGTGCTTGGCACATTGCGTAACGACATTGGACGTCCCCCAGTACACGAAGGCCCGTATCGCTATGTGTGGGTAATCGACTTCCCATTGTTTGTAGGCATCAACGCCACAACAGGCAAGCCACAGCCGGGTCACCACCCGTTCTGTCAGCCGCACCCAGAAGACATTGAACGACTGGAATCAGATCCAATGTCGGTGCGCGCACTTGCATACGACTTGGTGCTGAACGGTTGGGAATTGGGCTCAGGTTCAATTCGTATTCATGATCCAGAAATGCAGCGTCGCGTGTTCCGCCAATTGGGCATTTCGGATGAAGACGCCGATCGTCGCTTTGGGTTCTTCTTGCAGCCGTTTAAATACGGCGCACCTCCACACGGTGGTTTCGCATTTGGCACCGATCGCTTGGTTGCAATTCTTGCTGGAGAAGAAAACATTCGTGAAGTAATTGCTTTCCCGAAGACTCAATCGGGAAGTGATCCAATGACGAATGCTCCTACGCCTGTTAACCCTGCTCAGTTGGCTGAGTTGGGTATTCGACTACTTCCTCCACCGGCGAAGAGTTAGGGTCGCATTCGGTGGGTAACGCCGAAGATCTTTTTACTGCAGCGGTGAACGATCGCTTGCGTGGTCAAGCTCCGCTAGCCGCGCGCTTACGACCAAAGAGTCTTGATGAAATTGTTGGACAGCAGCACTTGGTTGCACCTGGTGCGCCACTGCGCAAACTTATTGAAGCAGATCGCTTGTCGTCGGTCATTTTGTGGGGGCCGCCGGGAACGGGGAAGACCACGCTTGCCGAAGTGGTAGCGCTGACAACCAATCGTGCCTTTGAACGACTTTCTGCAGTGACGTCAGGTGTGAAAGATGTTCGTGAAGCAATTGAGCGAGCAACTGATCGACTTGGCCAGCATGGCAAGTCAACGATTGTGTTCGTTGATGAGATCCATCGATTCTCTACTTCGCAACAAGATGCACTGTTGCCTTCAGTTGAAAGTGGAATCATCACGCTGATCGGTGCGACGACGGAGAATCCGTATTTCGAAGTGAACGCACCATTGCGCAGTCGCAGCACATTGTTTCGGCTTGAGCCATTGCAGACGCAAGACATTCGCGTGCTCTTGGAGCGTGGGCTAGAAGCAGAAGCACTGAGTGCAACTGATGAAGCGATTTCCAAACTGATGCAACTGTCTGGCGGAGATGGGCGCCAAAGTTTGACTGCGCTCGAAGTTGCCTGTGCTCTTGCGCGACCGCACGATGTGACTCTGGATCATGTGGAAGCCGCGCTGGGCGTGAGTTCGTTGCGTTACGGACGCGATGATCATTACGACGTCGTCTCGGCGTTTATAAAAAGCATGCGTGGTAGCGATGTTGACGCTGCTGTTTTTTGGCTTGCGCGCATGCTTGAAGCTGGTGATGACCCACGCTTCATTGCGCGTCGAATGATTATTTTTGCCTCCGAAGATATTGGTGTCGCCGATTCTCAGGCTTTAGTGATTGCAGTTTCAGCGGCCCATGCCGTGGATCATGTTGGTCTGCCAGAAGCACAACTCAATCTTTCGCAGTGCGCTATTTATCTAGCGCGAGCCCAGAAGAGCAATAGCGCTGCGCAAGCCATTTGGAATGCCAGGGCCGACATTCGTAACGGCGTAGACGTTGAAGTGCCAGCTCACCTTCGAGATGCGCACTACTCAGGTGCGCAAGAAATTGGCCATGGAGTGGGGTACCAATCGCCTCATAATGCACATTTGCAGGACGAAAAGGTGGAACAGGACTATTTACCTGCGCAAACTACAGGGCGGGCTGTTCCACAGATTCCGTACTATCGGCCGTCAAACAACGACCGCTAGGGCAAAGCCCATTGATGTCGGAGGGTTATCACGATGATGAAGAGACTGTTTTGGTTTGTACTCGGCGCATTCGCCGGCGTATTCGGCGTTCGCTATGCAAAGAACAAAGCGCGTGAAGCTGCAGAACAATTGACCCCTGGTCAGATTGCAGCCGATGTTCTTGAAGGTGCTGTAAAACTGGCGCAACAGGGCATGGAAATTGTGCGAAATTTGCGAAAGGACGAAGAAGTCATTCATTTCGAGTCCGAATCGGTAACGGTCACACAAAATCAGAATTAGCCAATACGTGTTGCCGAACTAGACTGTTCGTAAATGTCTACCTCGCGGCCCCCAATTTCCTCAGCAAATGATCTGCGAGAGTCGTTCTCTGGATACTTTGCTGACAAAGGACATACGCGGGTTAAGTCTGCGAGTCTCATTCCACATGACCCAACTGTGTTGTTCACCGTTGCGGGAATGGTTCCATTTAAACCGTATTTCGTAGGTGACGAACAAGCGCCATATAGCCGTGCGGTAACCGTTCAAAAGTGTGCGCGTGCAGGTGGCAAGCACAACGACTTAGACGATGTAGGCCGTACGAAGCGCCATTTGGTGTTCTTCGAAATGATGGGCAACTTTTCATTTGGTGACTACTTCAAGAGCGACGCCATTCCATGGTCGTGGGAATTAGTCACGGAAGTATTTGGTTTTGATGGCGATCGTTTGTGGATCACCGTTCATGAAAGTGATGATGAGGCAGAGGCCATTTGGCACGAAGAAGTTGGCGTGCCGATGGATCGCATTCAGCGCCTTGGCGACAAAGACAACTTTTGGCAAATGGGCGAGACGGGTCCGTGTGGTCCATGCTCGGAAATTCATATCGATCGCGGACCATCCTTCGGACCAGAAGGTGGACCGTTGCACGATCCGCATGGCGATCGCTTTCTTGAATTTTGGAACTTGGTGTTCATGCAGTTCAACCAAGCAAAAGATGGAACGCGTACGCCACTACCTAAACCTTCAATCGATACGGGTGCAGGCCTTGAGCGAATCCTTGCATTGATGCAAGGAACAGACTCTGTTTGGGAAACCGATGTGCTGTTTCCGCTCATTGAGCAAGGACAGTCATTAACAAGTCGCAAGTATCAAATTGGTAATTACGAAGACCGTGACAGTTTCAGTTTGCGAGTGCTTGCCGAACATGCGCGCTCGGCAACGATGCTCATTAACGATGGCGTTTTCCCGTCGAATGAAAACCGTGGATACGTATTGCGTCGCATTATTCGTCGCGCCGTTCGCCACGCATATTTGTTGGGCACCGAAAAGTTGGTCATGCCGAAACTCTCCGAGACTGCAATCGACATCATGTCGGCTGCATACCCAGACCTGTTGGGCAACAAGGACTTCATTCTTGGTGTGATGACGAAGGAAGAAGAGCGTTTCCGTCAAACCTTGAAGACCGGTCTCACCATTTTGGAAGATGAATTGTCTAGCGGTTCGCAAGAACTCGCTGGCCCTTCTGCATTCTTATTGCACGACACCTATGGCTTTCCGCTCGAGCTCACACAAGAAATCGCAGGAGAGCGAAACGTTCGTGTGGATGTGGCTGGCTTCGAACAGGAAATGGGCGCCCAGCGCGATCGCGCAAAGAGCGCTCGCAAGGGAGCAAAGGTTGGCGAGGCGACCATCGAGGCGTATCGCCACGTCATGGAGACCCATGGCATTACCGAATTCGTTGGGTACGAAGAAACCTCGTGCGAAGCAAAGGTGCTTGCCGTGATTCCCGTACAAGACGGCGAGCAGGAAGATGTCGACGTGTTCCTTGACGTAACTCCGTTCTATGCCGAAAGCGGTGGTCAAGTAGGAGACGTTGGCACCATCACCACATCGACTGGTGAAATTGAAGTGCTTGACACCATGTTTGCACTACCAGGATTGCGCAAGCACATTGGCAAGATCGTTCGCGGATCAGTTACAGCAGGACAAAGCGCTCGTGTGGCAATCAATGTTTCGGACCGTGATGCAACTCGTCGCAATCACACGGCAACCCACATTTTGCACTGGGCCTTGCGTGAAGTGCTTGGCGAGCACGTTAAACAGGCCGGATCATTAGTTTCACCAGAGCGCTTGCGCTTCGACTTCAGCCACTATGCAGCGGTGACCGCAGAAGAAATCGAACGCATTGAGCGACTGGCTAACGAGCAAGTGTTTGCTAACTCGGCAACCAAGAACTACGAGACATCAAAAGATGAAGCAACGGCGGCTGGGGCAATTGCATTCTTCGGCGACAAGTATGGCGACACCGTGCGTGTTCTAGAAGCCGGAAAGACTTTCGAGTTGTGCGGAGGAACGCACGTGAAAGCAACCGGTGACATTGGAATTATCAAAGTTGTTTCCGAATCGTCAATTGGTTCCAACTTGCGACGCATCGAAGCCGTAACTGGCGAAAACACATTTAACTATTTGCTCGAAACCACGCGCACATTGTCTAACGCCGCCGAACTCCTCGGCACGCAACCAAGCGACATCATGTCTACAGTGCAGCGCAAATTAGACGAAGTGAAGTCGTTGTCAGACGAGATCAAGCAACTGCGTTCAGCACAGGCCAGGTCGCGCGCAGGAGAACTGGTCGCTCAAGCAACTGACGGTCAGGTTGTTGCACGAGTGGATGGCATTTCACCTAACGACTTGCGCGAACTTGCACTTGCCATTCGTCAAAGTCCAACTGTTCAAGCTGTTGTTCTTGGCGGAGTCACCGACACCGGTGGTGTTGCACTAGTTGCAGCTGTTGGAAATGGACTCGATGTTGCTGCAGGAGAACTCATTAAAGATGCAGCAAAGGCAGTTGGTGGCGGTGGTGGCGGCAAGGGCGATATCGCTACTGCAGGTGGCAAGAATCCGGCAGCACTCGATGAGGCACTGAATTTGGCACGCGCTGCCTTGGGCAGGGTGTCTGGTTCATAACGTGCGTGCACTCGGGATTGATCTCGGGAGTAAGAGGATTGGCGTTGCAACGAGTGATCGAAGTGGAACCATTGCGACACCATTGACCGTGTTGCAACGATCAGGTTCGCGCGAAACCGACTATCGAGCCATTTCCGAATTGGTTACCGAATATGAAATTGAATGTGTCGTCGTGGGGCTTCCGTTGCATATGAATGGAACTCACGGCGATGCGGCGAAGTCTGCCGTCGCCGAAGTGCAACAGTTGACTAGCGTGTTGAATGTGCCAGTGCTTACGTTTGATGAACGTCGCACAACGGTTACTGCAGACAGCATTTTAATGGAACAAAACATGAACGCCCAAGAACGCCGCAAAGTGATTGACAAGGTTGCTGCAGCGGTCATGTTGCAATCGTGGCTAGATGGTCGGAAGATGACGGAAACCCCTTCTCGTGATTGATCCTCTCATCAAGATCCGCAAGACCGAGGATCAACCCGCCGAAAACTGGTACGACGATCCATGGGACAGTCCAGATGCATTGCGTCGCTCTGAACAGCTGGAAGTAGACACACTGCCAAATGAATTTCGAGGATTGTCGCGACCCTTCCAAATCGTTGCAGCAGCGGTTGCAGTCGTCACACTGTTTATGGGTGCAATTGGCATGTGGTATGTACACCAGGTCAATCCATCTGGCAAAGGTGACCCGCAATCATTCACCGTTGTAGAAGGGGACACCATCTCGTCGGTTAGCCAACGACTTGCTGAGAGTGGATTCGTTTCTAGTGCGAGTGTGTTCTCGTGGTATGTCTCTCGTAAAGGCGGAATCGAACTGATTCCTGGTTATTACACCATCTCTCCAAAAGACCACATGGGCAACATCATGGCGGTCCTCAAAACTCCACCGTCAGCTACGTACCAAAAGGTGACGTTCCCGGAGGGTTACACCATTGCGCAAATGGGAGTGCGACTAGCCGAGAAGACGTTGCGTTTAAACGCCGAGCAATTCGTGGCTATGGCTAATGATCTCTCAATCGATTCTCCCTATCGACCAGATGGTCAAACGTCGCTCGAAGGTTTGCTCTTTCCTGACACCTATCAAATTTCTGGTGACCAAAATGAGCAACAGGTTGTGCAGCAACTTGCCAAGCAAATGGTCAGAGTGGCTTCGCAAGAAGGCATTGATGATGCGCAAGCAAAGGTTGGATTGTCTGCGTACAAGGTATTGATCGTTGCGTCAATGATTGAGCGCGAAGCAAAAGTAGATGCAGATCGCGCCAAGATCGCGCGAGTCATCTACAACCGCCTAGAAATAAAGATGCCACTACAAATTGATGCAACGTTGCTGTACAACGCGCCTGCAGAAGCAGATTTTGCAACGTTGAAGGCAACCGATACGCCGTATAACACCTACATCAACAAGGGATTGCCACCAACACCAATTGCAAACCCAGGACGCGCATCAATCATTGCAGCGCTGAACCCTGCTCCGAACCCTGCGGGCACCGACCCGCTGTGTGCAAATGTTCCAAAGCCATGCCGTTATTTGTATTACGTGTTGTCAGACAAAGAGGGTGGGCATGCTTTTGCCGTCACGCTTGCACAGCATGAAGCAAATGTTGCAGCTGCACGTCAAGCTGGTTTGTTGCCGTGAAGCTAAAAACCATTGCCGCAGTTATTGGTTCGCCTGTATCGCAAAGTCTTTCACCGGCAATCCACAATGCTGCGTTCGCAGTTATGTCAAAGCCGTGGCGCTATGTCGCTATCGATGTTGATGCGGAGTACTTTGAAGAAGAGGTATTGGCAGCTCGAGAAGCGGGAATGCTCGGCCTCAGCATCACGATGCCACATAAAGATGCCGCATTCGCTCTCGTTCAACATCGAGACGAGATCGCACAACGGTCGGGGTCTGTGAACACCATGATCTTCGATGACTCAGGCACAATTCGTGGTGCAAACACTGACGGCAATGGTTGCTGTGACGCGCTCGTTCGTGGTGGAGCAACTATTGAGGGAAGTCGCGCTGTGGTCCTTGGCGCAGGAGGAACAGCTCGAGCCGTAATTGCTGCACTCGGACTTCGCGGCGCTAGCGACATTGCCATTGTCAATCGCACGCAATCGAAAGCGCTTGAAGCAAGTGAGTGCGCAGATGTTGCGCGTGTTGGATCAGAGAGTGACATAGCGGATGCAACGCTGCTCATTAACACCACATCGGTGGGAATGGGTACATCTGAATCTCCAGTAAGTCCCACGTTTCTTCACAGTTCACTAATCGCACTCGATGCGGTGTATCACCCATTGGAAACGACATTCATTACTCAGGCACGTTCGGCAGGTGCTCAGACTGTTGATGGTTTATGGATGCTGATTTGCCAGGCAGTGCGTCAAGAAGAACTGTGGTGTGGCGTCACTCCAGACCCGCAGGTAATGCGAGATGCCGCACTACACGAACTTGCACTGCGCAACGCGTAATTGTCCCGAATCCTGAGGCGGCGTACGGGTAGCCTGTAGGGCATGTTGCGTTATCTCACTGCAGGAGAAAGCCACGGCCAAGCATTGGTCGTCATCGTCGAGGGCCTTCCTGCGGGCATGAAGGTGACCGCCGAAGATATTCAGGCTGAACTTGGGCGCCGTCGTTTGGGTTATGGACGTGGCCCGCGCCAGCGTTTCGAACAAGACGAAATTGTGCTCATTGGCGGAATTCGCCATGGTCGCACCTTGGGCTCACCAGTTGCCATTGAAATCAAGAACTCAGAGTGGTTCCGCAGCGACGTGTGGCATGAAGAAATGTCGCCGGCCCCTGGGGCAACGAAGAAGCCGCTCACTCAGCCGCGTCCGGGACATGCAGATTTAACGGGAATGCAGAAATACGGGTTTACCGATGCTCGCGACGTATTGGAACGGGCGAGTGCGCGCGAAACCGCTGCACGTGTAGTTGCTGGCGCGCTAGCAAAGCTGTTGTTAAAAGAAATTGGCGTCGATATTTTGTCGCACGTAACTCAGATGGGTTCGGCGAAGTCGGAGTCAAATATTCGTCCAACAATTCACGATTTGTCAGTTGTTGACGAGTCGCCGGTTCGTGCGTTCAACAAAGAAGCCGAGCAGGCCATGATTACCGAAATCGAAGCTGCTGCAAAAGATGGTGACAGTCTCGGTGGAATCGTTGAAGTGCTTGCGTATGGCTTGCCAGTAGGGCTTGGAAGCTATGTGCACTGGGATCGCAAAATTGATGGACTGCTCGCGCAAGCAATCATGAGCATTCAAGCTGTTAAAGGTGTTGAAATTGGCGATGGCTTTGAAGTTGCCGGTCGTCGCGGAAGTTTGGCGCACGATGCAATTTCATGGGACGAAGAAACCAAGTCATATCGTCGGGAGACCACTCTTGCTGGTGGAACCGAAGGCGGCATGACAACAGGCGAGCTCATGGTGGTTCGCGCTGCAATGAAGCCGTTGGCAACGCTAAACCGCCCGACGCTGAAAACGATTGACACCGTGACCAAAGAAGAAACGGTCAGTTTCAAAGAACGTACAGACGTCACTGCAGTTCCTGCAATGGGAGTTGTTGCTGAAACCATGGTTGCACTGGTGTTGGCCGATGAGGCGCAGCGCAAATTTGGTGGAGACTCAGTTGAAGAGTTCGTTCGCAATGCGGCGTCATACGCTGCATCAATCCAGTGAATGCACGCCACGCAATCGTTTTGGTTGGCTTAATGGGATCGGGTAAAACCACCGTCGGAAAACGAATTGCGCAAGAACTCGGGTATTCATTTGTCGATTCAGATGACGTAGTCGCTAGTGCTGCTGGTAAGTCAGTGCGAGAGATATTTGCACAAGATGGAGAGGCGGCATTTCGTAAGCACGAAAGCGATGCGATTCGTACGGTGCTCACTAACGGAACAGCATCAGTTGTCTTGGCAACGGGTGGAGGTGCGGTAATTTCAAGCGAAAACCGTGCACTGATTTCCAAAGAGGCCTCGCACGTGGTGTGGCTTGATGCATCGGTTGAAGATTTGGTTGTACGCACTAAATCTGGTGCAGCGCGACCGTTGCTCGATGGAGACGCAGCTGCAACATTGCAGTCGCTCAGTAGCCAACGATCAGCCTGGTACGACGAGGTTGCGACCGTTCGCATTGACACGCGTGGAAAACCAGTGACCAAAGTATGTTCAGCAGTATTGGAAGCGATACGGGCGGGTGCCGACCATGAGTAGCCAGCAGGTAGTTCGCGTTGAATTGGGAGAGCGGTCGTACAACGTGGTGGTTGGGCCCGGAGTTCGTTCGCAAATTGCGAGCATGGTGCCTGCCACAGCGAAGCGAGCGATCATCGTTACGCAAGCAAACATCCCGTTTTCTGTAGAGGAAAGTTTGGTTGCTGCAGGAATATCTACGCGCACCATCAACATTGGTCCTGGCGAGGAATTCAAGTCGCTTGAAACCATCGAAATGATCATGCGCGAGTGTGCACAATTTGGCCTTACACGTAACGACGTGATCATCGGAGTTGGCGGAGGCATGGTCACTGATATCGCCGGCTTCGCCGCTTCTGCATGGCACCGCGGAATCGCGGTAGTTCATGTTTCGACCACGCTCGTTGGCATGGTTGATGCAGCTATCGGTGGTAAAACTGGCGTCAATCTTGCCGAAGGAAAAAATTTGGTTGGCGCGTTTTGGCAGCCGCGTGGAGTGCTGTGCGACACTGACGCACTAGCCAGCCTGAGCGCACGTGAAACGCGTTGTGGCAACGGCGAGATGGCCAAGTATCACTTCCTCACAGGTGATGACTTGCTGAGTCTCGATCTCACCGCACGAATTGCTCGTTGTGTGCAAATTAAAGCTGACATCGTTGGTTCAGATGAGCGCGAAGGCGGGCGTCGAATGCTGTTGAACTACGGCCACACGCTTGCACATGCAATAGAAATTGCAACTGATTTCTCGGTAGCTCATGGTGAAGCTGTAGCTATTGGGTTGGTGTATGCAGCGCTACTGGCTCGTGAACTTGGCCGAATAGACGACCAACGTGTTGTGCAACACCGTCAAGTGGTGGAGGGTGAGTATGGGCTGTCCTGTGCGCTTCCAAAGGGACTGTCTCACGATGAACTCATTGCGCTGATGCATAGCGATAAGAAAGCGCTCAGTGGTTTGACATTCGTGCTTGATGGCAGCAATGGGGTTGAGCCAGTAACTCCTGTGAGCGTGGATGCAGTTCGCTCGGCGCTCAACCGTATGGAAGTACGCTAGAACCATGGCTAAGTCCGCGAAAAGCGTGTTGATCATCAATGGCCCAAACCTCAATTTGCTAGGTGAGCGTGAGCCAGAAATCTACGGAACCGCAACATTGGCCGACCACGTTGCGTCAGCTACGCAAGTAGCAAAGGAATTAGGTCTTGTTATCGACAGCGTGCAAAGCAACAGTTCGTCAGAACTAGTGAATGCAATTCACGCCGCACGTACCACACATGATGCAATCGTCATCAATCCTGGAGCCTTCACTCACTATGCGTGGAGCATTCACGATGCGCTCGCAGCATTTAGCGGCCCGGTTGTTGAAGTGCATATTTCTAATCCGAGTACCCGTGAATTGTGGCGCCACGAAAGTGTGATTGCCCCAGTTGCTTCTGGCACTATCGCTGGTTTTGGCGGCCATGGATATGTATTGGCCATCCAGGCCGTCGCGCGCTTACTTGCACATAAATAAGTAGCAGGCGCAACCATGTCGCGTCCACACTTTCAACCCCTGCGAGTTGATGGGCGATTGAATTCGGTTGCTCATCTCGTTGGCGAAAAACATTCAGCAACTGCGATGGTGGTGTCATCGAGCGAAAATATTCGTTACCTCACAGGATTCACCGGATCTGCTGGAGTAGTGATTTGTCGCAAAGATGATTCAGTGCTCGTTACCGACGGCAGGTATGTCGAGCAAGCTCACAGTCAAGTGCGCGACGCAGGCGCCGATGTGCGCATTGTTGAAGCGCGAACTGCAGCTGCAACATTGGAAGCGGTTGCTTCAGAACTTGCTCGTGACGCACGTTGCGTTTGCGAGGCCGCAGATCTCTCCGTTGAATCTCATGCACGCTATGAAACTGCGAGTGGCAAAGAGCTGCTTCCAGTGAGCGGGGTGGTCGAAGAGTTGCGCCGCACCAAGAGCGACGCAGAGGTTGAGCGAATTGCATTTGCTGCACAAACTGCCGATAAAGCTTTAGCTGATGTACGCGAATTGCTGGTGCGTTCTATGAGTGAACCCGTGACTGAACGTGATGTGCGCGACGAATTGGAATATCGCATGCGTCGCCACGGAGCAGATGGCCCAAGTTATGAAACGATTGTGGCTACAGGAAATAACGCTGCACGACCGCACCATCGGCCAACCGATCAAGTCCTTCGCGAAGGAGATTCTGTGGTGATTGATGTCGGTGGCTTGGTAGACGGCTATCACTCGGACATGACTCGCACGTATTTGCTTGGCACTGTAGATCCCGTTTTGCAGACCATGTTTGAGGTGGTTTCCGAATCACAATCGCGAGGAGTTGCAGCGGTGAAAGCGGGAGTATTGCCGAGTGAAATAGATCGCATGTGTCGAGAGTGGATAACCGAAGCTGGGTTTGGTCCAGAGTTTGTTCACGGAACAGGTCATGGCGTTGGTCTGCAAATTCATGAGTCACCATGGCTTCGTGCACAGTCGAATGAGCCATTACGCGAGGGGGAGGTGGTGACTGTGGAGCCAGGCGTCTATCGTGTAGGTCTCGGTGGCGTGCGAATTGAGGACTTGCTCCTTGTACGCGCGGCCGGAAGTACAACTCTTACTCACACTCCGAAGGACAGCCTGTGCCTGCAATCTCGACAAACGATCTAAAGAACGGAATTACCCTCAACCTAGATGGCACCCTGTACACGGTGGTGGAATTCCAGCACGTGAAGCCGGGTAAGGGTGGGGCTTTTGTTCGCTCCAAGTTGCGCAACTTGCGCAGCAACAACATGCTTGAAAAAACCTTCAACGCTGGCGTGAAAGTAGAGCAAGCAATTCTTGAAAAGAGCGACATGCAGTTCCTGTATAAGGACGGCGAAGAATATGTGTTCATGGATCAGTCGTCGTACGACCAGGTGAACATCAAACCAGCAGCGCTCGGTGAAGCCGCCGACTACCTCATCGAAAACGCAGTAGCGATTATCGCAACGTATGAGGGCGAAATCGTGAGTGTGGAAATTCCTGCATCAGTTGAATTGGAAATTGCGCTCACCGAGCCTGGTATTCAGGGTGACCGCGTGTCTGGCGCTCGTAAGCCAGCAACATTGCAAACAGGAAAAGTTATTCAGGTTCCATTGTTCGTCAACATTGGTGACCGCGTCAAGGTCGACACACGTAGCGGCGACTACATCACACGCGTTTGACCATGTCAACCGGCCGATCCTCCCGTTCGGCGGGTAACGACGCTCGTTCAGATGCGCGCGAGCGTGCGTTGCATTTGTTGTATGAAGCTCACGCCAAAAGCGCAACTGGTGCATCTGTTGTTGAATCACAGGTTCTTCCTGTTGACGACTTGGTACTTGAAATTGTTTCTGGAGTCGACGGTGTGACTGCACTTGCAGATGAGATCATCGCTGAAAATGCAATTGGTTGGACATTGGCTCGCATGCCCGTGATTGATTTGATTGTGTTGAGAATTGCAATTTTTGAATTGAAGTCGCGCCCAGATGTTCCAACGGCCGTCATCTTGAATGAAGCTGTCGAGTTGGCAAAGACTTTCTCGACCGATGAGTCGGGACGGTTCGTGAACGGCATTTTGTCAACCATTGCCAAAAAGGTCCGCCAATAAAAAGAAGTATTTCAGCATCCACCATCAGCGTGTGGTGCATGGTGGTGCTGTACGCGGTGTATTTTTCTCAGCGCACCGTAGGTGTTCACAACGGTCTTGGAACTTCTGCTTTCGATTTCGGGTTGTATGACCAGGGCATCTGGCTGCTGTCGCGAGGCCATGCTCCATTCGTCACCCTGATGGGGCGCAATTTATTCGGTGATCATTCCTCGTTCATTTTGGTGCTCCTTATTCCGCTGTATTGGATTTTCTCCACAACGTCGTTGTTATTCATCGTTCAGTCGGTGGTGGTGGCAGCTGGAGCGCTGCCGGTGTATTGGTTTTCGCGACAACGGCTTCGAAGTGAACCACTTGCTGCGGTGATGGCCGCCGTTTACCTGATGCATCCGTCCATTGGCTGGACAAATCTCGAGAATTTCCATCCGGATGCAGCGCTTGGCACGTTCGTAGCGCTGGCAATTTGGGCGGCGTACGCAGGCAAGTGGCGTTGGTATTGGGTGGCAGTTGTGCTCGCACTTTCAGTAAAGGAAGACGTTGCCTTTGTGCTGATTCCACTTGGGCTGTGGGTTGCTGCCAAAGCCGATAGAAAGCGTGGATTACTTACCAGCGTGGCGTCATTTGCCACGATGGCCGCGATGTTCCTAGTGGTGATGCGCAGCTTCACGGGGGTGGTGTTTAGAAATTCCTGGCGCATTCCATTTGGTGGCGTTGGCGGTTTGTTAAAAACAGCATTCACACAACCGACAAAATTCATTTCGTATTTGTGGAGCGAAGATCGTCCGGCATATGTGTGGCAAATGCTTGCGCCGATGGGCTTCGTTTTTCTGTATGAGCCAAGCCTTGCGGCAGTTGGCATTGTGATGTTGGCGTCCAACGTGGTCAGCACGTTTTGGTATCAGCATCAAATTCATTACCACTATTCGATCATCATCGTGCCGTGCATCGTGATGGGGACCGCTTGGGCGCTTGGCAAGTTCTCTCGTCCTGCTCGCAGGTGGGCGAGCGCGTGCATTGTTGTGTCGTCGCTTGTATGCGGATATCTCTGGTCGCCATTACCTCTTGCACGAACCACCACCACATCGTGGACTTCGGACATGCCTCCCGTCGTTGCTGCTCGTGAATCCATGAGCCATGTGCCAGATAATGCCGTTGTTGCCGCATATCACTCGCTGACCGCCCACATGGCGCGCAGATTGACCATCTATTCGTTTCCCAATCCGTTCACTCGGAATTTGTATGGGCCAGATGTATTTGCTGGTGGAGATCGATTGCCTGGTGCTGACGCAGTTGAGTACGTGATCCTGCCCGTAAATATGGACGCAGCAGCACAAAAAGTGTGGAATGCCGAAAAAGCTCGTTTCCACGTTGTCGATGACAACGGGTGGTGGGTGGTGTATCAGCGCAACTGATTTTCGGTTCCCGAAATACTGCTATCGTAAGGACGTCGTTAATTGAACCCCGTGAGGTTCGAACGAGAGGAAAGAATGAATCAAGTACCAATTGGCACGTCAGGTAAGGCCGTCATGTCTGGCCCCGACGTCAGTAGAGCAATCAGTCGTATTGCTCACGAAATTGTTGAACGCAATCAAGGTGCGCACAACGTAGTTCTCGTTGGATTGCAGCGCGGTGGAACATGGATCGCAGACTTGCTTGCAGAGCGAATCGCACAAATTGAACCGAACCTTGTTGTGCCGAACGGATCTCTTGATGTCTCGATGCATCGTGACGACATCGGTCTGCGTCCAATTGTTCCTGGCGCAATTAGTGAAATTCCCTTCGACATCAACGGAGCTGTTGTGGTGCTGGTTGACGATGTGCTGTACACGGGTCGCACGGTGCGCGCCGCTCTCGAAGGATTGAATAACTTTGGTCGACCTCGTGCTGTGCAACTTGCTGTCATTGTGGACAGAGGGCATCGAGAGTTGCCGATTCGCCCCGATTTCGTGGGCAAGAACATTCCCACGCAAGTAAGCGATGAAGTGGATGTTTCCGTAGATGGAGTATTGGTGACGGCGGTGGAGTCGTGAAACACCTTCGATCGATCGAAGAACTAGGCAAAGAGGACTTGTTGCGTTTGCTGGAGAGCACTGCACAAATGGCAGAAATTAATCGTCGGCCCATTCCGAAGGTTCCAGCTCTGCGCGGTAAAACCGTGGTCAGTCTGTTCTTTGAAGACTCCACACGTACGCGACTCAGTTTTGAAACCGCCGCAAAACGATTGTCGGCAGAAACGATGACATTCAGCGTGTCCACGAGCAGCGTGAACAAGGGTGAAAGTCTGCGCGACACTGTGGAAACCATTACCGACATGGGAGTGCATGCCTTTGTTGTGCGCCACAAATCGGCTGGGGTGCCTTGGCAAATTGCGCAGTGGACAAATGCATCAATCATCAATGCAGGCGACGGCGCACACCAGCACCCAACGCAAGCGCTTGTGGATTGCTACACCGTTCGCGAAGCTATTGGTCGCAACTCATTCGAAGGACTCAATGTCGCCATTGTTGGCGATATCAAGCACAGCCGCGTGGCACGCAGCAATATTGCAGCCTTCACCATGCTTGGCGCCAGCGTCACACTCGTTGCACCGCCAACGTTGCTGCCTGCCCACACTGCGCAATGGCCGGTTCGTGTGTCGCATTCTCTTGACGAAGTCATTGCCAGCACCGACGTGTTGTACATGTTGCGCTTGCAGAGCGAACGAATGGACCAAGGACTCATTCCGAATCTGGGCGAGTATGGAAACCGATTTGGTCTAACTGATTTGCGAGCACAGAGTTTGCAGCCATCTGCGGTGGTCATGCATCCCGGCCCAATGAACAGGGGGGTCGAAATGCATGTCGACCCTGCGGACTTGCCGAACTCGTTGATTCACAAGCAAGTTGCCAACGGTGTGGGGAATTGAATTCGTTGAAGGAAGAAGGTGTTGCGTGAGCGTGATTATTTCTGGTGCGATGGTGCTGACTGACAGCGGAGAGCAACGACTCGATGTTCGAATTGATGGTGGCGTGATTGCGGAAATGTCTGACACCATCACGGAATCTGCTGGCGATGTGGTGCTGAGCGCAATTGGATGCCATGTACTTCCTGGTTTTGTCGATCTACATACACATTTGCGTGAACCAGGTAAAGAAGATTCCGAAACGATTGAAACGGGAAGCCGCGCAGGCGCAAAGGGCGGGTACACCGCACTCGTTGCAATGCCGAATACCACTCCTGCACAAGATTCCATTCCGATCATCGAATTTGTTCGCGCACAAGGGCGACGTGCAGGTTTGGTTGAAGTGGTTCCGAGCGGTTGCATCACCGTCGGCCGCGCGGGTGTTGCATTGGCGCCACTGGCCGACATGGCTCGTAATGGCGTGAAGATCTTCACCGATGATGGATCAGGTGTACAAGACCCAGCAATCATGCGACGAGCAATGGAATACTCGCGCGAATTAGGAATCACCCTTGCACAACACTGCGAAGTGTCTGCACTTACTGCAGGTGCGGTGATGAATGAGTGTTCATGCTCGAGCGAAATGGGCGTACCTGGTTGGCCGGCACTTGCAGAAGAACTCATGGTGCATCGCGATATTGAACTAGCCAAACTCACGGGTGCTCGCATTCACTTCTTGCACCTGTCAACTGCAGGAAGCGTGCACCTGGTGCGCGAAGCTAAGAAGGCTGGTCTGCCAATTACCGCCGAAGTAACTCCGCATCACCTGTCACTGACAGAAGAATTGCTGAAGTCATTCGACTCCACCTACAAGGTGAATCCGCCATTGCGGTCAGCGGCAGATATCGAAGCGTTAAAGGAAGGTTTGCTCGATGGCACAATCGATGCCGTCGCTACCGATCACGCACCACACGTTCGCCGCGATAAAGAGTTGCCGTTAGATCAAGCGCCACCAGGAATGCTCGGGCTAGAAACCGCGCTTGGCGTCGTGCTCTCGGTAGTGCCAATGTCTGCGGCTCAACTCGCCACCGTCATGTCCACGAATCCTGCGCGAATCGCCGGGTTGTCGGATCGCCACGGAATGCTTGCTGCGGTGGGTCGACCTGCCAATCTGTGTGTCGTGGATTTGGATGCGGAATGGTGTGTTGACCCGACACAATTGGCGAGCAAGAGCATCAATACTCCCTTTGTTGGACGCTCTCTTCGTGGCAAAGTAAGACACACGATTTTTGAAGGAGATGTAGTGGTGAACGAAGGCGTGGCACAGCGATGAGCATTCGCGAGGGTCAATTGGTGTTGCGCGATGGTTCGGTATTCGAAGGTGAACTCATCGGTGCGGTGAGTGCAGGTGGAGTATCCAGCGGAGAGGTGGTGTTCCACACCGGATTAACCGGGTATCAAGAGGTCATCTCCGACCCTTCGTATGCAGGGCAGATCATTACGTTCACCACTCCACACATTGGCAACTACGGAACGACTCCGCTGGACAATGAAGCGTCACGCGTACATGCTCGCGGAGTCATTGTTCGCGAAGAGGCACGTCGTGAAAGTAACTGGCGAAGCGACAATTCATTGAATTCCTATTTGGCGAATATGGGTGTCAGCGGAATCGCAGGAATCGATACTCGTCGGCTCACTCGTATTTTGCGCGACACCGGCGCAATGCCAGGTGCCTTTGGCTCTGCGGACCACGCAACGTTGTTGGCAGCAGCAAAGAACGAAGCAGGCACAGCCGGTGTGCAATTAGTCGATCAAGTAACCACGAAGGTTCCTTATGTCGTTGGTTCCGGGCATTACAAAGTGGTGGCGTACGACTTTGGAATCAAGTCGACAATTCTTCGCTGTCTCAGCGAAATCGCCACGGTCACGGTTGTTCCTGCATCTACTTCTGCTGATGAAGTTCGCGCGCTTGCACCTCATGGTGTGTTTTTGTCGAATGGCCCAGGAGACCCCGAAGCGGTAGTTGGTGCGCCAGAACACATTCGCTCACTTGTCGACAGTGGCATGCCGGTATTCGGAATTTGTCTCGGACACCAGTTGTTGACCTTGGCTCTTGGCGGAACAACATTCAAACTTCCGTTTGGTCATCACGGTGCAAACCATCCAGTTCGCAATTTGCGCACTGGCAGTGTTGAGATCACCAGCCAGAACCACAACTTCTGCGTCGATCCAGAATCCTTAAGTGGAATTGCCGACATTACACACACCAACTTGAACGATCTCACCAATGAGGGTATGGCGGTGCGTGATGCACGTGCGTTCAGTGTGCAATATCACCCAGAGGCTGGGCCAGGGCCACACGATTCTCGATATCTCTTTAATGAGTTTCGCCAACTGATGGAGGCGAAATAATGCCACGTCGCACAGACCTACACAGCATTTTGATTATTGGCTCTGGCCCGATTGTCATTGGTCAGGCATGCGAGTTTGACTACTCGGGAACGCAAGCGTGTCGCGTGTTGAAGGAAGAGGGTTACCGAGTCATTTTGGCTAACTCGAACCCTGCGACAATCATGACCGACCCAGACTTCGCGGATCGCACTTATATCGAACCACTGACGCCCGAAGTATTAGAAGCCATCATCGAACGCGAAAAACCAGATGCGGTGTTGCCAACACTTGGTGGACAGACTGCATTGAACCTCGCTATGGCGCTGTTCGAAAAAGGTGTTGTCGGAGTGCCTGGCAAACCTGAACTCATTGGTGCGAACGCAGAGGCAATTGCAACTGCAGAAGATCGCGAGAAGTTCAAAATTGCCATGTTGGAAATTGGACTAAAGGTTCCGCAAAGTGGCGTTGCTCGTAGCTTGGATGAAGCAGAAGTGGTGCGGCAAGAAATTGGTCTGCCACTCATCGTTCGCCCTGCGTACATTCTTGGCGGAAGAGGAATGGGAATTGCTCACACGCCAGAAGAGTTCCGCACTGTTGTGGCAACAGGAATTTCCGCAAGCCCAATTGGTGAGGTGCTTATTGAGAAATCAATCGCTGGGTGGAAAGAGTACGAACTTGAAGTAATGCGCGATCGCGCAGACAATTGCGTCATCATCTGCTCCATCGAAAACGTGGACCCGATGGGCGTGCACACTGGAGACTCCATCACCGTGGCTCCTGCAATGACATTGTCTGACGTGGAATATCAAGAAATGCGCGACGCTGCGTTTGCGTGCATTCGTCGTGTTGGTGTTGAAACCGGTGGCTCAAACGTGCAATTCGCAGTCAACCCAGTAAATGGCGATCAATTCGTCATCGAAATGAACCCTCGAGTTTCGCGGTCATCTGCATTGGCGTCGAAAGCAACAGGTTTCCCAATCGCGAAGATCGCAGCAAAACTCGCAGTCGGATACACGCTCGACGAAATTTCTAACGACATCACGAAAAAGACTCCCGCCAGCTTCGAGCCAACCATTGACTACGTAGTCACCAAAATTCCGCGTTGGGCTTTTGAAAAATTCCCTGGAACCAGCGGAATTCTCGGCACGCAAATGCAAAGCGTGGGCGAAGCAATGGCTATCGGTCGCACCTTTACGGAAAGCCTGCAAAAGGCGTTGCGCTCGTTAGAGAACGGTCGCATGGGCCTGAACTGCGATCCAGCCGAATTGAACTACCGCTCAATGAGCGATGACGAAGTCCTCGTGGCAACTGGTGTCCCCACGCCGGAACGTTTGTTCTATGTGGGTGAAGCTATTTACCGAGGAATCAGCCTTGACCGAATTTACGATGCCTGCAAAATCGATCACTGGTTCCTCGACCAGATGCTCATGATTGTGGAGGAACGTCGCGAGCTCAGCCAAACCACAATGTCGGCATTGTCGGTACGTGATTGGCGACGTGCAAAGCGACTCGGATTCTCCGATGCGCAGCTTGCATACATCTGGTCGGTCGATGAAAACGACGTTCGACTGGCTCGAATTTCTGCTGGAGTCATCCCGACGTACAAAGCCGTCGACACGTGCAGTGCTGAATTTGCTGCGCAGACTCCGTATCA
Source organism: Actinomycetota bacterium (assembly GCA_041184445.1). GTDB lineage: Bacteria > Actinomycetota > Acidimicrobiia > Acidimicrobiales > Ilumatobacteraceae > UBA3006. The sequence continues at coordinate 746 of JBEGJW010000012.1, read as the reverse complement.
CTATTCAACATACGAAGATGAAAACGAAGTTCGTCCTTCAGAGAAACAACGTGTGATCATTTTGGGAAGTGGCCCGAACCGAATCGGGCAGGGCATTGAATTCGACTACTGCTGTGTGCACGCAAGCTTCGCGCTGCGCGATGCAGGCTTCGAAACAGTCATGATTAACTGCAACCCGGAAACAGTGTCAACCGACTACGACACATCCGATCGGTTGTACTTCGAGCCATTGACACGCGAAGACGTGATGAATGTCATTCAGGCAGAAATCAAGGCTTCAACAACTCCACCGCGAGTAATCGTGAGCCTCGGTGGGCAAACACCATTGAAGTTGGCGAACTACATTCCTGCAGAGCTCATCGCTGGAACTTCCCCTCAGTCCATTGACCTTGCTGAAGACCGCAAGAAATGGAGCGCGTTGTGTGAAGAGTTGAAAATTTCGCAGCCACCAGGCGGGACCGCACTCACCTTTGACGAAGCGAAAACCATTGCATCACGTATCGGTTACCCAGTACTCGTGCGGCCAAGTTATGTGCTCGGTGGGCGAGCCATGCAGATTGTGCACGACGAAGCACATTTGCAACGAGCGATGAACGAACTGGCTGCTGCGGGAACTCTTGGCAGAGAAGGTGGTTTATCTGCAGAACGCCCAGTGCTCATCGATCGATTCCTTGATGATGCAACCGAAATTGATGTTGATGCAATTCGCGACTCAAGTGGCGAAGTGCTCATCGGCGGCGTAATGG
>JBEGJW010000011.1:0-22386 GCA_041184445.1 Actinomycetota bacterium | reverse complement strand
GTGGTTTTCCCCGTGTTCATACGAGAAATCTACCCCGATGAGGCAGGGTGAAATTTATATACAGCGGTTGGTAATGGTGCCAACGCCTTCAAGAGTGGTTTCCACCACGTCACCAGGCTTCAGATATACCTGAGGCTTACGGCCATGGCCAACACCAAATGGTGAACCTGTATATATAACGTCGCCGGGAAACAGCTCAACAATGGTGGACATGTACGCAACGATGTGGGCAATGCCAAAGATCATGTCACTGGTTTGCGTGTCTTGACGTTGTTCGCCGTTCACGGTGCAACCAAGCTGCAAGTCATCGCGCTTGTCATTGTTTGACATGTCGGTGACCCATGGTCCGATTGGGGAGTAGCCAACGCGACTCTTGCCCAAACTGAACTGTGGTGGAGTTCCCATGTATTGCAATCCACGATCAGACACGTCCTGTCCTGCGCACAAACCAGCAATATGGTCCCAAGCGGTTGCTTCAGCAATGTTTCTGCCACCCTTGCCAACGATGATGACCAATTCTGATTCGTAGTCAACAGTGTCGCTTTGGATTTCGATATTTCCAGTTGGAGAATTCAGTGAACTTTGAAACTTTGCGAACACCAATGGAAGAGGTGGCAATGGGCTGCCCATTTCTGCAGCATGCTTGCGGTAGTTCAGACCAACAGCGAACATCTGGCGTGGTTGCGGAACTGGGCACGAGAGATCGGCAATAGCAACAGGAGTGCCAACGCTTGTATCAAGTGTTGCTGCAAGTTTCTTTAATGCGTCCCAATGTACAAAGGACTGCATGGGGTCTGCTGATAACGAGTTGTTACTAGCAGTAGCAACATCGATTGCGCGAGGCGAGGAAATGTCGCCAACAATGAACTGCGCGCGACCCTTGAGATTTGCGAGGCGAAGAGTCATGGCTATTACCTATGCGCGACCGCGTGCGATGCGACGTTGAGCTTCTGCCTGTGCACGAGCGGCTTTGTCTTTTTCTTTACGCTCTGCACGAGCGCGCTTCTTCTCTTCCTGCGCTGCGGCATCTTTTGCCGGTGCTGCAGTGGCAGCCACAGGTCCATTTCCTGCTGAAGGAATAGCGAAACGTGTATCGGTGTTTACAAGCTTGCGGAATCCACCAAGTGAAACAGAGAACTGAACCGCCATCAGGCGACATGCATCCAGACTGAATTCTTCAATGAGTGATGGCAACACATTGTTCAAGTCTTCGAGGCTTGGGTCTTCTGACTTGTCACCAAGAACTTCAATGGCCTTTTCGGTTGCGGCCTCGCCGAACAACACGCCGGTGTCGAGGTAAGCCTTGCGAGCCTTCATTGCTTCGCGAACCTTTGGTGCGACTGTTGCAGCATCGTCAAACGTTCCTGCTGGAAGAGCAAGCACCTTGGCAAGCGCGTCGCGCAGTTTTTCGTCTACCGCGGCTGCCAATTTGGCAATCGACTCATCGGAAATGGTGGTGAAAACTGCCGCGTAACGACGTTCAAGCAAAATAGTGTCTCGAGAGTTGCTGACTGGCATGTTGGGTCCTTTTCAAAAGCTGTGTTGCCGCTATGAGCGACCCTTCAGTGTGTCAGGCAGGGACCCCCGTTCCTACTCGATAACCCCAATATTCGTATGCTGAGAAGGCGATGAAGGGTGCAACTCCAGCCATGGTGATGCTTGAGCGAAGCGGCATTGAGTTTGCAGTGCACACCTTCGATCACGATCTTGTCGATTCGCAAGAACTTGGGTACGGACGGGCTGCGGCACATGCTCTTGGCGTTGAAGAATCTCGTGTGTTTAAGACGTTGCTCGCACAGTCAGAGAAATCGGCCGTTGTAGCCATTGTTCCAGTGAGCGCTCAACTGTCGCTGAAAGCTTTAGCGCTCGTGCTCGGGGTGAAGCGATGTGAGATGGTTCCTGCCAATGATGCGCAGCGAATTACTGGCTACGTAGTCGGCGGTATTAGTCCGTTCGGTCAGAAGAAAAAACTTTTTACGGTTATTGACGAATCGGCTCTGGATCTGTCGACAATATTTGTCAGCGGTGGTCGACGCGGACTCGACATAGAAGTTGCACCAGCCGATCTGATTCGGGTGCTCGACGCAAAAACTGGTGCACTTGCATTAACTGAATAGTTAATTGGTAACCAAAGCTTGTACTTCGCGAACAACTATTTGATGACTTGCTGCGAACGTGTAGTCACCCACTGTCCCGCGCGCGCCAAGACTGGTAGTGAACGTGATGTGCCACTGCACTGAGAGTTTTGCGGGAAATGCACCAGATGGATGCAGAGAAGAGGAGTGTGAGTAGGTGTACATGCACTTGCTGCTCATGTTGTCGCCAAACATTTCAATCCAAGGAAGACCAGGGCCGTCGCACGTAACTGGGCCAGAGCCAAGTGCGCCATCGCCTGGATCGAAGATGAGTTTTTTTGGAGTTGCCGTTGTGGTGACCGAAATGTATCCAGTGGGAGTAGGCACGCCAGCTGTTGCGCTAATGGGCACCCACATCAATGGGTTAACCCAAAACCATGTTCCTAGTTTGACGACTCCGCGTTGAGCAGGTGGTGCGAAGTTTCCCCATGGCGCGGGAATGTTGTCGTAGACAACTGATGTTGCTTGTTGCGCAAGTTGTGAAGTTGACACTTGTGGAATCCAATGGAACGTTGTTGCAGGTGTTCGATTGAAGCACGAGTACTCAAACAATCGGTACGTAACTCCGCCAGAAACTTTTTCGACCATTGTTTCGTTGCCCGAGTGCGAATCATGTGGAATTGCTATTGACCATTCGCAATCTTGCGACGCACCAGAACTGCCTGGTGTTGCGCCATATTGAATACCCGCCATGATTTGGTTGCCGGTAATTCCAGCGGTGCTGGTTGAACTTCCGCCAATGGAGTCGCCGGCATGCACTTCGTTTGGCATAACACCAATACACACGACAACAGCTGCAATAGTCAGTTTACGAATCCGCATATGTCTGCTCCGATCTTTCGTTGTGTGGCTGTGGAAGAAACCCACTTCCATATGCCGTGATCAAGTTGCACGCTCCACACCATGAATGCCGAAATAACTGAATCGTCAAACACAATGTCGTCGGCAGCGCTGTCGATCTGACCAGAATCGAACAGCACTACCGAGTCAAATATGCATGTGTGCACGGTTGCGTGAATGGTGTCAACAATTTCTACAGATTCAATACGCACGCGTAATTTTCCGGTGTCTTTACGCGTGTATAAATGCCCGACCACGCGTTCATTCATGATTGAAGTAAGTGAACGAAAGAGCGGGCTACCTGTAATTGCCATTTGGTTAATGGGGCATTGATCTGGAGTTCTGCCGCATTGCGCTCGTTGTTGCGAAATCTGGCTGAAATCGCTCACAATGTGCTGAGTGATTTCGGTGTCGGTAAACACCACAGACTCAACACGTTCGCTCGGAGCAATTGTCGTCGTGGTTAACGCTGTTGATGTAGTCACGAAGTTAAACGTGAGTTCATCGCTCCGTGAACCGCAACTTGTCGCAAGAACAGCAAGAGGTATGCCGAAACGCAAGTACCGCATAAATGATTTGGACATGTCTGCCTCCGCCGATGCAGGAATTGCCAATAGTGATGTGGACGAACTGTGTATGTGGATACTGCCAAAAATTCGGAAATTTCAAAAATTGGCGATTGGGATCTGACGGTAGAGTTGATGAACCCCAAAATGAGCCAACAACACCCTGACCTTCCCGCCGAGCAGGCCTACATAGACCATGCTTATGCCTGCCTGGATAAGAGCCGCGAGGACGCCTGGCATATTCGGGAACTGAATGAGGCAAGCACGGGCGGCACCTTTCAGGCCCGCTACGAGCGCAATGCTTTCGACGAGCAGCTGCTGCAACGCCTGACAACATTGGATTTGGGCGATGCCGCACTGGTGTTTGGTCGGATCGATCGCTTTGCCGAAACCCCAGATGAAATTGAAAGCTTTCACATTGGACGTTTGGCGGTCGCCGATGAGAAGCGTGATCCAGTGGTGGTGGACTGGCGTGCACCAGTTGCCGAACCTTTTTACCGAGCAACGGGTCGTGAAACTATGGGCCTCGCACGACGTCGCCACTTTTCAGTACAAGGTCGCGATCTGCAAGGCATCGAAGACGAATTATTCGGCGAAGGTCACCTCGGTCTTGGACACGATGAAGGTTTAGGCGGCGACCCGCAAGTAGGAGTGAAACACGACGGCACCGGCCTACGCGGATACAGCACGCTCATTTCCGCTTTGTCGCGTGGTCGCACCGGACAGCTTGGCGACATCGTTGCCACTATCCAGTCAGAACAAGATCAAATTATTCGCGCTCCACAAAGCGGCGTATTAGTAGTGCAGGGTGGACCAGGAACTGGAAAGACAGTTGTTGCATTGCACCGCGCTGCATATTTGTTGTACACCTACCGTTTCCCTCTTGAAGATCAGGGCGTATTAGTAGTCGGACCAAACCGAGTGTTCTTGCGATACATCGAACAGGTGCTGCCATCACTGGGTGAAGCAGGCGTGCAACAAGTAGTACTTGCCGACCTCGTGCCAGGACATCGCGTTGGTCGATTCGAAGATGACGATACGAAGCACGTGAAGGGCGACATTCGCATGTCGAAGTTCATTGCTGCTGCAGTGCGCGACCGCGAACGACCATTACGCGCCGACTTAGTAATTCCGTTTGGCGCTGAATATTTGCGACTTCGCGTAGCCGAGTCGTCTCGCATTATTCGCGATGCGCGTCGTCGGTATCGCCGCCACAATGCCGCAGCACGCTGGGTAGAAACCGAAGTGGTTGTGGCCATGGCCGCAACGAGTAAGCGCGAAGAAATCGATATTGAAGCGTTGCGCGACAGCCTGCGCGACATTCCAGAATTCCGCGCAGCCATCATTCGCATGTGGCCAGTGCTTAGCCCAGGTGAAGTGCTGCACGACTTGTTTGGTTCACGCGCGCTTGTGCGCTCTGCTGCACAAGATGTTCTCAAGGACAGCGAATGGCCACTGCTCGTGCGCGAACGCAGTAAATCGCTCGCCGAAGTGCACTGGGCAGAAAGCGATGTAGCTCTGCTTGATGAAGTGCTGTCGCTTATTGGCCCTCGACCACGTAAGAGCGGTCGAATTGATGAAACCGATGAAATGCGCCTATATGGGCACATCATTATTGACGAAGTGCAAGACCTCACGCCGATGCAATTGCGCATGATGAATCGTCGTTCACTCAATGGAGCAATGACTGTGGTGGGCGACTTGGCGCAAGCAACGGGAGCATTTGCACCAAATGATTGGCAAGACTTGTTGCGTTATTTGCCAACAAAGAAGGAAGCCCAAATCATCAATTTGTCAGTCGGGTATCGAATTCCTGCACAAATTATGGCGCTTGCCGACAAAGTGTTGGCCGTTGCGGCACCTTCGCTTATTCCGCCACAGTCGGTGCGTGAAGGAGATTTCGGCCCAGACATTGTGCGATCGTCATCTGCAGAGCGATTGCTCGACGATGTGGTGACACAAACTCTTCTCATGATGGAAAATGTCAAAGGTGGCAATGTGGCAATTGTGTGTCCCGATGCAATGACCGAATCGGTTTCTGCGGTGCTCGCACGTGAGGGTGTGCAACACGGACGCGCAAACAACACAGCACTCGACACTCGACTTACCGTCGTTCCTGTGGGTGTGGTGAAAGGTCTTGAACTTGACGGAGTGGTAGTTGTAGAGCCTGCCGCAATCGTTGCTGCACAGGATCAAGGATTACGTGCGCTCTATGTTGCACTTACTCGTTCAACTCAACGACTCACGGTTGTGCATCATCGCGACTTGCCATCAGCGATGACGGGTAACTAGTTAGTTACAGCGTTTCAATAACAAGCGAGAGAAAACGCAATGCCTTGTCGGCATCGGCTGGGCGATTGCGTTCCACCGAAGAAGCGGCAAGATCAATAATGCGTTGCATGTCTTGCATGAATTGATCGCCGCGGTCTGCAATTTGTGGTTGTAGTACCTTCCAAATTTCTCGAATTTCAGCAAGCTTCGTTTTTGACATGTCGCCATTGCTGTCGCTTATGGCCTTGGACATCTCTCCAATTGTGGTGTGCAATTGTGTGAATAGCTCGATTGCAGTGCCAGTTGGAACGACTGTGGTTGGGGCTACGAGCGTAGAAGTTGGTGCAGTGTCAACGATGGTCGTTGAGCATGCAGCAAGTGAGCACATGGCCATTACTGCAAGGGCACTGCGCCTAACTACGTTCATGCGCGAACAAGAATTCGATTGCTGGCAAACGAAGTGATGTTGACGTCTGTGTCATGCAAACGAACGGTGAGAGATCCGTCTGCTGAAGAATTGGTGACGGTGCCAGTTACGCCTGGAGTGAGTTGAGCTGATTCAAGAAACTCGAGCATTCCCGGTGCGTATTCGAGTTCTTCTGTAATGCGCGAAACCGTAAAGGCTGAACCAACATGCACGTCGACCAGCGGGTGAGTTGGCTCTTCAATGTAATTGGAACCCGGAATTGGATTGCCGTGAGGACACGTTGTTGGGTTACCGAGCAATCGAGTAATTGCTTCTTCCACATCGGGGCTCAACACATGCTCCCACTTGCACGCTTCGTGATGGGCAAGTGCCCACGGAAGTCCAAGAATGTCGGTGAGGAAACGCTCGGCGGTGCGATGTTTGCGCACGACCGATTCGGCAAGTTTTTCGCCTTCTTGAGTAAGCACAATGCGGGTACCGCGTAAACGAATAAGACCTTCGGTCTCCATGCGCTTAATCATTTCTGAAACTGAAGGACGTGAAACATCAAGCCGTTCGGCAACGCGAGCCTGAATGACGTCTAAGTGGTCTTCGCGAAGTTCAAAAATGCATTCGCAGTATTCTTCGAATGCTGGGTGGTGTTCACCGGGGTGCGCCATGAATTACAGGCTACTCCGAGTCAACTCCGCGCAAGCCCGCCCACACCAAGCTGGCGATTTGTTTACCTATTTGTTCGCCAGCAAATGCGATGTTGTTGTTGATGAGAAAGCGCGCAACTCCTTCGCTGGCGCCTGCAACACCGTGAGCAAGAGTGCGCACATGAATTGGTTCTAGGTCAATAGCGATGAGTGGAGCAATGGCCTCTGCAGAGCGATCCAACACTTTGCGGATTGCAATCGTGAATTCTTCGTCATTTTGAGTTCCGCTATCAAACAGAAACTTGAATGCATTTCTGTCTCGTTCTACCCATTTGAAGAACGCGATCATTCCTGCTTCTACTTGTGCTTGACCATCGGTGAGTCCGCTGGTTGCAGCGGTCAACACGTCAATCATGCGATCACCAACATGGTCGATGATTGCAAGAAACAAAGCGCGCTTCGATTCGTAATGCTGATACACCACTGGCTTCGTTACGCCGGCTGCTTCGGCGATGTCGTTCATGGAAGTGTCGTGAAAGCCTTTAGTGGCGAACACCGAAAGTGCAACGTCGAGAACTTGTTCTTTGCGTTCAATAGCGGGGAGTCGAAGTGCCATAGTGATTTCCGATTAATTGCCGTTCAGGCGATCTTCTTTCTCGGCAGCTTTAATTGCGTAGCCAAGCACAATGGACGGCGCGAGAAGAATTGAACCAACAACGAGACCGCCAGTTGCGAGTTCGCCAACAAGTGGGGTGAAGGAAGTTGCCAGCCCGGTAAACACTGCAACGATGGACACTCCAAAACTGAGGTATCCCACTCGTTTGGCGAGCTTTGTCCAGCGATCAATCAATGCGCGGCGAAGGCGAACTGGGTCGTCTGAAACACCAACAGTCTCGGCTTGTTTAGAGGGTTGAGGGGAGGAAGTCATAACCTTGCTTCTCATGGTAGATCGCAGAGACCAACAATGAGCAAGGGCAATGTTCTTGTTGATTGGCGCGACGATGTGGCCCTGCTCACCCTGAACCGTCCTGAGCGCAGGAACGCCGTAGATATTGCATCTCTGCAACTCATTCGCGAAGCCCAGGTGGAAGCTGAACAACGCAAAGTGCGCGCACTGGTGTTGACAGGTGCCGCACCAGCATTTTGTGCGGGAGCCGATTTGGCTGGAGTACGCGAAGAAGTATTTCACGAAGCGTTGAGCGAGGTGCTGCGCGGATTTACTCAATTGCCGTGCGTCACTATTGCAGCAATTGACGGACCTGCGCTTGGTGCAGGAGCGCAACTGGTTGTTGCTTGCGATGTACGTGTTGCAACACCAACAAGTGTGATTGGCGTGCCGGCTGCAAAATTGGGATTAGTAGTGAATCACTGGACCATTGAACGAATAGTTCGTGAACTCTCGTGGCCAGTTGCGCGAAACATGTTGCTCACCGCAAGCAATTATTCAGCAGAAGAACTTTCACGCACGGGTTCAATTCAGCGATTAGGAACTCTTGACGACGCGCTTGCATGGGCAAGCGACATTGCCAAACTTGCTCCGTTAACGATTCGCGGTCACAAAGTTGCGCTGGAGTCAAGTGCGGGAGAGCCAAACATCGATGCCTTGGTAACCGCTTGTCGCGAGGAAGCACTTGCAAGTAATGATGCGCGCGAGGGCAGAGAAGCGTTCATGGAAAAACGACAGCCAAAGTTCACGGGTTCGTGATGACAACTGATTCAGTGATCAATTTCGTTGATGCAGTTGCGGTGTACAACGGGTATCCGGCGTTGGCCGGCGTAACTCTGAGCGTCGTGCGAAATGAGATTGTGCTGCTGCAAGGTCCGAATGGCGCTGGCAAGTCAACGTTGCTGCGTGCTTGTGCAGGTCTGATGCCCGTCATTCGTGGCACGGCGAACGTGTTGGGTTTCGACTTGACTGTGGATCGTGAGTCGGTACGCGAGCGTGTTGGATTACTTGGTCACCAAAACGGATTGTTTGGCGAACTGACCATTGCAGAAAATGTTTCGTTCTGGTCAACGGTTGTCGGTGCTTCTGCGCAGGAACGAACTTCTGCAATGGAACGAATGTCTATTGATGGCAAGTTGGCAAGTCGCAGAGTTTCTGAATTGTCTGCTGGCCAGAAACGCCGCTGTGCGTTGGCCTGCCTCGTGGTGCGCCGTGCCGAATTGTGGTTGCTCGATGAACCGCATGCGGGCCTCGACGCAAAGGGTCGCGATGAAATTGATCGCATCGTGAAAGAAGCTGCTGCATCTGGCGCAACTGTTGTTGTGGCGTCGCATGAAATAGAGCGAGCTCAACAACTAGCCACGCGAACAGTGTCGCTTGTTGCTGGCCAGGTGCGTGATTCGTTATGAGTATGTCGGTCGGTCGCATTGCGCGCGCAGTTGCTGCAAAAGATTTGCGCATTGAATTGCGTTCGCGCGTGGTGTCGAATCAGGTATTGCCATTTTCTGGATTAGTCATGATCATGTTTGCCTTTGCACTTGACAACGATGATGTACTGCAACGAGTTGCTGGCGGTTTGGTGTGGCTGGCAACCTTGTTTTCGCTGTTCATTTTGGTGCAGCGAACGTTTGCTGTAGAAACCTACGACGGAGCGCTTGATTCGCTTCGTGTTGCTGGCGTGAATCCACAGGGAATATTTGTAGGGAAATCTGTTGCACTGTTTGTGCAACTGCTGGTGCTCGAGTCGGTGTTATTTCTTGCCTCAATCGTGTTGTATCGCGTGAATGTGAATGGATCGGGAATAGTGCTATTGGTCACTTGTGTGCTGTGCGCTACAGCCGGATTGGCCTTCGTAGGTACTCTGTATGGCGGTTTGACTGCAGGTGCTCGTGGTCGTGAAACATTGCTTCCACTGCTTTTGCTTCCGGTTGTCGCTCCAGTACTGATCTGTGCAACTCGGGCAACTGAGTCGGCATTTAGAAGTGGTGGGGTAACGGTTGGCGAAGGGTGGCCGTGGGTTGGAGTACTTGCGGTTTTTGCTGCGGTGTTTGGGTTAGGTGGCCTGCTGTCATTTGGCTCGCTAATTGAGGAATGATGAAGGGCAATACATATGAGTTCTGAGACGCAGACAGTTAAAGGGGTGGGCACACCAGCCACTCGCATGTACGGGTTGATGGCCATTGTCGCGCTTGGATGGGTATTGCTCGGTGGATTGATTTTTACACCTGAAGATGCAGTGCAAGGCGATGCAGTGCGCATTATGTACGTGCATGTGCCGACGGCGTGGATTGCATACTTGGCGTTCATCGTCACTGGTGTTGCATCGGCTTGTTGGATGATCGGCAAAAAACATTCGCTGGGTTTCGATCGTGTTGCAGGTGCATCGGCGGAAGTCGGCGTGGTGTTCATGGGGATGACGCTGCTGAGTGGAAGTTTGTGGGGACGCATTACGTGGGGAACGTTTTGGGTATGGGACCCGCGATTAACGACAACAGCATTTATGTTCGTTACTTACATCGGCTATTTGGCTGTGCGTGGTTTAGGTGGAACTGCGCAGCAACGCGCGCGTCGTTCTTCGGTGATAGCACTACTTGCAGTTCTTGAAATTCCGTTGGTTCACTTCAGCGTGGTCATGTGGCGCTCGTTGCATCAGCGTGCAACGGTGTTAAGCCCAGATGGCGATATCAAAATGGACGGACTCATGCTGTTCACCTTGTTGTTCGGTGTATTCGGGTTCTCGGTATTGTTCGCCTGGCTGGTGTCGCATCGCCAGCGCATCATGGCAATGCAAGATGCGCAACAAACTTCAGCACTCGATATTGCAGTAACCGAGCGATTGAAAGAGGCTCAGGCATGAATCACGCTGGCTTCATCATCGCGGTATATGGCATCACGTTTGGCGTAATCATTGGATTAGCTGTGTACACCATCAGACAAGGACGCAATTTATCGCGCACCGTTTCCGACAAGGACAAACCGTGGACTTAACTCCGCGCACGTCGTCAGATAACGCGCCACTCGCACCACGCAAACGCAATCGCAAGTGGAAATACGTAGCAATGCTTGTGATAGTTGCGTCTGCGGGAGGGTTCATTGTTTCGCAATTTCTTACATCTGCAATTGACTTCTATTGCAACGTAGACGAAATCGGTCACCGAACGGGTTGCGAAGCAAACCGCAGGCTTCGAGTGCAGGGCGTTGTGGAAAAGGATTCCTTAAAGTCGGGTGCTGGGCGTACAACTTTTGTAATGGTGTTTAATCACCAATCAATTGATGTGATGTACGACGGTGATCCGGGTGGAATTTTTCAAGAATGTATTCCTGTGGTTGCGCACGGTCGATTGGTTGGCGACATTTTCGAAGCAAATCGCATTGAAGTGAAGCATTCAAATCAGTACACCGCGGCAAACCCAGACCGAATTGCACAATCGAAAGCGGAACCGTGTTCGCAGCAAGCGGGATAAATGGCACGCTCGGTAGAGCGTTTCTATTGGTCGGAATTATCGGCTCACTGTTCGGCGCGATTGCCTCAATGTCTAGTGCACGCCAGCGAGATCAAGCGGTAGCAAAACTTATTCCGCGCTTTGCGGTCTTGGTATTTGCGGCAAGTTTTGGTGCATTTGCCGTGATGGAACGCGCCATGATTAATCGAGATTTCTCGCTTGCTTACGTGCAAAAGGTGGGCAGTGTTTCTACCCCCGCCTTGTACAACTTTGCAGCGGTGTGGAGTGCGCTCGAAGGTTCCATTTTGATGTGGGTGCTTATCCTCGCTGGCTACACACTCGCGGTGACCTTTTGGTTGCGTAAAAAGATGGACGATGTGTTGTCGCGTTATGCACTTGGCGTCATGTTCATCGTGTCGATGTTTTTCTTCGTGCTTTCTTTTGGTCCAGCGAACCCGTTTGCTGCCGGCCCAGCAGGAGTGTTTGACGGACCGGGCCCGAACCCGTTGTTGCAGAACCACTTGCTCGTCATGTTCCACCCACCTTTGTTGTATTTGGGATACGTGGGTATGACCGTGCCATTTGCGTTCGCAATTGCTGCGTTGATAACTGGGCGAGTGGGCGAAGGTTGGTTGCTCGCAACACGACGTTGGACATTGTTTGCGTGGGGCTTCCTCACAATCGGCATTGTGCTTGGTTCGTGGTGGAGCTATGAAGTGTTGGGCTGGAGTGGCGTGTGGGCATGGGACCCGGTTGAAAACGCATCGTTGCTTCCGTGGATTACCGCTACTGCATATATTCACTCGGTGTTGGTGCAGGAACGCCGTGGCATGTTGCGCGTGTGGAACTTGTCGTTGCTGGTTTCTACTTTCAGCCTCACCATTTTGGGAACGTTCCTCACGCGTTCTGGAGTGTTGAACAGCGTGCACGCATTTAGTCAAAGTGCCATTGGTCCGTGGTTGCTCACGTTTTTTGCAGTGATTGTTGTTGTGTCTGTTGGCCTTATTGGCTGGCGTGGAGACCGACTGCATGCGCCAGGAAGCATTGACTCTCCGCTATCGCGTGAAGGTGCGTTTCTTGCCAACAATGTTTTGTTCGCAATTTTTGCATTCGTGGTGTTGTTGGGCACAGTGTTTCCGCTCATTGTTGAAGCGCTGCAATCGCGAACCATTGTTGTTGGCGAACCATTCTTCAATCGACTCACCATTCCAATAGGCATCACCATGCTCACGATCATGGCTATTGCACCAGTGTTGCCTTGGCGCAAGGCTTCGCAAGAGCTGCTGTCTAAGCGATTGTTTTGGCCGGCTTGGTGTGGAGTGATTGCACTTGCAGGAAGCGTGTGGGTTGGGGCAACTGGGCTTGCTCCGCTGCTCACGTTTGCACTCGGTGGTTTCGCATCCGGTTCTGCATTGCGCCAAGTGGTGTTGGCAACCCGCAGACAAGGACTGCGTGGACTTGTTGGCAGAGCAAACGGCGGAATGATTGTGCACCTTGGCGTCATCATCATTGCTGTCGCGCTTGCGGCATCAAATAGTTTCACGCACAGTCAAGAACTGAATTTAGAAGTTGGCAAAGTTGCAACGTTTAACGGGCACACATTTGAACTCATCGATGTAATTGAGGTGAAAACCGATCGCGCAACTGCGGTGAAGGCATTGGTGAAAGTTGACGGCGGCAAAGCATATGCGCCAGCAATTACTAAGTTCACCAAGCAGGGTATGAACGTTGGTACGCCATCGGTAAAGACGGGACTTGCGAAAGACATTTATCTCACACTCGAGCCACCAGTTCGCCAAGACGAAAACAAGGCACGCATCAAAGTATTTATCAAGCCATTGCTGTTGTGGTTGTGGATAGGCGGGGGCCTCATGGCGTTGGGAACTTTGCTCGCTGCATTTCCAGGGCGTCGTCGCAAGCCAACTTCGCCTACGTCTGACGATGATTTTGCTGCTGACCTTTTGGTAACGCTGTGAGCGAGACGGGTGGTTCAAGGAAGCGCGTTGCGCCAATCATCGCATCGGTAGTCGGTGCACTGTTGATTGCGTTTCTGTGGGTGTTGGTGACGGCAAAGCCGAACACGGCAGACGACGCAGACTCTCCATTGCTCGGTCAGCCAGCTCCTTCAGTTGTAACGACAACGTTGAACGACGAAGATTTTGTGCTTGCGCGCCGAAAGGGAAGTTGGGTCATCTTCAACTTTTTTAACTCAACTTGTGTTCCATGCGTTGCAGAACACCCCGAGCTTGTGGCGTTCAACGAACGCGAATCAACGGCTGCGAACCCTGCAGAGTTGTACACCGTGATTAACGACGACAACGATGATTCAGTGCGTGCATTCTTTTCGAAGAATGGTGGTGATTGGCAAAAAATTCGGGATACAGATGGTGCAATTTCGGTTGCCTTTGGCGTTGCAAAAGTTCCGGAAACGTGGATTATTGATCCGAATGGTTATGTGCGTCTGCGCATTGCAGGGAAACTCTCGACTGGCTTGCTTGATGAGCAACTCAATCTTTTGAAAAAGCAGTTTGGTTCGTGATGAATTCAAAATCAGTGAATAACAGATGGTCATGGTTGTTGCTCGTTATTTCTGCCGTTGCTCTTCTTGCTTTTGGAAGTACGCGTTCCTCTGGACCACAAACTCAAGCCGACCGGATTGATGCAATTACCAAAGTGCTTGCTTGTCCTACGTGTCAGGGTGAAAGCGTGTACGTGTCGCGCGCATCTGCAGCTGAGTCCATTCGAGCTGAAGTAGCCCGACAAATTGCAAGCGGTCAACGATCCGATGATGAAATCATCGCGTACATTGAAGCCCGATTTGGTAGTCGCGTGTTGTTGGTGCCGCGCTCAACAGGGCTTGATTCGTTGATTTGGGTGCTTCCTGTGTTTGCGCTCGTTTGTGCTGTGGGGACTTTGGGTTTTGCATTCCGTCGCTGGAGAGTGGTGGGGAATGATTCAATTTCAGAAGAAGATGCGCAACTGGTGGAACGTGCGCTTCGCGAAGAGCAATAGTCAATGTTGAATCCAGACGAACTCGCACGACTAGAAGAAGAGCGCAAGTTTTTACTCGATTCGTTACGCGACGTTGAACGTGAACGTGCTGCAGGCGATATTGACGATGCCGACTACGCGACGCTGAAATCTGGGTATACACAGCGCGCTGCAGATGTTTTGAAAGCAATTGAAGCTGGTCAGTCAATGTTGAAACAACGCACACCAAAGTCGCGTGCGAAAGCAATAGTCGTTTCGTGCTGTGTGGTGTTATTTGCATGCCTTGCAGGTTGGCTAGTTGCAGCTCAGTCAGGCCAGCGCTTGCCAGGTCAAACAAGTAGCGGCGGCATTGAAGACTCCACCGCTTCGTTGTTGTCGCAGGCGCGAGCCATAAATTTCAGCGATCCCCAGAAAGCAATCGAGTTCTACAACCAAGTGGTCAAACTCGACCCAGACAACACCGAGGCACTCACGTATCGCTCGTGGCTAATTGCACTCATTGCTCGAGATGCCGCAGACGACATCAAGATTGTTGCGCTTGCTGCTGCGACACAAGGTCTTGAGCACGCCATTGAAGTTGATCCGAATTACCCAGACGCACATTGCTTCTTGGGAATTGTGCGATTTCGATTGGCTGCCGATGCAGTCGGTGCGAAAGAGCAACTTGATATTTGTGCTGCGTCAAACCCACCAGCAGAGGTGATGGGATTTGTGACTTCAATTATTGAAGAAGTTAACGCAACACTTGCCGGCTGAACTAGTCGAAGCGTGGTGGCGGCCAAGCGTGACCACGTACAAACACATCTCCGCGGCGATCAAGCACCCAAACTGATCCTTTACGCGATTCGCGAAAGCCACTTACTTCCATTCCGCGTCGCTCAAGGGCGTCTATCACTTCGGGAATCACGTCGCCGTGGCTGCACATCACAGCGCCCTCCGGCAATGTATGAATCCAGTTGACGGTGTCGATGAAGTTGACGCCTTCTGCAAGCAGATCGTGTCGGTGAACAGGAAGGCCAATTTTGGCGGCAAGCGGCTCGAGCGTCTGTACGCATCGAATAAACGGACTGGAGTACAACACGGATGGGTTGTGAGCGCTGATTTCTGTCGCTATCACAACTGCTTGGCGCACACCAACATCGTCGAGGGGGCGCAACGTATCGTCGTCGTCCCACTGGCTTCGTTTTCCGGCCTTTGCGTGGCGCACCAAAAATAGTGACATCAACACTGAATCTAGTGGTGAGTTGAGGCAAACTGTCTACGAGGTATCTATGGGATTTTTTGATCGCAACCGAGAAGACGTTGTTAAGCGTGGATACGACGGTAATCGTCTGCCAAGTGGACAATATTTAACTGAGCGTTTCCCTGTGCTTCATGTTGGTGATGTTCCGACATATAAACCAGGCGAATGGGACCTAAAAGTTTTTGGTGCCGTGAACCATGAGTTCACCATCACTTTTGACGAATTGAAGTCAATGCCTTCAACCACCTTGACTACAGACATTCACTGCGTGACGAAATGGTCAAAGTTCGACACAGTGTGGCGTGGAGTGAAAGTTCGTGAGCTTTTTAATCGCGCAGGCGTGAAGCCAGAAGCGGCGTTTGTGATGGGCCATGCAGAGTATGGATACACCGCGAACTTGCCACTTGCAGACATCATGCGTGACGAGTCGATGGTGGTGTACGAATACGACGGAGAAGACATCGAACCAATTCACGGTGGCCCTGTACGTTTGCTGATTCCGAATTTATATTTCTGGAAATCACCAAAATGGTTGCGCGGTCTTGAACTTCGCGAAACCGATGCTCCAGGTTTCTGGGAGCAAAACGGATATCACATGTATGGCGATCCGTTTTTAGAGCAGCGCTTTTGGGGCGACTAAACCAACACTAAATAGTGGTGGCGCAGAACGTGTCGCCTTGTGGCAACGACGCTGAAGTTTCTGGAGATGTGTCACCGTAAATTGCGGTGAGCATTCCTTTCACCATTCCACGATCTACAGCACAAATAACCGGGTGCTCAATTGCAACATCGCCAAATGGGCAATGGTTGTTCACAATGCGCAGTTGATTGTTGCGCTGGTCGGTGTGTGCTGCAAAACCATGTGCAGTGAGCGCATCGGCGACTGCTTGCATTGCTGCGCGTAACGATTTGTGTCCTGCTGCAAGGTCGTCGCCTTGCATTCCAGCTGCCATTGCCAATCCGTATTGTTGGCCAACTTCTTCGGCCATCGCTTCTGCTTTGTCTGGTGGAAGTAAAGCAAGAGTTTTTCCAAGGAGCGACAGCACTAAGTCATCGCTACGAACAGGAAACGAAAGAGTGGTGTCGGCAGCTGCGCGATACAACTTTGATGGCCGGCCTGCGCCTCCGCGTTCATGACGGTCAACGGCAACTTCCAGATATCCGCCTGCAGACAATTTGTCGAGGTGGTGTCGTGCAACGTTTGGGTGGACCTCGAATTTTTCGGCCACTTGAGCAGCAGTGACACCTGACTCGCTTTCACGAGCGAACAGATACACCGCACGACGCGTTGGGTCTCCGAATGCCGAGGTAATTGCAGACACCTGCGCGGTGAAGGATCCCGAGGTGAGGTTGGCAGACTTGCTCGACACACAGGTATTGTACCTATGGCCATAGTGGAAATTATTGGAGCCCCATGTCAACCCCCACAACAGATCAGATCATTGAAGCCCTCCGCCCCGTAGAGGACCCAGAGCTACACCGTTCCATTGTCGACCTCGGAATGGTGCGCGACGTAGAGATGAAGGGCGGCGTAGTCAGCTTGACAGTGGTGCTGACCATCGCTGGTTGTCCATTGCGTAATGAAATTCAAAATCGTGTTGGCACCGCGTTGCGTGCACTCGATGGCGTAAAAGATGTTGCGCTGAACTTTGGCGTTATGAATGATGAAGAGCGCGCGAAGGTTCGCGAAATGCTGCATGGCAACCCAGGCGCAACTGCTGGTTCGCAACCAGCACAAGGTCACGCATCGGGTCGCGAAATTTCATTCGCACAACCTGGTTCAAAAACTCGACCAATTTTGGTTTCGTCGGGCAAAGGTGGCGTAGGAAAATCCAGTGTCACCACCAACCTTGCAGTTGCTCTTGCTGCGCAGGGATACAAAGTTGGCATTGTTGACGCCGATATTTATGGCTATTCAATTCCACGCATGCTTGGCACCGATCGCGATCCCGTAGTGATTGACAACATGTTGCTGCCTCCCGAGCAGTGGGGCGTTCGTTGCATCAGCATCGGATACTTCGTGCCAGAAGGACAAGCAGTGGTGTGGCGTGGACCAATGTTGCATAAAGCACTTGAGCAGTTCCTTACCGACGTGTTCTGGGACGAACCAGACTTCTTGCTCATCGACATGCCGCCAGGAACGGGTGACATTGCCTTGAGCCTCAGCCAGTACCTGCCACGTGCAGAAGTGTTGGTAGTAACAACGCCGCAGGAAGCAGCGCAGAAGGTTGCCAAGTTGTCGGCAGCAATGGCCACAAAAGTGAACTTGCCAGTTCGCGGAATCATCGAGAACATGTCATGGTTCACGGGCGATGATGGAGTGCGTTACGAACTCTTTGGCAGTGGCGGCGGGCAGTCATTGGCTGACGAACTGAATGTTCCATTGCTCGCACAAATTCCACTCATGTCTGCGTTGCGCGAAGGTGGCGATGATGGTCGCCCAATTGCCGCTATTGCACCAGACAGCGAAATCGGTCAGATCTTTGCTGGATTGGCGAAACGCATTGCAGAAGAAATGAAGCCTAAGAAAATTTTCAGCGCAGCGCTGAAAGTGAATTAGCCTGCAAGTACTTCACTTCAACGAACGGAACAACAATGGAAATTCGCATCGGAATTCAACAATCAGTACGTGAACTCATGGTGGAGATCGACGACGAAAAAGCGCAAGCCAAGGCAAAGACTGCTGCTGAAGCAGCGCTTACCGGCAAGACCGAAGTGCTTTCATTAGTCGACAATCGCGGTCGCGAAGTGCTTGTTGCTTCAGCGAAACTTGCGTATGTGGAGTTTGGTGCACCAGAAGGCGCACGCAAGCTCGGCTTTGGGAGCTGACGCTGCCACAACTGCTTGATCACCGCCTGCTCTTTGTAACGGGCAAAGGTGGGGTAGGAAAGACAACATTTGCAAGCGCTCTAGCCAGCTTTGCTGCATCTACTGGCAAGAAGACCTTGATTGTTGAAATGGACGACAAGGGTGCACTCGCGCGTTCGTTGGCCACAACCGAGCTGCAATTTGCCGCTCGCGAGGTTTCACCAAACCTGTTCGCCATGTCGATGAACACCGAAGACTCGTTGCGTGAATACATCCGGTTGTTCGTAAAAAATCCACTCGTGAACACGTTTGGTCCGCTTGCAAAGATTTTGGATTTCGTTGCCAATGCAGCGCCAGGGGTAAAAGAAATTCTTGCAGTCGGCAAACTGTGCTGGGAAGTGCGTGAGCACAATTACGACATCGTCATTGTTGATGCTGAGGCAACTGGGCACATCGTTGCTCAAGTTGATGCGCCTGCAATTTTGTCGGGGTTAGTGCAAGTGGGAGTCATTCGCGAGCAAACCAAGTGGATGCAGGAGATGCTGCACGATAAGGCAACCACTGGTGTTGTCATTGTGGCGACGCCAGAAGAAATGCCGGTGCTCGAAACCATGCAGCTACTGGACACATTGCAAAACACCACCAATGTTGGGGTTTCCGCTGTTGTGGCTAACCGAGTGCACGACGACGTAGTGCAGGGTGGCGATGTTGTTGTTTTCGATTCGTTATGGCAAGCCGTGCAGTCGAATGCAATGCCAAGCGACGCTGTCGAAGTATTGCGTGCGCCGATGCAGCTACTGAATGTGGCAACCCAGCGACGTCAAAATGAAGTAGGCAACCTTGAGCAATTGGTTGCGCGCTCACGTGAAGGCGGAGTCATGTTTATGTCGTTAATGGACATTGATGCCCACGATCACGATGTAGTTACAAGCATGACGCAAGTGTTGAAAGACGAGTTGCAATGAAGTCGCTGCGCGCCGTTTTAGAAACCGGACGACTGGTTGTAGTGACGGGAAGTGGTGGAGTGGGGAAAACCACCATGTCGGCTGCACTTGGAGCATTTGCTGCTTCGCAGTACAACCGTCGCGTGTTGGTTCTTACCGTTGACCCAGCACGCAGGCTTGCCGATGCTCTTGGTCTTGAATCGTTTGGTAACGCTGTAGTGGAAATTGAGTCGTCAGCACTCACTCGAAATGGAACACCACCTGCTGGTCGCATGTTTGCCGCCATGATCGATACAAAGGCAAGCTGGGACGAATTGATTGCACGTTGTGCACCGAATGCTGATGTACGCGACAAAGTGTTGTCGAACAAGTTGTACCGAAACCTCACAGAGCGTTTTGTGCACAGTCACGACTACATCGCAATGGAACGGCTGTTTGAGGCGCAGCAATCAAATGACTACGACTTGGTCATCGTGGATACGCCGCCTTCGCGTAATGCGCTGGATGTGTTGGACGCACCAAGACGAATGAAAGAGTTCTTTGCGTCACGGCTATTGAAGTTGCTTACGTCGCAGGCGCAATCACGATTGTTCTCACTTGCATCAAAACCATTTTTCTTGGTGGCAGACCGCATTCTTGGCGCACGCTTCCTTACCGACATCACTGAATTCTTCACGTTGTTCCGCACAATGGAGGAAGGGTTTGTGAAGCGCGCAAATGAAGTAGAGGCCGCACTCAAACAACAAGACACGTCATTCATGGTGGTCACCACACTTGAATCTGCGCCACTGCATGAAGCCGAGTTCCTCATTGATGCATTGCGCGAACGCGGCTTCTCACTGAACACTGTGATTGCCAACCGTGTTACGCCGCAGGAACTGATTGAACAGGCGCAAGTTGCATTGGCCAAGTTGGAGGCGTCCATTCAGGATCCATCATTTGTGCAGGCTGTAGTGAAGGCCACAGAGGCCGTTGAGCCAACTGCGGGTCAGATCTCCCGGGTGGTTTCAACGATTGCCCGCAAGGCGGCTGAAGCGGTGCGCAAAGGCGAGTCAGAACACGTCACGCTTGAAGCCCTGCGCAAACGAAGTTTGGGCTCACAGGCCGAACTCTGCATGTGCGCGATAAGTGGCGCTGAAATTGCTCGTGCAACGGCACTCGTTGCTTTGGGCGAATCTGTGCGCCCTGCATAGGGCAGACTAGTTTCACGCTATGCCGACGCTTGCAGAACTCGCCCACGAACAGACAGAACTCGACGCCGATGCGGTGAACCATTTGGTGGCATTGGTTTCGGAGTGGGGAATGCTTGCTGATTTCTGTTTCGCAGACATGTTGCTGTACCTACCAATGAGGGATGACTCGTGGTTGATTGCTGCACAGGTTCGCGCTGCAACAGGACAAACGCTGTACCACCAGGACTACGTGAATACATGGGCAAGCGATTCGGAAAAAGTTTTGCTCAAACGTTGTATTGAAAGTGGTGAAATTTCGCAAGGCGAAATATTTGTGCAAGCAATTGGTGGCCCCGCAAACATGCTGACTATTCCCGTGCGTTACGACGGGAAAACGATTGCTGTGCTGTCGCGTGAATGGGTAACCGATAACGCTCGGCGTGCAGGCCAACTTGAATCTACATATGCAGAAATTTTCGCAAAACTTTCCGAAATGGTTGCGCAAGGTCTGTTTCCGTTTGAAGGACGTATTGCCGACGCGAGCGTTGCCCCACGCGTAGGTGACGGTGCAATTGTTCTCGACGCTCAAACACGCGTGCGGTACGCGTCGCCTAACGCAGTGTCGGCATTGCACCGAGTTGGCGTGAGCACTAACGCAATTGGTCAAACACTTGCCGAACTTGGTGTTGCAGAAAGTGCTGCACGAAATGCTTACGAGCGCAAAGAACCAGTGATTGAAGAAATTGAACAAACTGCTGAAGTCACATTGCTAACGCGCAGTATTCCGTTGCTCGCCACACACGGCGATAATGCTGAAGTGGTTGGTGGAGTGCTGTTGCTTCGCGACGTTTCAGAACTGCGTCGCCGTGATCGTTTGCTGCTCACCAAAGATGCAACCATTCGCGAAATTCACCACCGCGTAAAGAACAACCTGCAGACCATTTCGTCGTTGCTTCGCCTGCAAGCACGTCGATTGGAATCTGCAGAAGCGAAAGAAGCTGTTGCCGAGTCGGTGCGCCGAATTCGCACTATTGCGCTAGTTCACGAAACGTTGTCGCGCGAACCCGGTGAAGACATTGCATTCATCGAAATTGTTCGTCCGCTGCTTCGTCTGGTGGAGGAGGGCCTGCAGTCTGCAGATCGCCCCGTTCAGTTCGCAGTGAAGGGCGATGGCGGTCGCATGCCTGCAACTGTTGCCACTCCGCTCTCTGTAGTCATTCTCGAACTTCTGCAGAACGCAGTGGACCACGGTTTTCCAGAAGGAAGTGCCGGCGGTTCTGTTGTGGTGACGCTGAGCCATGATGACGATGCGTTGTATGTTCGCGTGTTGAATAACGGCATTGGTCTGAGCCCAACATTTGATTTCTCTAGTGCAACTGGTCTTGGACTTTCGATCGTGCGCACATTGGTGACCACCGAACTTGCGGGCACCATTGCCATGCGAGCAGGAACAAAAGTTGATGGAGATTCAGCGGGTATTACGGGAATGGCAGACGGTCAGGGGACCGTGGTCGACTTGCGAGTTCCGATTACGAACTAGTTATGCAGTTGCGCGAGCAGCGCGACGGGCAGCTGCCATTTTGCGGCGAATGTCGCGGCGTTCTTCTTCTGAAGTTCCACCCCAGATGCCACAGTCCTGGTTGGTTTCAATTGCGAATTCGAGGCACTCGGTTTTCACGGTGCATTCTCCACACACGGACTTCGCAGCGGTGATTTGCTGAAGCGCTTGTCCGGTGCTTCCTACAGGAAAGAACAATTCTGGGTCGGTGTCTTTGCACAATGCTTCTTTGCGCCACGTGTAATCAGCGGATCCGAGGGCAAGGCTTGTTGCGAGAATTGACACGGTAGTCACCTTTGAAGTTCTTCTAGAGCCAGTAGGACGGTGTCACGATAGACACCGAGTAGGTCACTTTCAAGTGGAAGTAGAAAATATTTTTATTTTTTTATTGTGACAATTTTGGC